>CAZNQC010000200.1:3951-6983 GCA_964574825.1 uncultured Sphaerobacteraceae bacterium | reverse complement strand
ATCGCGGTAATTCCGCGCTAAATCAGGTCCAAACGGCCCATGGAATCAACGATTCTCGAATTACCGAATTAAAGAATTACCGCGGAACGAAAACACCGGGAGCGGAGAGAGACCATGGTCGCCGCCATCGAAGATCGTCAGCTCCGTTTCAGAATCAGGAAGGCCCAACATGACCAGGCAACCAAAAATCGCAATGATCGGAGCGGGCGGCGTCGTGTTTCCCCTGCGCCTGATGGGCGACCTGCTCTCGTTCGAGGCACTTCGTGACGCCGAATATGCGCTGATGGATCTGTCGCTCGATCGGGCCGAACGCACCGCCACCGCCGCCCGGGATTTGGCCGCCCACTATGGCTTCCCGGCCACCATCACCGCCACTGACGACCAGCGCGCGGCACTCGACGGCGCTGACTACGTCATCGTCACCTTCCAGGTCGGCGGGGTCGAAGCCTACGCCCCCGATGTCGAAATTCCTCGCAAGTATGGGCTCGACCAACCAGTCGGCGACACGCTCGGCCCGGGTGGGGTCTTCCGTTTTCTCCGCTCGGCCCCGGCCTACATCCAGATCGCGCAGGACATGCGCGAACTCTGCCCTGATGCCACCCTGATCAACTATGCCAACCCCATGGCCATGAACTGCTGGCTCCTGGCCGAACTGGGAGTCAAGGTCGTCGGTCTCTGCCATTCGGTCCAGGGCACCTCCCGTATGCTCGCCCGGCACCTCGGTGTTCCCTACGAGGAAATCGCCTTCACCTGCGGTGGTATCAACCACCAGGCCTGGTTCACCAGTTTCCGCCGTGGTGACGAAGATCTCTATCCTCGATTGCGTGAAGTGATGGCGAACCGCCACCTGGTTGGCACCGCCTCGGCCAACCTTGCCGTCGACAGCGGGGACCACAGCGATGCCGACCGCGGCGACTCCGACTACGAAGGTGGTTCCGAGCAGGTCCGGACCTCCATCATGGCTGCCTTTGGGTACTTCCACACCGAGTCCAGCCATCACGCCAGCGAATACGTCCCCTGGTTCCGCAAGGACGCCGACCGGGTCGACGCGTTCATCCCGCAACGGTGGGACTACTTCGAGCTTTCATCGGCCCGCGTTGCCGAGGACTCCGATCAGAAACTCCTCGCCGAACTCAAGGCCGAGTTGAAACCATCCGTCGAGTACGGTGCGATGATCGTCAACGCGATGGAGACCGGCGAACCGTGTGTGATCTACGGCAACGTGCCGAACCAGGCCCTGATCGACAACCTGCCCGAAGGCTGCTGCGTCGAGGTCGCCTGCCTGGTCGATCGTAACGGTGTCCAGCCAACCCGCTTCGGCGACCTGCCCGCCCAGTGCGCAGCCGTCAACCAGACCAACATCAATGTCCAGGGTCTGGCGGTCCTCGCCGCCCTGGAGGAGAATCGGGAACACGTCTATCACGCCATCATGCTCGACCCTCTCACCGGGGCCTTGCTCACCCTTGACCAGATCCGTGCCATGACCGACGAAATGTTCGCCGCCGAAGCCCCCTGGCTCCCCACCTGGGCCAATACGGGGAAGTTGTCGTCACTCTGAACGGAGTGAAGTGTCCTCGCGCGAAGCGCATCCACCGTAGCTGCGTCTCTTCGGCACTCGTCCATCCAACGTCGATTCCTGAACCCAGAAAGGACACCCTCACATGGTCACCACCGTCTCAGAAACATCGACCGCACCCGTTTCGTCCACCCGCGTCCCCAAAATCGCCATCATCGGTGCCGGCGGGGTCGTCTTCCCGCTGCGGCTGATGGGCGATCTCCTCTCCTTCCCGGCCCTCCAGGGCGGCCACTACGCGCTGATGGACCTCGACCTGGGTCGCGCCCAGCACACCGCCGATGAGGCCAGCGAACTGATCGCCGCCCACAGCTTCCCGGCCACCGTCGAAGCCACCACCGACCGCCGCGCCGCGCTTACCGATGCTGACTACGTCATCGTCACCTTCATGGTTGGCGGCATGGATATCTACCGCCACGACATGGAGATCCCCCGCAAGTACGGAGTCGACCAGCGGATTGGCGACACCCTCGGACCGGGCGGTGTCTTCCGCTTCCTGCGCAACGTTCCGCCGCTGGCCGCCATCGCCGCCGACATGCACGAGGTCTGCCCGAACGCCCTGCTGATCAACTACGCCAACCCGATGGCGATGAACATCTGGTACCTCAGCGCCCTCGGCATCGACACCGTCGGCCTCTGCCACAGTGTCCAGGGAACCTCCCGCATGCTGGCTGATTTCGTTGATGCTGACTACGACAACGTCGTCTTTCGCTGCGGTGGAATCAACCATCAGGCGTGGTTCACGGAGTTCCGGGAGGGCGATCGTGACCTCTATCCGGCGATCCGGAATGTGCTCAACGAGAAGTACATCGAGCAGAACATCCGCGACCGGGGCACCTGGGGCGGCGAACGTGTCCGCACCACCATCATGAACGCATTCGGCTACTTCCATACCGAATCGAGCCCGCACGCCAGCGAGTACCTGCCGTACTTCCGCAAGAATGACGCGCTGATCGACCATTTCGAACCCCTGCGCTGGAACTTCGAAGATGTCCGCTCCCGCAATGCCGAGCGGCAGCGTGATCGCACCCTGATCGACAGTCTGCTCGCGGAACTGAAGCCATCGCTGGAGTACGGCGCCTGGATCGTCAACGCGATGGAAACCGGCACCCCAACCGTCATCTACGGCAACGTGATGAACGACGGCCTGATCGACAATCTCTCACCCGACGCCTGCGTCGAAGTGGCTTGCCTGGTTGACCGCAATGGCATCCAGCCGACCCACTTCGGAGCCTTGCCGCCGCAGTGCGCCGCCGTCAACGAGACCAACATCAATGTCCAGCGTCTGGCCGTGCTCGCCGCGCTGGAGGGGAAAAAGGACCACGTCTACCACGCCGTGATGCTTGACCCACTGACCGCCGCGGTCTGCACACTCGACCAGATTCGCTCGATGGTCGACGAACTCCTCGCCGCCAACGAAGGCTGGCTCCCGGAATTGGCGTAGCGAGCGAACTGGTGG
>CAZNQC010000200.1:1428-3851 GCA_964574825.1 uncultured Sphaerobacteraceae bacterium | reverse complement strand
ATGGCGACCACCAGGTTGCGCATTGGCACATTGGTGATCGCCAACGACGTCCGGCCACCAGTCCAGCTGGCCAAGGAGATCGCCACCATCGACCAGGTCTCCGGGGGCCGGGTCGAACTTGGTCTGGGCGCCGGTTTTCTCCGCGCCGAATACGATCCGCTCGGAATTCCGTTCGACCGGCCTGGCGTGCGGGTGAGCCGCCTGGCGGAATCCGTTCGCCTCCAGCGTCTCCTGTTCTCCGGCGAACCGGTCTCATTCCAGGGTGACTTCTACCAGGTGGAAGATTTCGCCTCGTACCCGGTTCCCACCCAGGGGGCCAGCCTGCCGATCCTGATTGCGGGCTCCGGCGACCGCATGCTGTCCCTCGCCGCGCGAAAGGCCGATATCGTCGGTCTCCAGACCGTCAGCACAACGAACGGCTCGGTTGTTGCCGATCCCACCAACTGGCTGGCGGAAACGGTTGAGCGCAAACTGGATGTGATCGCCCGGGTAGCCGGTAGCCGCTTCGACCAGCTTGAACTGAGCACCACGGTGACCATCCATCCCTGCTCCGACCGGGAGACTGGTGCCCGTGAGATCATCGCCCAGCGGGGCTGGGAGGATGTCGCCATAGCCGATGTGCTCGCGATGCCGGCCTTCCTGATCGGCACCGACGACGAGATCGTCGCGCAGATCCTCCATCGTCAGGCGACCTACGGCCTCTCCTATCTGGTGGTAAGCCAGGCCCAGGCGCCCCTATTGGAACCTATCATTCCTGCCCTGATCGGTTCAGCAGGAACAGCATTCGTGGAGACGAAGCAATGAACGACCAGGAAGCTGACCGCCTCATTCACAGCGATGATCCAGGTTCCATCGACGCTGGACTCCGGTTTTTGCGCGAGCAGGCCGAAGCCAATCCCGACGATGCCGAGCGCTGGTTCATTTATGGTGGCGGGCTGGATTTCAGCGACCGGCCCGAAGAGGCGATCGTTGCCTATGGCCGGGTGTTCGATCTCGGGGTCGACCAATTGTTGCCAGAGGATCAGCCGCGGATCTACATCCAGGCCGGCAGCACCTTGCGCAATCTGGGACGGTTGAACGAGGCGCGAACGTTGCTGGAGGAGGGCATTCGCCGCTATCCGCGGGTGCGGGCATTGCCAGTCTTTCTTGCCCTGGTCGAGGTGAGCGCTGGGAACGAGCAAGGTGCCATCGATCTGCTTTTCGAGGCGTTGTTGGCGGAAGGGAATGGGGACGACTCGATCCAGACCTACCGTCGCGCCCTCGCCTGGTACGCCGGGGAGATTCGCGAATCACGGTGCTGATGTAGTGGTCAGGTTGTGGCCTGGGGCGAGGAGACCAGCCGATTGGTGACCCACCAGACGATGAGCAACCCCACCGCGGCACCGACGGCATCAGTGGCGATGTCGAACACATCTGGCGTTCTGCCGGGTACGAACGACTGGTGCCACTCGTCGCTGACGCCGTAAAGCACTGCCAGACCCCAGGCAGTCAGGTAGCGGCTCGTTCCAGCCTGCATCACGAAGGTCAGCGCCCAATACAGCAGTACGGCCAGCACCAGATACACCGAGAAGTGTCCGGCGATCGAGGTGAGGTGGGCGCTGAAGCCTGGCGGGATCGGGACAGTGCTGCGGGCTGACAATCCGAAGATGAGGCCCATCCAGGCCACGACGGCGATCACCGCCACCCAGGGTCGATTCAGCCTGGTCCATAGCGACGACATGGAGCTCCTGAAACGCGTGTGGCCAGTGGCCTCGTGAACGAGATGGATAGAGTCTCTTCAAACAAAACGACCCACCCGGAAATCCGGTGGGTCGTTCCGGTCTTGGCTCTCGCGGGAGCCTGGTTCAGGAAAGTGACTGCCCTTCGCCTTCCAGCTCGGCCAGGATCGAGGGGGACGGCAACCGCATGCTTTGGGCAGCGGCGCTGAATTCCACGATCTCGGAGGGCTGGAATCCGAGGGCTTCGGCCAGTCGCCGGGCGATGTGCGGGCGCGGGCCCGATTTCCCCAGCTCGATCTGCGAAACCGTCACTCGTGCCACACCGGCACTGTCTGCCAGCGATTGCTGCGACATCCGTCGCCTGAGCCGCGCTTCCCGAAGCGTCAGCATCCGAACTGCTCCCTTCCACTCCCACGTGGCGCTCCTGGCGTGCGGGGGCACGGGCTGCCAGGAGTCCAGGCCGACCATTCGGCTCTTCCCGTCAACCAATGTAAACCGCTTGCTACCGGCCTGGGTAGGTGTCCGTTCGTCTTTTTCATTCCGAGTTTTCGCCCATTCTGCGTGGTTGAGCGCAACGACATCCTGCCGGGCCTGAACGTTCACTGTGAAATTGCTGCAAACGCCGCGCGAGTGGTGATCCTCGCCATGATCGTGGTACCGGCGAGTGCGCATGCCGATCTCCATCATGACACACCGGCACAACAC
>CAZNQC010000200.1:0-1328 GCA_964574825.1 uncultured Sphaerobacteraceae bacterium | reverse complement strand
ACGATGTCGTTCACCGTGCTGGTTCGGTGTCGTGGGAGAATGACCCTGCGGCGCGGGCACCCTCTGCCTGGGTTGCGAGAACCAGATTCGTACCTCACCACGAAGGGAAGCACGATGGCAGATCCTCGTTTGGAGAAGTGGGCGAAAGCGCTCGTCGGGTATTCGGTCGATGTCCGACCCGGTCAGGTGGTTGCCATTTCGGCCCAGCCTGCCGCCGATGCCCTCGTGCGCGAAGTCAGTCGTGAGGTCGTTCGTCGTGGCGCCCACCCGGTCGTGCTTCTGACCGCCGAGGGGATCCTGACCGACCTGCTCCTGGAGGGGAGCGACGAGCAACTCGACTTCATCTCGCCGGTCGATCGCTTCATTCGCACCGAGGCCGACGTCGTTATCAATATTCGGGCCGAAACCAACACCAAGCGGATGTCGGCGGTCGATCCGGCGCGTCAGGGGCGATACACCGCTGCTCGGCGCGGGCTCTTCGAGGAGTACATGACCCGCGCCGCCGATGGTCGGCTTGATTGGACGCTGACGCTCTATCCAACGGATTCCTACGCCCAGGATGCCGACATGGACACCGAGGCGTACACCGACTTCGTGCTGGCGGCGTGCAAGCTCGATCGGGATGATCCGGTCGCGGCCTGGCAGGAGCTTCGCACCGAACAGCAGCGCCTGATCGACTGGCTCGACGGCCGGGACCAGGTCCACCTGACTGGACCCGATATCGACCTTCGCCTCTCGATTGCCGGCCGGACCTGGATCAATTCCGATGGCCGTCGCAACTTCCCGAGCGGCGAGATTTTCACTGGCCCGGTCGAGGACTCGGTCAACGGCACCATCCGATTCTCGTTTCCGGTTGTCACTGCTGGCCGCCAGATTGAGGACATCCGGCTCCGCTTCGAGGACGGCAAGGTGGTCGATGCCACGGCTGCCAAGAACGAGGAGTATCTCCACCAGCAATTGGACACCGACCCGGGTGCGCGGTTCCTGGGGGAGTTCGCCTTCGGCACCAACTTCGACATCCAGCGCTTTACCAAGAACATCCTCTTCGATGAGAAGATTGGTGGGACCGTTCACATGGCCGTCGGCGCGGGGTATCCGGAAACCGGGTCCACCAACAAGTCGGCGATTCACTGGGACATGATTGCCGACCTCCGTCAGGGTGGTTTGGTGACGGTTGACGGCGAACCGTTCCTCAAGGACGGCGTCTTCGTCGTGTAGGGATGACCGGCACCAGGCAGGGTGGATGGATTCGTTCCTCCACGCTGACTTCATCTTCTCCAGCTCTCCTTGAACTCGAAGGAGAGAACCATCCCTCGACCCGGGGGCGA
>CAZNQC010000199.1:0-6995 GCA_964574825.1 uncultured Sphaerobacteraceae bacterium | reverse complement strand
GAGAATCACGGGGTAGTCGCGCTTGGCGATGGCGTCCCAGGCGAGCAGCCCCAGGCCCGGCCAGGCGAAAATCTGCTCGATGATCACGGCTCCACCCAGGATTTGCGGCAACTGGAGGCCAATCACGGTGACCAGCGGCAGCAATGCGTTGCGCAGGCCGTGCCGGTAGAGCACGGAGCGGGTGGCAAGCCCCTTCGCCCGGGCGGTCGTCATGTAGTCCTGGTTGATCACTTCCAGCATCGAAGAGCGCATGAAGCGGGCAAAGTAGGCGATGCTCGGCAGGGCCAGCACAATGATGGGGAGCACGAAGAACCGCCACCGCTCGCTCCAGGGTTCGCTGGCCTGTCCCGTGGAAATGATCGGGAACAACCCAAGCTTCACGCCGAGCCAGATCTGCAGCAACAGCGCCAGCCAGAAGTTCGGCAGGGCGAGACCGACGAACGAGGTGACGGTGACCGAGTGGTCCCACCACGAATACTGTTTCGTGGCCGAAATGATGCCAACCGGCACGGCAATCGCAACGGCAATGAACAGGGCCGCTCCCTGCAACTGGATGGTGGCCCCGGCTCGCTCGCCGATCAGATCCAGCACCGGTTTGTTGTTGAAGCCATAGGCCGTGCCGAGATCGCCGGTGGCCAGGTTGCGCAGCCAGATGACGTACTGCATCCAGATCGGTTCATCGAGACCCAGGTTGCGGCGGGTTTGCTCGACGTAATCAGGATTGTTGGCCGCCTGTGGCGACATCATCGCCGTGGCCGGATCACCCGGTGCCAATCTCAGCAGCAGGAACATCACCAGGCTCAACCCGAGCAGCAGGGGAATGAGCATGAGAATCCGGCGCAGGATGTACTGGCCCATTGCCCCAGACATGCGCGTTACCTCTTCCCGGCGGGGTGGGGATCACCCGCGCCGGGGGTTCGAAGGTCTATCGGATCGGCCGATTGGGACGGGAGCGCGGAGGTTGACCTGCCACGCTCCCGCCTGCGAACGGCGATCAGGATTCGGCCGCGGTCCAGTCCTGCAGACCGTAGAAGAGTCCGAAGGATCCGCTCGACGTGTAGTTGTCGAACTTCGTCTTGTTGACCGTGTGCAGGAACGGCCGGTACCAGGCGAAGTGCATCGGCACCTCGTCCATGATGATGGCCTGGATTTCAGCGTAGATTGCCTTCGCCTCTTCCTGGTCGATCGTGATCCGGGCCTCATCGAGGAGGTTGTCGAGGTCCGGATTGCTGAGGCCGGAGTAGTTGCCGGACGAGGTGGAGTGGAACTGGTCCCACAGCTGGCTCGGTTCGGCGGTGACACCGGCGAAGTCGACACCGGAGACCTGGAAGTCCTGGCTCTGGGTGACGGCTTCGACGTGGGTGGCGTAGTCACCGGCGTTCGGGATCATCTCGAGGCCGATTTCCTGCAGCGCCTGCTGGGTGAACGTCAGCCAGTCTTCGCGGAAGATGTTGCCCGAATTGACGAAGAACTCGATCTGCGCACCGGCGGCTCCCGCTTCGTCGATCAGGGCCTTGGCCGCCTCCGGATCGTAGGGAATGGGCTCCAGGTTCGGGTCGAACGCCCACGAGTCGGGCGCGATCGGTCCGAGCGCCGGTCCGCTCATGCCGAGCAGGAAGTCGTCGGCGAACTGCTGGGTGTTGGTGGACATGGCGATCGCCTGGCGGACGCGCTTGTCGGAGAGCACCTCGTCACGCGTGTTGAAAATCCAGCCATTTCCCGAGTTGAACGGCGGCACGATGATGTCGAGATCGGGATTCTGCTCCAGCAGGTCGCGGCCGGCCGGGTTCGGGTAATTCGACCCGTCGATCTCGTTGTTCTGCAGGGCCAGCACCAGCGACTGCGAATCTGGAATGACCCGGTGGGTGACGCGCTTGATCGCTGGCTTGTCCGCTTCCCAGTAGTGCTCGTTGGCCACGGCCACGAAGTCCGCCCCGGTGGTCCAGGATTCGAACTTGTAGGGGCCAGCACCGATGGGGTTCTGGAAGAAGGTCGTTGTGGCGAGGTCTTCACCTTCCAATGCCGCGGCCGGTACCGGCCAGACGTAGCGCAGGTTGAAGAGGAAGGGCGCATCGGGCTGGGCGAGGGTGATCTGGATCGTCTGGTCGTCCACCACCACGATACCGGAGACATCGTCGGCCGAGCCGTCGGCGAATTCCCGCGCACCGTCGATCACGAGGAAGTTGGACTGGCGAGGTGAGCCGGTGGCCGGATTCAGGATGCCCTTGAGCGTGAAGGCGATGTCGTTCGCGGTGACCGCGGTGCCGTCGGAGAAGGTGGCTTCCGGGCGGACGGTGAAGGTGAAGGTCAGGTCATCGACGGTCCATTCCGAGGCGATGCCGGGAATTGGCT
This sequence comes from uncultured Sphaerobacteraceae bacterium, assembly GCA_964574825.1. Classification (GTDB taxonomy): domain Bacteria; phylum Chloroflexota; class Chloroflexia; order Thermomicrobiales; family UBA6265; genus JACCYX01. The sequence goes on along the minus strand of CAZNQC010000199.1, from coordinate 4,643 downwards.
CGTAGGTGACCGGGTCGATGCGGACGAATTCGTCGTAGAGGATCTTGCAGCGCCACTCGTCTTCGGAATCACCGGCCCGGAACGGGTTGATCGTCGAGGCTTCACCGAGGGTGCCGATGATGATCGAGAGTTCTTCTTCCTGGAGGCCCAGTTTGTAGGAGCGGGAGAGGGCCGGACCGCCGGCGAGGGTCACGTATGGGGCGCCGATCCCGGCCAGGGCGCCGATGCCTGCCGCCTTGAGCATTTTCCGGCGATCGACCAGCGTGCGAAGGGTACGGTCGCTCAGGACGAGCTTGCGGCTGGGTGTTGAGGAATACCGGTCTGACATGATCTTTCCTCCAGGGCGATCGTTCGCCTCAGGTCATCACGTACGCTCCGGGCTGCAGCCGCCTGGCCCCAGCCTTCCATCTTTGGAACAGACCCCACGGTGACGCCTTCGCAGAGATGCCAAACACCACGCGTGCCTGTGCAGGTCGCCCAATGCCGGTATACCTCCGAAACGTCTCTGGAGGCATTCTATGTCTCCCTGTGCGTTGCTGGCCAGTCTGAGGACCGCACGAAGGGTGAGGCTTGTGCCGCGTGCCCTGCTGCCCGTGGCAGGATATGTGCGGGTTTTGGGGTGGCGACCGGGGTGGTCGGTTAGCGGGTGGTGACCCAGCCGCCGTTGACGGCGATGACCTGCCCGGTGAGGTAGCGTGCTCCGGCGGAGGCGAGGAACTGGACGGTCTGCGCGATGTCATCCGGTTGACCCACGCGCTTGAGATGGGTTGCCGCTGCGATGGTCGCGCGCCGCTCGTCGGTCATGCGCCCGTGGAAGAACTCGGTCTCGTCAATGAACCCGGGGGCGATGACGTTGGCGGTGATGTCGCGCGGTCCCAGGTCCTGGGCCAGGGAGACATTCCAGGCAGCAAGGGCGGCCTTGGCGGCGCCGTAGGAACCCGCACCACGATCGGCCGCAACCGAGCTGAAGGAGATCACCGCCCCTTCCGGAGCCAGGCGGTCGTCCACGGCGGCGGTGAGGAGAACGGCCGTCAGCACGTTCGCATCGAAGTTGCGCCGCCAGCTGGCAGCCAGATCGCTCAGTGAGTCAGGTTCGGGTTCGCCGATGGTGGTGTTTCCACCGGCACAGTTCACCAGAACAGAGATCCGTTCGGGCAGATCTGGTACCAGCCTTTCGATCGCGGCAGGGTCAGTCAGGTCCGCTGGTATGGCCCGGGCGCCGATCGCTGCCGCCGTCTCGCCCAGGACATCCGGGCGTCGACCGATGATGACGACATCGTCACCTGCCTCGCGGAACGCCGCGGCAATCGCCCGGCCGAGTCCAGTTCCGCCACCACTCACCACTACCGAACGGGTCATTTGGTCCCTCCTGGTCGTTCATTTAGGCCTAAATGAACGATACTCCTGCTTGTCAAGGACAGCAGGGAGGGAATCCGAACATGCCAGCAGCCGAGCACGACACCATTGACGATCTGATTGCGGCCTGGGAACGCGAAGGGGAGGGAGTCGATCCTGCCTCGATCGGCATCGTCTCGCGCATCTGGTACCTGGCCAAGCTGTTTGGCGAGGACCGCCGGCGCACGCTGGGCGCGGCCGGCATCGATCCGGCCATTCTCGACCTGCTCTCGGTCCTCCGCAGGTCGGGGCCGCCGTACCGGCTCTCGACGCGGGAACTGGCGAAGCGCAGTCTCGTCACGGCTGGTGCCATCTCCCAGCGGCTCACCCGGGCCGAGGCGGCTGGCCTGGTCGAGCGACATTCCGCCACTGGTTCGCGCCAGGTGGAAGTCCAGTTAACCGAGGCCGGTCGGGCGGCGGGAATCGTGGCGTTGCAGTCCGTGTTGGATCGGGAGCACGAACTGCTCGCGGGCCTTTCGGTCGACCAGCGCCACGATCTCGAACGCCTGCTGCGAATCCTCCTCCAGGGTGTCACCGCCAGCGTCGATGGCGTGAAACGTTCGCAGGTTGGCACCTGATCGAGCGGTATTTCGCAAGTGAGCTTGCAGGAACGAACGGGCTGCGGGAAATGGGTCGTCAAATTGACAGGGCCAAACCTTGTGAAAACAATCACAACATCAGTTAGGGCATCCGGATTCCGTAAACCTGGCCACTCGGGCGAAGATTGCGAGGTAAATCCGCCCAAAACAGACCCGAGTTAAGACACCAATATGCTAGACTCCTGAGCGACAAAGAGGTCCGGAAATCGCCCCCAGACGAGGCGTCTGACACCCCGATGGGGGTCTCGCGACGCCGGACCCCGCCCCAGCCGATCACGGCATTGGCAGGGTGGACACATCTTCGTAAATGGCGCTGACCGTGCGCTGTGGCATGCGTCACGCCGGGGAGCCAACAGAATCCACCATGAGCGATCTACGCGCGTTCTTCGGGCCCAACGCAGGCTACGTGCTGGAGCTCTACGATCGGTACCTCGACGACCCTTCGTCGGTCGATGAGGCAACACGCCAGTACTTCGCCTCCTTCTCCCCACCGGCTGACTCCGGTTCGCCTGGCACCCCGGCGGCAACCATGCCTGGCACCGTCGCGGCGCCTGCGGTTGACGTCCAGAAAATCGCGGGTGCGGTCAATCTTGCCTACGGTATCCGTGAATACGGCCACCTCGCCGTGCAGCTCGATCCGCTCGGTTCGGAGCGACCGGGAGCGCCGGAGGTCCTGCCAGAGACCTACGGAGTTACGGAAGAGGATCTCCAGCAGATTCCAGCCCAGGCCATCGACGGTCAGATCGCCAACGGCGCCGGCAGTGCCGCCGAGGTGATTCAGCGCCTGCGCGATGCCTACACCAGGTCGGTTGGCTTTGACTTCGACCACGTGCAGGTGGCCGCCGAGCGAGCCTGGCTGACCGAGGCGGTTGAATCCGGTCGCTTCCAGCAGCCGCTCGATGCTGCGGCCCGGAAGAAGCTGCTCGAACGGCTTAGCCAGGTGGAAGGCTTCGAGAAGTTCCTTCACCAGACCTACCTGGGCCAGAAGCGCTTTTCCATTGAAGGCAACGACATCCTCATTCCGATGCTCGATGCCATCATCAATGACGCCACGTCGGACGGTACACGCGAAGTGCTGATGGGGATGGCTCACCGTGGCCGTCTCAACGTGCTGACCCACATCCTGAGCAAGCCCTACGGTGCCATCATCGCCGCCTTCGAAGGTGGGGCGAGGCAGTCGGCTGGTGACGCCGCCAATGAAGTGCGCACCGGCGACGTGAAATACCACCTCGGTGCTCGCCTGGCCAAGAACCCGGAGACCGGGGAAATGCTGCGCGTGCCCGTCGTGCTCGCGCCGAATCCCTCCCATCTCGAAGCGGTCAACCCGGTCGTGCTGGGTATGGCCCGCGCCGCGCAGGACGATCGGACCCATCCCGGCAAGCCAACCCAGGACCCGAAGAAGACGCTGGCGATTCTGCTGCACGGCGACGCGGCCTTCCCTGGCCAGGGCGTCGTGGCCGAGTCCCTCAACCTCTCTGGGCTCGATGGGTATTCGGTGGGTGGCGCCATCCACATCATCGTCAACAACCAGATCGGGTACACCACCGACTGGCAGGAGTCGCGCTCGACCCACTATGCGGGCGACCTCGCCAAGGGGTTCGAGATTCCGGTCCTGCACGTCAATGCCGACGACACCGAGGCCTGCATCTTTGCCGCCCGCTTTGCCATGGCCTACCGGGCCGAGTTTGGCAAGGACTTCCTGATCGATTTGGTGGGATACCGGCGCTGGGGGCACAACGAAGGCGACGAACCGGCCTTCACCCAGCCGCTGATGTACCAGAAGATCACGAAGCACCCGACGGTGCGAGCCAAGCTGGCAGGCGAATTGAAGGAAGCCGGCGTCATCTCTGCCGACGACGAAAAAGCGATGGAGCAGCGGGTCCTCGACCGGCTGGTCAAGATTCGGCGCGGGATTACGGAGGGGACAGAGGTCTTCGAAGAAGAGGTCGAAGCCGAGAAGACCCCCCGCGAGGAAGTCGAAACGGCCCTCTCACCCGATCGTCTGGCCGCCCTCCAGGCTGGCATCCACGCCGTGCCGGATGACTTCAAGCCGAATTCCAAGTTGAAGCGGACGTGGGACAAGCGGTCAGTCCTGCTCGATGATCCCGAGGGCCGAATTGACTGGGCTCATGCCGAGTCGCTGGCGTTCGCCGCGATCCTCGAAGACGGCACCCCGATTCGCCTCACGGGTCAGGACGCGCAGCGCGGCACCTTCAGCCAGCGACACCTGGTGCTGCACGATGCCAAGACGGGCGACGAGTACGCACCGCTGGTGCACCTGCCGGAAGCGAAGGCCTCGATTGCCGTCTACAACAGCCCACTCTCCGAGAATGCCTGTCTCGGATTCGAATACGGCTACAGCGTCCACGCGCCGGAAGCGCTGGTGCTGTGGGAAGCGCAGTTCGGCGACTTTGCCAACGGCGCCCAGATCATCATCGACCAGTTCCTCTCGGCGGCGCGGGCCAAGTGGGGCCAGGAACCGTCGCTCGTGCTGCTCCTGCCACACGGGTACGAAGGACAGGGACCGGAGCATTCCAGCGCCCGGCTCGAACGTTTCCTCCAGCTTTCGGCGCGGGACGCGATGCGGGTGGCGAACGTCACCACTGCCGCCCAGTATTTCCACCTGCTGCGCCGCCAGGCCCTCCGCCT
>CAZNQC010000198.1:4942-7008 GCA_964574825.1 uncultured Sphaerobacteraceae bacterium | reverse complement strand
CAATCCGTGGTCGGGCCCGGTGCTCACCCACACCCAATGCTGAACAGGTACCTGCCAACGCGGGTACTTGACTGGCCCCGCGATTGGGATACGGTTCTGGTCGATATCCCGGATTTCCCGACAAAGGGGGCCAGATTTGCCACACATCGTGCTCATCACTGCCGACCAACTGCGCAAGGACGCGCTCGGATGTTATGGCGGCCGGGCGGTTGAGACACCCCATCTGGACGACCTCGCGCGCACGGGGACCACATTCGATCGCGCCTATACGGCCAGCCCCTGGTGCATGCCAAGCCGATGTTCGATCCTGACCGGCCTCTATCCACACAACCATGGCGCCTACAGCAACTTTCGCGACACCCGGCTCGACCCCGCCCTGCCCAATCTCTATACGCTCCTCAAGGACGCTGGCTATACCACCGCGCACATCGGCAAGTGTCACTACGCCCCCGTTCCATATGGTGAGACCAGGGCCGACCGCACCTTGCCGTATGACGAATTCACGCGGTACTACCAGAGCCTCGGCATCGACGACCTGATCCTGCAGGATGACAAGCAGGTGTCGGTCTGGTTTGCGGACGACTACAGCCAGGAGCTCGAAGCGGCCGGGTATCTCGAAGCCTACCGGGCTGCTGTCTGGAATCCCGAGTTCCAGAAGGTATTCGCGTTTCCAGGGCCAGCCGAGTGGCATCCCGACGCGTGGACCGGACGCAAGGCTGCCGAGTACGTCACCGCGTACACCAGTGATGCGCCCCTTTTTCTGTGGCTGTCGCTGAGCGGCCCACACTTTCCCTTTGATGCCCCTGATGAATACCTGGATCGCGTGGATCCCGATCACGTCGGGCACGGAACGTTCGTCGATGGCGAGCTTGACGACCCGTCGCGCATTCACCATTACAGCTACCACGGTGCTGGCGAGCGCGGGTTGCGCGGCACAGGCATCGAAGGTTTCGGCTCGACCAGAGGTCAGGGAACCCGGAGTTATTCCGACGAGTACTGGTTCGAGTTGCGCCGCCGGTACTTCGCCAACGTGGCATTGATCGATGACCAGGTCGGCAGGGTGCTCGATGCCGTTGAGCGCCGCTTCGGTGACGATGTCCTGGTGATCTTCACCGCGGATCATGGTGAGTTGCTGGGCAATCACCGGCTGTGGGGGAAGCACAACGCGGCTTATGAGGACGTACTCAATGTGCCGCTGCTGCTTCGCTCCCCTGGTGCCGTCAGTCCGAGTCGCACCGATGCGCAGGTCATGCTGACCGATCTGTTGCCGACCTTCCTGGATGCAGCGGGTGCGCAGGCGCCCGAAGTCGACGGCATGGCGCTATCCACCAATGTCGCGCGGGGAGGTTATCCCTACGTGTTTGCCGAGGGGGAAGGATTCGCCGCGGTGAGCGACGGCAAGACCAAGCTCGTCATCGCCAGCCGCGGAGATGAGCAGTTCCGTGAGCTCTTCGACCTGGAACACGATCCTGGCGAGGTGCACAACGTGATTGACGATCCTGTGCATGCGCCACAGGCGATGAAGCTTCAGCAGGCCCTGATCGATCTCTTCATGGAGAGGCTACTCCCTTGACCGGGTGTGCCACTTCGTGTGTGACGCCACATGTTGCGTGCCGCCATGGGGAGGATGCACAGACGCAGGAGACGTACCGGTGCAGCAGAACATTCATTTCATCACGGTTGCCACGCCAGACCTGGATGCGGCACGTGCGTTTTACGTCGAGGGGCTGGGCTGGACCCCACACCTGGACGTGCCGGACGAAATCCTCTTCTTTCAGGTCGCTCCGGGGCTGCTGCTGGGGCTTTTCGCCGCCGACAAGTTCGCGGCCGACGCCGGTGTCGCCGCATCGGAACTTGCTGTGAGCGGGCTCACCCTTTCCCACAACGTGGATTCCCCGGCCGCGGTGGAGGAGATCGTCGCCCGCTTGGCCGCGCTGGGCGGCACGGTCACCAAACCGCCCCAGGCCAGCGCCTTCGGCGGGATCTTCCACGCCCACGTTCGCGACCGGAACGGACTGCTGTGGGAGATCGCCCACAACCCAACCTGGCAGATTGCCGCCGACGGC
>CAZNQC010000198.1:0-4842 GCA_964574825.1 uncultured Sphaerobacteraceae bacterium | reverse complement strand
AGAGACGGATCGACGCGGTCCGCCCGATCATCAGGCAGCAGTCGTGAAAGGTGTTCCCATGGCACTTCCGGTCGCCCAATACCCAATCCCGCACTTGCAGGCGGTTCCTCCGCCCTCGCAAGTCCCCGGTCCGCTCGCGATCAAGGCGGTTGGCCTCAGCAAGCACTACGGCGAGTTCGTTGCCGTCGACCAGTTGGACCTCCGGGTGCGGCAGGGTGAGATCTATGGTTTCCTCGGTCCGAACGGGGCCGGCAAGACGACCACCCTGCGCATGCTGCTGGGGCTGATCGCCCCCACCTCCGGCACGATGGAGGTGATGGGCGCGACACCTGCGAACGCGCTCGGCCAGGTTGGCGCCATGATCGAGACACCAGCTTTCTACCCGTTCCTCTCCGGGAGGGACAATCTGCGGGTCCTGGCTGGCTACAGCGGCACGCCAGCCGACCGGATCGACGCCGTGCTGGCCCAGGTCGACCTGGCCGACCGCGCTGGTGACAAGTTCCAAACCTATTCCCTGGGCATGAAGCAGCGCCTTGGGGTGGCGGCCGCCCTGCTCAAGAATCCGCCCCTGCTGATCCTCGACGAACCGACCAACGGGCTCGATCCAGCCGGGATGGCCGACATGCGTCGCCTCATCCGGCAACTGGGTCATGACGGTCACACCGTGCTGCTCTCCAGCCACCTCATGAACGAAGTGGAGCAGGTCTGCGACCGGGTGGGGGTGATTGCCCGCGGCAAGATCGTGGCCGAAGGCACCGTCGACGAATTGCGGGGCCGCGACCGGCTGCTGGTGCGGGTCGATGACGTGCGGCGCGCCCGTTCCACCCTGGCCGACTCCAGCATTCCCAACCTGACGATCGGTCTCGCTGCCCACAACGGCCTGGAACTGCAGACCGATGGCGACGTGCCGCTCGATGCGGCCTGGATCAACCGGATCCTGGTCAACGCCGATGTCGCGGTGCACGAACTGCGCCACGACCAACGTTCGCTCGAACAGGTCTTCCTCGGCCTGACCTCGGAGGTGTGAGATGACGACGTTCCTGAACCTGCTTCGCGCCGAACTCTTCCTGATGCGCAAGCGCAGCGCGACCTGGATCATTTTCGGCATCTGGCTGACCGTGGCCTGCCTCTTCGCCTACGTGTTGCCCTACGCCTCATATCGGACGGGATCGATGAGCTTCGCCGAAAGCCTCGATTCAATGCTGCCGGGAGCCCTGGCCCAGACCATCGGCGAGGGGATGCCCTTCTATGGCGGCGCGCTGGCCCTGATCCTTGGCGTGCTGGTGATCGGCAGCGAATACGGCTGGAATACCTGGAAAACCCTCTTCACCCAGCAACCGGGCCGCCTCCCGATCTTCTTCGCCAAGCTGGCGACGCTCGGCATCGCCATGGTCGGCTTCGTGGTCGGGGCATTTGCGATGGGAGCCGTTTCCAGCTCGATCATCGCCTCCCTGGAGGGCGCAACGATCTCGTTCCCCTCCGTCGTGACCATGCTCGATGCGATGCTGGGCGGCTGGCTGATCCTGTCGGTCTGGGCTTCGGCCGGAGTCGCGCTGGCAATGCTGACCCGCGGCACCTCGCTGGCGATCGGGATCGGCATTCTGTGGGGTCTGGCGCTGGAAGGCCTGCTCGGCGCATTCGTCGTCCAGATCGATGGTCTCTCCCGCTTTGCGGACATCATGATTCGCGCCAACGGCTACTCGCTGACGCGCGCCATCAACGGTGGAGCCGAGTTGGCGGCCGATGGCCCGGGTGCATTCTCGGGTCCCTATGTCAGCGGACCGCAGGCCGGTGCCGTTCTTGCCCTGTACCTGGTGGTGTTCGTGGGGCTCTCGGCCTGGCTGCTCCGCCGCCGCGACATCGCCTGACACGAGATCGGTTGCCTGGCGACAGCCGCTGGAAGGGACCTACAGACTCGGCGCAATCTCCCATGCCAATCCACTACCACCGCGCCGAGCCGAGGGTCCCTATATTTCATGGCGCCGGGACAGACTGGGAAGCAGACTGGATCTGGCGCAAGAGCGATAGCGGGACTGGTGGTCGTTCCCGCCGTCGTTCGTTGCGTGCTTCTAGCCGACTTCCCAGGCTTCCGGCTGGGACCGATAGTCGGAAACAAAATCGCCATCGGCCAGCACATTGCCATCGCGATCGGTCACGGTCCGGCGAATCCGCACCGTGTAGCCGGGGCGGGCTTGCTGCACCAGGCGGCGCTCGCCCGGGGCCAGGCTCGCGTTCTGGCGTTCGACCGGAGCCGGGATCGACTTGGGCTCACTGACCCGAGCTTCGCCGAACTCGATGGTCCACCCTGGATCCCGCCCGTAGAAATGGGCGCGCACGGTATCGCCGTCCACCACCAGCATCAACAGCAGCCATGAATCGAGCGGATTGACGAAGCGCAGATCCTTCTCCCACTCGCCGTCGTAGTTCGGCTGGTAAATCGCCGCATCGAACCCTGGTGGGGAGCCGTCGATCTCGTAAAAGGCCAACCGCCAGCTGTGGGGATGCCACTCGTCGAACTGGAATCCCGCCGTGGCGGCCGCCCGGAAGACGGTGGTCGACACCTGGCAGACGCCGCCGCCGATATCGGTGGCGGCCCAGTCTCCCTGGATGATGCTCCCGCTCACGTATCCCATGTCCGGCGTGATTGGACCCAGCAGCGCGTTGAACGAAAACTCCTCGCCCGGCGCAACCAGTTTGTAGGAGATGTTGGTGGCAGAGACCACGACATTCGTGGCCCGGGTTTCCGACGATCCAGCAAACGACGATGATCCATAGGCGAGATGCTGCTCGATACCCAGTTCGGCCAGGTTGCCGGCCCGGGCTGCGGCCGGGACGGGCTGGACTGGCAGCGGCGCCGTGCGGGTGGCCGAGCGGGCCGTGGAGGTCAGTGCTTCGGCGAACGCCTCCCGGTCGAGTTCCCGCCCATCGACATCGTCCTCGACCAGGTAGAGACCGCTGTCCCAGCCCAGCATCACGTTGCGGGGAGCCAGGGCCACAGCGGCGGCGATCGCGTCAACTCGCGCGGCAATGCGGGCGGCATCCAGCCGGGAGGAACCGTCCCGGCCGATCACCAGCGCGCTCGCCAGGTCGTCGGTATCGATTGGGTACTGCTCGCCGTCGTAGGTAAACATGACCGGCGCGGAGACGAGTTGGACCGCCATGCCTTCGGCGCGGGCCAGGGTCTCGGCGGTGATTTCCGGCGAAATGTCGCGCGTCTGCAGCGGAATCGTGCTGTGCCGCCCACCGGGTATCGCCGCGGCCACGGTCGCTTCGAGGGCAACCAGGTCCAGCTCGCGACCGGTGCGGGCAGGCAGGATGCTGACATCTCCGGCCGATGTCACCAGCCGGGCGTTTGCCGATTCGGTCCTGACTTCCGCGTCGATCGACTGCAGGTATGCGTGGAGGGTGTCGGGCTGGCTGGTGGTGACCAGCGAGATCTCATGGTTATCGCTCATGCCCAGAAGCGACGTGTAGCGGTCGACGATTCCGGCATCCCGCCCCTGGGCCAGCGCCTCGTCAACCATCGTTTCGAGTTCGATCGTATAGCCGAGGTCCGCCAGGCTGGCCGACCAGGAACGGTCTTCGAACGTGAAGGTGACGGCATGGGACGTGAAGGCCGCCAACGATTGCTCCAGCAACAACCGGGCTTCCACGCGCGTCAGGCCCGACAGGTCGGTGCCCAGCACGGACGCTCCGGGGTAGACCCGGCCCTGGCAACGCACCGGGAGGGCGAGCGCGGCGGCGCTCGCGGTCGCACCAAGGGTACCCATCACGAGGCCGCGACGGCTGAGCAAGCGAGTATAGGTATATGCCAAAACAGGGACCCTCTCATCACTCCCGGCATGTTCCGCATGGCCTCGAACGGGGCGACACACGGTCCGGTCCAGTCTTCTTCTGCCCTTGCCTACGCCGGAAAGCATGGATTGGATGCCCGAGACTGGCATACTGGCACGACTTCGGCGAGGGCCAGACCAGCGAAAACGAGAGGAAGCGACGGCATAGAGCGGAGGGTGCGAACGGATGTCTGACACAACCATCACCATTCGGCCGGCGACGACTGGCGCGGATCTCGACGCCATCCGGGAGTTGTTCCAGGCCTATGCCGATTCGCTGCCGGTCGACCTGGCCTACCAGGGGTTTGCCGCCGAGCTGGCTGGACTGCCCGGCGCCTACGGTCCGCCTGCCGGAGCGTTGTTGCTCGCCCACAGTGGCGAAGGGGTTCCCCTGGGCTGCGTGGCCCTCCGGCCCATGCCGGATGCCGGTTGCTGCGAGATGAAGCGCCTCTATGTGGATCCGGCTGCCCGGGGAATGGGTCTCGGGCGCCAGCTGGCCGAAGCCGTGATCGAGGCGGCCCGGGAGGCTGGGTACCGGCAACTCCGGCTCGACACGCTGCCCTTGATGACTGGCGCCCAGGCGCTCTACCGCCAGCTTGGTTTCGTCCCCATTCCGCCCTACTACGACACCCCAATCGCGGGCACCGTCTTCCTGACTTTGCCACTGCGAACAGACATGGCGATGCCATAATCGTTCGGAGAGACAAGCGAGTATTATGATGAGAATCTGTCATCCGTCAGGACATCAGATTCTCCCCGGCAGCCTGACAGAAGAACAAGAGGATTCCATGGCAGCCATCAATATCTCAACGAAAACTGCGTCCGATATTTCTGCCCTGATCGATACCCGTCAGTTTGCCACCGCCGAAGAAGTCATCGCACGGGCAGTTGATCTTCTGGTTCAACGCGAACACCAGATTGACCATCTCAGGGAGTTGATCGCGATTGCTGAGGATCAGGTTGCTCGCAATGATGTGATCGAGATGACCCCATCCTTCTGGGACGACCT
>CAZNQC010000197.1:0-7176 GCA_964574825.1 uncultured Sphaerobacteraceae bacterium | reverse complement strand
GCGACGACCCCGGGTGCCAGCCACACCCGGGGTCGTCGTCTCCCCATCCCAACCGTCAGTGTTCGTGGTAAGGCTATCCCTTCGTGGCCCCCTCCGTGAGGCCGCGAATGAAGAAGCGCTGGAGGAAGATGAAGACGAGGATGACCGGCACGAGACCGATGACCGCTCCCGCCGCCATGATGTGATAGAGCGTCTGAAACTGCTTGGAGTATTGGACCAGCGCGATGGTGAGCGTCTGGAACTCCGGAAGCGGCGCCAGATACACCAGCGGAATCAGATAGGCGTTCCAGACTCCCATGAAGGTGAGCAACGTGATGGTGGCCACGGCGGGGCGAATCAACGGAAACGCGATGCGCCAATAGGTGCCAAAGTACGTCTCGCCGTCGAGTTCCGCCGAGTCGAACAGGTCTTTCGGAATCGTGCGAAAGTGCCCCAGCATCAGATAGACATTGAAGGCCTGGGCACCCGAGACGGTCACCAGAATCACTGCCAGCAACGCCTTGCCATCGCCCACGAAGCCGAAGGCCCGATTGACGTAAAAGGTGGGGATGATCAGCATCTCACCCGGCACCAGCAGCGTCATCAGCAGGCAGAAGAGAATGGCCTGGCGGCCCGGGAAGTTCGAACGTGAAAGGGCGTACGACGTCATCGAGGTCGTGAGGATCGTCAGCACCATGCAGGCCGCCGTGATCAGGATCGTATTGGCAAATGCCCGGGGGATGTTGGCTGATTCCCAGATATCGACGTAGTTCTGCCAGTTGGGATTGCTGACCCAGAGCGAACCGCCGGCCGTAAACACCGACCGCTGGTCGCGAAGCGAGGTCGAGATCATCCACACGAACGGGTACAGGCAGATGACGACATAGACCAGCAACAGCAGGTACTTGAGTATGGTGCCGGTGAAGCGTCCGGCCTGCTTGCGGGAGCGATGCGGGTCGACCGCCACTTCCACATCGAGATCGCGCAGGTTCAACTGCGAGGTTTCGGTCGACATCATCCCGCTCGCTTGTCCTGGAGCCGGTTGATCCATTGCTGGAACAGCACCACCGCCAGGATGATCAGACCCAACCCAATGGCGACGGCAGAGCCATAGCCAACCTCAGGCTGCGATGTGGCGCCCGCCAGTCCACCACCGCCAAACGACGTGTAGCGGAACATGTAGAGCACCATGGTGGTCGTCGAGAATCCGGGACCACCGCCTGTGAGCACGGCAAAGTAGTCGAACACCTTGAGCGATCCGGCCAGCGACAGCGTGATGATGATTGCCGTCAGCGGGCGAATGACCGGAACTTCGATGTGCAAAAACCGTTCCCGGGCACTGGCGCCATCGACCTGGGCCGCGTCATAGAGATCGCGAGGAACCGTTTGCAGGGCGGCCAGGAAAAAGACCATGTTGATGCCGAGATCGTGCCAAATGGCGATGGCGGTGACGGTCCAGAAGGCGGTGGCGCGTTCCCCCAGGAAGGCGATCGGGCGATCCAGGATGCCAAGCTCCATCAGCAGGGTGTTGAAGGGAGCACCAGGCAGGGGCGAGAAGAAAAAGGTGAACGCCAGCGACACCACGGCGATGCTGGTGATCACGGGGATAAACCCGATGGTGCGGAAGGCCACGACGCCACGGATACCGGAGTTCAGCACCACGGCCAGGATGAGCGCCAGGGGCAGTTCCACCAGAATCTTGATCGCCGCATAGAGAATCGTGTTCCAGACTGCCTGCCACCACAGGGAGTCCTGCACCAGTCGTGTGTAGTTGTCCAGTCCCACGAACTGGGCGTCCAACACACTCTGGATGCCATTCCATTTCAGGAGAGACGTGTACAACACGTACCCGACCGGAAAGGCCATGAACACCAGGAACAGCACCACGGTTGGGGCACACATGAGGTAGGGCATGCCATGACGCTGCCAGAAGGATTTGCCCCGCTTTCCCGCAACGATTTCGGGAATGTCCTTTCCGGGCGAGGTGGTCATGGGTGGTGAGGAAGCCATGATGCATCCATCCAGTAGTCAGGTCGCAACCAGACCGGTTTCGTGCGTCGCCGAGGTCAGGCTGCGGGCTGCAGTGAGAGGGGGACTGTTCGGGTCCAGCGCAAGGCCAGACCCGAACAGGATGTTCTCCCGCGGAAACGATGTCAGGAAGCGGGAGTCGCTTCCGGGGCGGCGCTGTCGCCACCGGCAGTCCAGGTCATGCCGTTCCAGTCGGCAACGAGGAACTGGGCCGGGTCGAGCGAGCCGTCGTCGATCGCTGCCTGGTAGATATCGTTGTAGCGCGTGGTGGCCTCGGCGAGGGCCGAATCCATCGAATCCGGATCGTCGAAGATCATCTGGAGCGTGGTCGCGCTGTCCGGCGTCACGGTCGGGAGTTCCGGCTCGGGCGGCGGAATCACGTCGTTGTCGGTTGGGGCGAGGTTCGGAATCCCGCGCACATCCGATTCGCCGGTGTTGGCGGCGGCAACGGCCATCACGCCCATGCCGAGCTCATACATCTCGGTCATGATTTCCGGGGAGTAGAGCCACTTGAGGAACTCCCAGGCGGCTTCCTGGTTCTGGCTCTGGGCGGAGATGGTGTAACGGTCGCCGATGTACTGGCGAATGCGTCCCGTCTGGCCACCATCCGGGAATGGCAGGAAGGCCGTTTCCCAGTCTTCGGTGGACTCGAACTGGTCGTTGAACACACCCGGGTTCCAGGAACCGCCGACGATGATGCCGGCCATGCCAATGGAGAACTGCTGACGGGCGTCGTCATCGGTGAGGGTGTGGGCACCGGGGAAGAGCGACCCATCGTCGTTCATGCCGAGGATCATGTTCATGGCTTCCTTGAAGCCATCCTGATCGAAATTGAACTGGCCGGTATTCCATTCGAACGGATAGGCACCGCCGCCGCCGCCAAGACGCAGGACGTTCATGTCCCACACCCACGGGTACTTGTCACCGAAGATGAACCCGTAGGCACCGGTTCCGGCGTCGGTGATGGCCTTGGCATGTTCGCGCAGTTCGGTGTAGGTGGTGGCTGGGGCATTCGGGTCGAGCCCGGCCGCCTCGTAGAGGCTCTTGTTGTAGTACATGCGCAAGGTTTGGGCATACATTGGCAGACCGTAGATCTCACCGTTGTACATACCCTGGTTTTCGAGGAACGAGCCAGGAATGAAGGAGTTGAACAGATCGGGGTCGGCATGAAGCAGGTCGGTCATGCCGATCGACCACCCGGCCTCGGCCTGCTGGCGGGGCTGGTTCATGTTGAACATGTCGGGCGGATTGCCGGACTCGAAGGCCAGCTTGAGCTGATCGGGATACTCGTCGGCAAAGATCTGCATTTCCACCTGCACGCCGGTTTCGTCGGCGTAGCGGGCAAACAGGTTTTCCTTGACGACCTTGTCATGGCGCTGGTTGGACATCCAGGTCAGCTTGGTGTCCTGGGCGCTGGCTTTTCGAATGTTCAGCACTGGAGCACCGGCGAAGCTGAGACCAACCGTGGTCACCGCAGCAGCCTTGAACGCACTGCGTCGCGTGAACTTACGGGACATGGGAATCCTCCTGATCAGAGAACGAACGTCCGCATACCTTGAACGTCGGAACATTGCGCACTGTCCCGGGTCCGAGGTCTCTTCGATTTTCTGGCAAGCCAGAAACGATAGAGGTATTGTGGAAGCGCTCCCACGGTTCGTCAAGTCCTATCGGGAAACAGGTCCCAACCGAGCACGCAGAAGATCAACGTGGGCAGTCACGGTCGAACAGAGCGCCGGCTCCTGGCGGCCGGGCCGGTGACCGATCCGCCCGGCATGCTGTGCTGGCGGCTGTATCGTCGAATCGGGAACATGCTGGTGGGTGTGCGACTCCATCTCGGCAATGGCGACCACCAGCCGATTGGAAGCCCCCACGCCGACCACACGCGGTCGGCCAACCGGCCGGAGCAAGGGCGGGACGGCCGATGACACCACCACCTGAACTACCGTTGAGGCGGACAGCTGCCGAACGACGACGAAGTGGAGAGACCATGACCAGCGACAGACCAGCACCGATGTACATCGTGAATGTGGAGGTCGTGATCTGGCGCGCGGGGCGATACCTGGCAATAACGCGCGCCGCCAGCGAAGCCGTCGGCGCGGGAGATGTCGCATTTCCTGGCGGGAAGGTCGATCTCGAGATTCCGGCAACCGACATCCTGGAAGAGACCGCACGCCGTGAGGTGCAGGAGGAAGTTGGCCTCATCCTGACTGGCCCCGTGGTGTACGTGGAGTCACACACCTTCGGTACCGAGGCGTTCCCGGTGCTGGATGTGGTGATGCTGGCGCAGACAGACGACAGCAATCCGAAACCGGCACTGGATGAGGTGGAACGGGCGGAATGGCTCACTTACGACGAAATGATGGCCCATCCCGGCGTGCAACCGTGGACACGGACGAGCCTGGAACGGGCTGAACGGTTGCGGCAGATGCTGGGCTGGTAGATCCACCCTGCCATGAACGCAAAACACCCCACCCGCCTGAGCGAGTGGGGTGTTCCGTGTCAGTTGGCTCGTGCAGCCAGCTCTACGCTTGCGGCGCGGCTTCGAAGCCCTGGCAACCGCTGATCGGCGAAACCTTGAGGCCAACAGCCTGATTGGCGGGGAGGCCACAGGCTTCGATCAGGTCATCGGGCGCTTCACCCTTGAGTCGAATCTGGATCAGCTTCGGCTCTTCAGCCTTGTCGTTCTCGCCGAAGTGCACGCACATGCCGCACTGGCCTTGCTGTACCTGAAGCATCTGGTCACCTCCTGGTGTCATTCATCGTCTGGTCAACGTACCGGGATACCCGGTAACTGCCACGAAGTATACACAGAGTTAAGTCAAAGTGCAACTTTGTATAATTCTGATACATCTACTTGGTATTCCAGGCTTATTTCCTATCATATTGGTTGGAATTGTCCCGGGGTCGGACGGGCCGTCCCCTCGCGTATCATGTGATGAACGGATGGTCCGTTCCGCCACCGCACGCACCCCTTCGGATTCGCCCTTCCATGCAGCACATCCGGTCGTTCAGCCAGCAATTCCGCCTCCAGTCCGCCGCGAGCGATGCGGAAGCACGGGTGGACGAGCGCCAGCACGCCATCGTCCATCCGATGGAGCCGGTGGATCCCGATCCCACGCCCATCTACATCAGTCAGCGGATGCGGTTGATCATCATTGCCGCAGCCGTGCTGGCGGTGATCTGGTTGTTCTCCCTCGCGCCCAATGTGCTGCGCCTGTTGCTGATCGGGTCAACCGTGGCGCTGGTGCTTTCGTTCCCGGTGCGATTGCTGGAACGCTGGCTCCCCCGCAACCTCGCGATTCTGACCGTGGTGGGATCAACCGTGGCGTTTGCGGTGATCGGGCTGATCCTGCTCGTGCCCTATGGCATCAGCGAGATCTCGCATTTCGTACAGCAGCTGCCCGCCATCAGCGACACGGTCGAGACCGAAATTCGCAATACCCTGATGAGCTTCTACCGTCGCGGCTGGATCGAACGGCATCCCGACGTGGTGATCGAGGACGCCCAGGGCACCCTGCTCAGCCGGGGTGAGGTGATCATCGAACAACTCCTGAACAATGCGATGGCCGCGCTGACGAGGTCGTTCTCGATCGCCATCACCACCTTCGGCGTGATCTTCGTGGCAACCTACCTGCTGATCGATATCCCGAGGTTCAAAACCAAGTTCATCCTCTCGTTTTCGCCTGCCTACCGGCCGGATGCGACGCAGTTGTGGACCACCATTGGTGACTCGCTTTCGCGGTACCTGGGCGGGTTGCTGATCTCGATCCTGATCCAGGGGGGACTGGCGACAATCGCCATGTTCGCGCTGGGCATCCCCTACGCCATCGTGCTCGGCGTCTGGATGTCGCTGACCGCCATCCTGCCCTACGTGGGGGCCTTCCTTGGCGCGATTCCGGCCATTCTGGTGGCGCTGACCATCTCCTGGAAAATGGCGATCATCGTCGGCCTCGTCTACGTGGCAATCAATCAGATCGAAGGCAACCTGATCACACCGCGCATTCAGGGCTCCGCCGTGCGAGTGCATCCGTTGCTGATCTTCATCGCGGTCATTGGCGGCTCGCAGATTGCGGGTCCGCTCGGAGCAATCCTGGCCGTGCCGACCCTGGCCGTCGTCCGTGTGCTGGTGGAGTTCCTCTGGGTGCGTCTGCAGGTGCCAGACTCGCAGGCAACCGACACGGTGCTGGTGGCCCTGGGTGGCGACGACGGTGAGGATGAGATTGCGATCACTACCGCGGACGATGGTGACCCCGACGCGATCGAGATCCGAACTGGCGACAAGGGCGAAATCACCGTAACCGTGGACCGCCATCCCGATTCCGCGGATGCCGTCACCACCAGCTTCCGGCGACGCCCCTCGGTGAAGCGACGAACGGCCCCACGGCGGCATCGGTCTACCCCGGTTGCGCGGTAATCGGCCCCACGTTCCGGAAAAACCAACCTCAGACGTGGAGGACGACCCAGTCATCCTCCACCGAGACCTCGAAGGTCTCAACCGACTCGTCCTCGTCGAGGTCGTCGGGATGCTCCACCGTCACGTCGTAGGCTTTCACCCGCATCCGGTGCGGATTGAAGATCGACCGCCCGGTCAGGAGGTCGAACTCCCAGCCGTGCCACGGACACCGCAGAATCTCCCCCTCCCGCGCCCAGACGTACTCGCCAGGCTTGCTCGGCATCGTCATCCCCTTGATCGAACCAAGGCAGAGCGGAGCCGCCTGGTGCGGGCAACTGTTGCGCAGCGCGTAGAAGTCGCCATCGACGTTGAAGACACCAATCGAGCGACCTTCGGCCTCGACAATGCGACGATCCCCGGGACCGAATTCCCCAACCCGCGCCACCAGATGCCGTCCCATCGTCAGCTCGCTCCCAGCGGTGCGGCAGGCAAGCCGTACCACTCGCGAGCATTGGTCGAGAAGATGCGCTCGTGCAGGTCGGGCGGGAGTTTCGGGAAGGCATGGGTTGGCGAGTCGAAGTCCCAGTGCGGGTAGTCGCTGGCGAACATCAGGAGGTGTTCGGCATCCATCATCTCCAGCATCTGGAGCAGGTGCTTCGGATTGTCCGGGTTCTCGATCGGCTGGCTGGACATCCGGACATGGTCGCGCAGGTAGGCCGAGGGGGCTTTGGTCAGCCACGGCACTTCCGATCGCAGGGCCTTCCACTCCGCGTCCA
>CAZNQC010000196.1:3636-7244 GCA_964574825.1 uncultured Sphaerobacteraceae bacterium | reverse complement strand
ATAAGTTGCTGGCAATGCGCCGCCAGTTCGGTTCCTCGCTGGAAGTCTTCAATCGTCTGGTCCAGGGACAGGTTCGCCGATTCCAGCCGGCTGACAATCTCCTGCAACTGCGTCAGGGCGTCTTCGAACGAGAGGTTGGCCATCTGGTCGGTCATTGGTGCGTCCCGGCGGCGAATTGGCGAATGCTGTCGATGGTGGCATCGGCCGAGCCATCGGCAAATGTCAACGAAAGTGTATCGCCAGTCTGGAGCTCGTGGACGCCGCGTCGTGCCTCGCCATTCGAGGCGGAAACCCAGGCGTACCCGCGGCTGAGCAATCGGGCGGGATCGAGTGCCGCCAGCACGGCGCGATTGCGCTCGATCTGGTTGGCTCGGGCAGCGAAAACATCACGCATGGACCGTTCGAGTCGTTCCAGTTCGTGGTCGAGGGTTGTCTGCATCACCACCAGTTGCGTGGCGGGGGATAGAGTCCCCAGTCTGACCTGATGGCTGGTCACGACTTCGCGACGTTGCTGGAGCAGGCGGAGCACCGAGCCATACATGCTCATCCGCACATCGTCGATCGCCTGGGCGATGCCAGGCAGGTCAGGGGAGACGAGTTCGGCGGCTACTGACGGCGTGGCTGCCCGCCGGTCGGCAACATAATCAGCCAGGGTCGTGTCGGTCTCGTGTCCGATTGCCGAAACCACCGGCGCCGGGGCCGCGAAGATGGCCCGCACGATTCGCTCGTCGTTGAAGGCCCAGAGATCTTCCGCCGAACCTCCACCCCGGGCGACGATGATGACGTCCACTGGATACTCGTTGAACCGGGCCAGCGCGTCCACGATAGAACCTGGCGCCTGCTCACCTTGCACGGCGGCGGGGGAGAGCACGAGTTCGGCGAGCGGATAGCGTCGTTCGATCACGCGCTGGATGTCGTGCCAGACGGAGCCGGTCGGCGACGTGACGACGCCGATCCGGGCCGGAAACTGGGGCAGGGGCCGCTTGCGGTCATCGTCGAATAACCCCTCGGCTTCAAGCCGCTGGCGGAGTTGCTCGAGCTGCAGTTGCAGGATGCCTGCCCCGGCTGGGTAGAGCACATCGGCGCTGATTTGCAGCCGCGACGTACGCTCGTAGACCGTGGCATTGCCGTGCACCACGATCTGGTCCCCAACCCGGGGTTGGAACGACTGGCGCTGCCGAACAGCTCGCCAGATGACACAGTCGATCGCCGAGCGGTCATCCTTGATCGTGAAATAGCCGTGTCCGGATGCCGCCACCGTGAAGGACGAGACTTCGCCTTCCACCCACATGTCAGCAAGGACCTCGTCGGATTCGACGAGGTCCTTGAGATACGAGGCCAGGCTACCGACATCGAGAATGCGTTGGGAGGTCACGCCAGGGAGTCCGACTGTTCTCCGAGGCGGATCAGCGGTGAACCATACTCCACCGGCTGGGCGTTCTCGACCATCACTTCGAGCACCACACCGGCACGATCGGAGATGATTTCGTTCATGATCTTCATGGCTTCGATGATGCCGACGACCTGGCCAACTTCGACATCGTCGCCGACCTGAACGAACGGTGCCTCCGCGGGAGATGGCGATGCATAGAACGTGCCGATCATCGGCGCCGTGACCGCGTGTCCCGGTTCCTCGACTGGTGTGGCAGGGCTGGCGGCGTGTGCCGGGTTCCCAGCCTGGGAGGTTCCCGTCACCGCGGTTGCCGATTGGCCACGCAGCCGGATGCTGATATCGCCGGTGGACAGGTCAAGTTCGGAAATGCCGCCCTTGCCCATCATGGAAATGAGTTCGCGAACGGTGCCAATGAGGCCGTCAGAACCTGCGCTCATTGGCGTTCCTTCCACGGAGTTGCCCGCAAACCGCTCCATCCGTCGCTCCCCCTAGCCCACACGCTCGATGTACTCGCCCGACCGGGTGTCGACCTTGACCTGGTCGCCCTCGCTGAGGAAGAGGGGGACGTTGACCACAAGGCCGGTTTCCAGCGTCGCAGGCTTGTTGCCGCCGGTGGCGGTGTCACCTTTGAAGCCAGGATCGGTCTGGGTGATCGTCAGTACCACCGACGTCGGCAGTTCGATATCGATTGGTTCATCATTGTAGGTGAGCAGGTCGATCACGTCCTGCTCCTTGAAGAACTTCGCATAGTCGGCAACCGTCACCTCGTCCAGCACGATCTGGTCGAAGCTCTCGGTATCCATGAAGTTGTAGTGCTCGCCGTCGTGATACAGGAACTGGACGTGCTGCCGCTCCAGCCGCACCGACTGGAACTTGGTGCCCGCCATCACGGTGAGCTGGGTGTTGGCACCCGTCCGCAGGTCCTTGAGGGACATGCGCAACTGGGCCGATCCGCGCCCCTGCTTGTTGTGCGAGAAATCGATGACCTTGACGAGCTTGCCATCAATGTCGAGAGTCACGCCCTTGCGGACATCGCCGGTGTCAATCATGCAGCTTTCCCTTGTTCATGAGTGCTGGCAGCGCTAATTGCCTACCCCGAGCAGTTTCGGTGCTCCGGTCAGGTTCTCGCAGCCATCTTCGGTGACGAGCACGACATCCTCGATCCGGACGCCTCCCCAATCGGGAAGGTAAAGTCCTGGCTCGATCGTGACGACATTCCCGGGCTCCAGCACATCGTTGGAATGCTGGCTCAGGAACGGCGCCTCGTGGATGCGTAACCCAATGGCATGCCCCACACTGTGGGCAAACAACTGGTCCTGCCCCTCGGCGGCGAACACCTCACGCGCAGCAGAATCGATGTCCCGTGCCGGAACGCCTGCCCGCACGGCGGCAATCGCAGCCTCCTGGGCCTTCGCCACCAGACGGTACATGGTACCAAGTTGCTCGTCTGGTTGTCCGCTCCAGATCGTGCGAGTGAGATCTCCGCAGTAGCCGCCGATGCGCGCGCCCATGTCCACGATGACCGGTTCGTCGTCCTGAATCACGCGGTCGCCGGGCGCATGGTGCGGTTTGGCGGCGTTCGGACCCGAGGCGACGATGATGTCGAACGCCACGCCTTCGCTGCCCAGCGCGCGAAAGTTCTCTTCGATGATGTTGGCGAATTCCCGTTCGGTCAGACCGGACCGGAACACGGCAGCCGAGGCGATGAAGGCCTCATCGGTGACGCGCAGCGCCTCGCGGATCAGGTCCTGCTCGCGCGGTGTTTTGACTTGCCTCTGGCGATCCAGCGCCGCGCTCGCCGGCATCAGGCTGACCTCCTCGCCCAGTGCCTTTTGCAGACCCCAGTAGGAGGCAACCGGCAGCACGGCGTCCTCAATCCCCAGACTCTTCACGCGGCGCACCTTGGCCAGCGTGGCGATCGCGTTGGGCCAGGGCGGAACCATCTCGATCGCCGTCACACCGGGCAGGGCTTCGGCTGCCGCCCAGGGGAGATTGGTCGATGTCGAAAGCAGCAGCTTCTCGTCTGGCGTAATCAGCATCACGCCGGAGGGCCGGTCCGGCGCATGGTCGTCTGCTGACCAGCCGGAGAAATACCGTCGATTCGTGGCCCCGGAGACGACGATGGCATCAACACCCAGATCCTCGAAGATCGTCATGCACCGGACCTTTCTGCTTCCTCGGCCAGCCGCTGGATGTGCCACTGCAATGCCAACCC
>CAZNQC010000196.1:0-3536 GCA_964574825.1 uncultured Sphaerobacteraceae bacterium | reverse complement strand
TCCACGATCGACGCGAGGGTGGTGGTGCCGTACTTCTCCGGCTCCCTGGTCCCCAGCATGTTCAGGTTGGGACCATTGATGACGAGGATACGCATTCAGGTACGGCTCCTACAGACTCCGGACGAACGATGGCGCAGTGACATCGTGGGATGCTCACTCACACGAATTCAGTCTGGGTACCAATCTTGTGTAGGGGCCGACTCAATAATGTCGGCCCAGTTTCCCCAACCAGTTCCCACGACTGGGCGATCTGGAACCCGGCTGCAATACGATAGCGTTCGGCCGGAAACTCCGCGCCGAACGCTATCATCGCATGTTCCGGCAGGTTACCCGACCGGTTGTTGGCTGTTGATCAGGGCCGGTACAAAGGCCTGGATGCGGTAGGTCTGGTCCGAGCCTTCGATCTGGACATTGCCCTGGAAAATGTAGACCGGTTGCAGGTACTGGTTTTCACCAACCAACCCGGACGTGGTGTAGGACACGATCACGTTCGTGTAGGTTGCGCGGCCCCGAATGGTCGCACCCGGGTCGGCGATGTCGCTCGGAATGTCGGCCTGCAGGAACGATCGTCGCTGCGAGACCTCTTCCCAGGCAGTGGTGGCTGGCAGCAGTGCGTAGGTATCGGACACCTGCAGGTCGTACCAGCGGAACGACGCTTCCAGCACCTGGGCGTTCGGACCCAGAATGATCGTAATGTTGGGGTAGGCCGCCAGCAGGTTTTCCGGCTTGACTGGCTTGATGGCGACGAAGATCCGCGGCGGGTTCTCGACGCGTTCGACAACCATGCCCGGCCCCGCGTCTGCCGGCAGGGTGCCGGTCTGGCGCAGCCACTCCCGTGCGAAGGCGAGTGCCTGTTCGTCCGATGGCAGGTCACCTTCTGGCACTGAGGCGGTCGAGATGTACTGCGTGAATCCGTCGGCGGCGTAGAGGCTGCCAGAGTCGGACGAAAGTTCCCACGAACCGCCGCCGAGATCCTGGACATCGCCCTCGATGCCGAACTTGCCGGCCAGGTTGCCGAACGAGTCGGCATCGTAGGTCGGCATCACCATTCGGTAAACAGGCGCCTCGGATGGAACCGAATCGAACGACCCGTCCCAACTGGAATCCAGCTCGAACAGGAATCCCTGCTCGTTCATGGATGGCAGATCGGCAGCCGGGAGCTGCGATGAGATTTCGGTATCTCCCCCTGGTGGGGTGGAGTCCTGGGCAGCGGCGAACGAGGTGCCGAGCAGGGCCATGATGCTGGCGAATGCCAGAGCCAACCATGCCGCTCGGCGCGCGGGTGCAACGCTGTTCATGAACGCGAGTCCTTTCGCGGAACCGGAACCCGTCAGGTGCTTGGAATGTTGGGTCACACCTTGACCGGGTCCACGTCGATGATGCGACGAAGCTCCACAACCTGGTCCCGGAGGAGCGCGGCTTTCTCGAACTCGAGGTTCTTGGCGGCCGTTTTCATCTGGGACTCGAGGTCCTTGACCATTCTGGTCAGCTCGTCGCGTGGAATGTGAGCGATCACGCCTGGTCCGGCATCCTCCGTGTCGTACCCGACGCTCTCTTCGGCAACCGACCGCATGCGATCGGAGAGATCACGGATCTCCTTGATGATCCCGCGCGGCTGGATGCCATGCTCTTCATTGTGCTCGATCTGCAGTTGGCGTCGACGATACGTTTCGTCGATCGCTGCCCGCATCGACCGCGTCACATTGTCAGCGTACATGATCACGTGGCCATCGACATGGCGAGCAGCCCGGCCAATGGTCTGGACCAGAGCGCCCTCTGACCGGAGGTATCCCTCCTTGTCAGCGTCCAGGATCGCTACCAGCGACACTTCCGGCAGGTCGAGACCTTCCCGCAGCAGGTTGATGCCAACCACCACATCGTGCACACCCAACCGCAGGTCCCGCAGGATCTCGATCCGCTCGAAGGTGTCGACTTCACTATGCAGGTAATGGGTGCGAATGCCCATCTCCTTGAGATAGGCAGAGAGGTCTTCCGCCATCCGCTTGGTAAGCGTCGTGACCAGGGCACGCTCGCCCTTCGCGATCCGGGCATTGATCTCGCCGACCAGGTCGTCGATCTGCCCCTTCGTCGGTCGCACGGTAATGGCCGGATCGAGCAGACCGGTCGGCCGGATCACCTGCTCGACTACCTGCTGGGAATGCTCCTGCTCGTAGGGACCGGGTGTTGCCGAGACGAAGATGGTCTGCGGCATCATCTTCTCGAACTCGTCGAACCGAAGCGGACGGTTCTCCCGGGCCGACGGCAGGCGGAAACCATGTTCCACCAGCACGTCCTTGCGGGAGCGGTCACCGCCATGCATGCCTCGCACCTGGGGCAGGCTCATGTGCGATTCGTCGATGATCATCAGGAAGTCGCCCGGGAAGTAGTCGAGCAGCGTGGCGGGCTGTTCACCAAACTTCCGCCGCGACAGGTGCATGGAGTAGTTCTCGATGCCGGAGCAGAAGCCGGTTTCGGTCATCATTTCGAGGTCGTACATGGTTCGCTGCTTGAGCCGGGCTGCTTCCAGCACCTTGCCCTCGCTGTCGAGCACTTTCAGCCGGTCTTCGAGCTCGGCTTCGATGTCTTTCAGCGCCACCGCCAGCTTGTCCGATGAGGTCACGAAGTGGCGTGCTGGATAGATCACGATATCGGGACGATCCGCGAGGATCTCTCCCGTCAGCGGGTCGACGTCGGAGATCCGCTCGATCTCGTCACCGAAGAACTCGACCCTGACCGCGATCTCTTCGTAGGCGGGATAGATTTCGAGGGTGTCGCCTCGCGCGCGGAACGTGGCCCGCGTCAGCGTCATGTCGTTCCGGTCGTACTGAATGTCGATCAGGTGGCGAATGACCCGGTCGCGGCGAACCGTCTGACCTCTTTGCAGTTCAACGGTCGTCTGCGCGTATTCTTCCGGCGTTCCGAGTCCGAAGATGCAGGAAACCGAGGCCACGATCAGGGTGTCGGGACGAGTGAGGAGCGAGCGGGTGGCGGCGTGCCGCAGTTTGTCGATTTCCTCATTGATGTCCGAGTCCTTCTCGATGAAGGTATCGGTCCGTGCGACGTACGCCTCTGGCTGATAGTAGTCGTAGTAGGAGACGAAGTACTCCACGGCATTGCGCGGGAAGAATTCCTTGAACTCGGAATAGAGTTGGGCCGCCAGGGTCTTGTTGTGGGCAAGCACCAGGGTGGGGCGGTTGATCTGCTCCACCACATTGGCCATGGTGAAGGTTTTGCCGGAACCAGTGACGCCCAGCAGAGTCTGCATCTGGTTGCCGGCCCGCAATCCCGCCATGAGCTGGGAGATGGCCTCTGGCTGGTCACCGGTAGGACGGAGGTCGGACACGATTTCGAAATTGGGCAAGGAGGCCTCCGATCAGGGGACAAGGTGAAACGTAACTGTTCACCGTTGAGAGTGCGAACGTCGGTAGATGCTCGATCGGTGTCCGTAGGGGCCGACCTATCGAGCTCGGACGACCGGTTGTGCCTCCACGAACTGGCTCGAATGTGTCGGCCCGTCCTCCCAGATCTGAACACCT
>CAZNQC010000195.1:0-7330 GCA_964574825.1 uncultured Sphaerobacteraceae bacterium | reverse complement strand
AGTCGCCAAGTAGCGGGTACAGTTGCTCACGAGACGCCAAAGGCCCCACGCACTGCATGGGGCCTTCGCACCTGGTTCTTCCGGAATGTGTTGAACGATTCGCGGGGAGCTATCCGGCGAGCAGCTTGGCCTTGGCGGCGGTGAACTCTTCGTCGGTCAGGATCCCCTGCGCCTTCATGGCCGAGAGTTGTTCCAACTGTTGCATCAGCGGGCTGCTGGCGGCAGCTGCCGGTGCCGCGGCCGGAACGGCGGCTGCAACCTGTTGCGCCTGCAGGTCCGCCAATTGCTGCTGCATGTCGGCCATCTGCTGGGCTTCTGCCACTTCCTCAGCCTGGGCATTGGCCGCGGCAACCTGCTTCTGCTGCTGCTTGCCGATCATGGCACCGCTGACTGCGGTCGCCGTGCCGGCCACTACGGCCGTGCGGGCCATCGTGCCCACCAGGCCAGGTCGCTGTCGAACCACTACTGGTCGTCGTCGCATCATGCCGAAAGTCCTTTCATCAAAACATACGGTGTCATCGGTTGGGCGCGCCTAGGCTTCGTCGAAGGTCTCCAGCGCCTCGATCACGGCGCGAGGAATACGCTCGGCCAGCAGCACTTCGCCGTTGGCATTGCGCACGGCCGCGGCGAAGTTGATCGCCCAGGTGTTCTCATAGAGCACGAGGGCCGCCGAACTGTTCGTTGGCATGCCTTCGGCAATGGCGGCAATATCATCCTCCGAGAAGAAGGCTTCGATGTCGCCCACGAAGGCATCGAACTCCGCGGCGACGACATCGTCCATGTCAGTCAGCTCAACCACCGAGAATTCATCGTCCGTGCTCTTCACCACGTAAACGATGTCCAGCACCCGCACCGTGTTGCTGTCGACCAGATCCTTCAGGGCGTCGGTGATCTCGCCGGTGAGGTGGTTGATGTCAGGAAACCGCACTATCAGCAGGTCGATCGGACCGTGACTCATTGCACCCAACTTTCGGTAGGTGACGACGCCAATGCGCGTCCTCACATCGAACGAATCAAAACGCGAAGCAGTTGTCTGGGCTGCTGGTGGCTATGATACCGCCTCCATACTGCTCCAGATAGGATTCTCATCGCAAAAAGACGGATGATGGATCGTCATTGGTTTTGCCGTTGGCCGTGGAATCAGGGCGCGGGATATTCCTGATGATCGTCGCCGCTACGAGCCATCTCCGGAATCCCTTGTTGCCCCGAATTCGCGAGGCGAACCAAGTCTGCCAGGTCTGACCTCAAGCGTCTCGCAGCCAGCCGCCAACGTCGATGATCGAGGCATCGCCCCGCATGGTGCGGAGGGCGGCGAGCGCGGTGTCGAATTGCTCGTCGCCAAGCTCCGCCCGCCACGCGTCACGTTGCCGGTCGAAGATCCGGGCACTCGCACGCAGCATGTCGTCGCCGCGTTCGCTCCGTGCGATCAGGGTTGCCCGCGCATCGGCGGGGTCTGGCCTGCGAGTGACGTATCCGATCTCTTCCAGGTGTCGCACGGTTTTGCTGGCGGCCTGCTTGGTCACGCCCAGTCGTCGGCTGAGGTCGGAGATCGAGATCTCGTCCGGGCCAATGGCCTGCAGGGCGAACCCGTGCCCGGGCCGTGCTTCCGGAAATCCCGCTTCAGCCAGCTCGGCGTGCAGGTCGTCGATCATGCGGCGGAACGACCCCAGCAGCAGGAAGGCGAGTTCGAAACCGGGGGTGTCCTTTGTCATGCCTCATCCGAACCATGTTCGTCAACCAGGTTGACTACAATCACGTCGCTGACTAGAGTATAGACAAC
This sequence comes from uncultured Sphaerobacteraceae bacterium, assembly GCA_964574825.1. GTDB lineage: Bacteria > Chloroflexota > Chloroflexia > Thermomicrobiales > UBA6265 > JACCYX01. The sequence goes on along the minus strand of CAZNQC010000195.1, from coordinate 5,550 downwards.
ATGGTTGACCATGTCGCGTCGTTTTACCAAAGAGGATTTCCATGACCAGCGTTTCCGCATCCCCGTTCCCAATCACTGTGCTCCGTGCTGCTGACTTGCGCGTGACGGCCACGCCCAACGCCACCATGACCACGCTTGCCTCTCCCAGCCAGAACGAATCCTCCGAACTCTGCCTGTGGACGGTCGAGTTCGTCGCCGGGGCGAGTGGTCCGGAGCACACGATGGATACCGAGCAGGTCTGGTATCTCGAGCGCGGCACTGTCCGGTGCGAGGTGGGCGCGGTGGAGCATCGGCTCGAACCGGGCGACGTCATTCGCCTCGCCGGCGGCATTTCCCGCCGCTTTCATGCGGATTCGGACGCCCGGTTCATCGTCTGCGGCCTGCCCGGCGCCGTCGCCACCACCCCCGAGAGTGATGAAGGCGTCATCCCACCTTGGATTGCCTGACCAGGAGCTGGGTATCCCGACCAGTCAGCGATCCTGTCAGGCTCTGCCGACCATGAGGCAGGAGGGAGGTCCTGGGCAACCTGTGGCAGGTACATTTGCATGCACGATCTGGTTGCCGTATGGGCCTCCTTCGCTGGCGCCGGCCCCGGTGCGAAGCGTCAATCGCTTGTGTTGCCTGGCGCTGGAATGTCGTCGAGAAATGGTGCTGTCTCCGCTGTCAGCGGATCGCCTTCCACGCGCAGGTCGGGCAACCAGTGCAACCACGTCGGCAGGTACCAGTTGGCGTTCCCGAGCAGCGCCATGCTCGCCGGCACCAGCACCGACCGCACGATCGTCGCATCAAGGAAGACCGCCACCGCCAGCCCGAAGCCCAACTGCTGCAGCGCCACCAGGCTCCCCGACGCGAACCCGCCAAACACCACCACCATGATCAGCGCCGCGCCGGTGATGATCCGGGCGGTGGCGTGCAGGCCGACCGCGACTGATGCCCGGTTCCGCTGCGTCAGGTCAAAGTGTTCCCGAATGCGGGAGAGCAGGAAGACGTGATAGTCCATGCTCAGGCCGAAGAGGACGGCAAAGAGCAGGATCGGGATCCAGACCTGGATTTCCGGCGTGTGCTGGAAGCCGAAGAAATCGGTCAGGTACCCCTTCTGAAAGACAAGGACGAGGATGCCCCAGGTGGCGCTGACCGACAGCAGGTTCATGACGATCGCCTTGAACGGCACCACCAGCGAGCGGAAGGCGAGCATCAGCAGCAGGAAGCTCAGGGACAGCACGAAGGCGAACACCCACGGCGTGTAGGCTTCGACGATGTTCACGAAGTCGAAGTTGGTTGCCGTCGAACCCGTCACCCAGACTTCGACATCATCACCCGTCTCCGCAGGGATGATCTCGTTCCGGACCTCGTCGATCACGTCGAACGCTTCCTGCGATGACGGATCGACGAGCATGGTTGCGCTGAATTCCGCCGTGCCGCCATCCTCGCTCCAGGTTGCCGCTTCGATACTGCCTTCCGCGAAGAGACCGGATGCGGCGAGCGCTGCCTGGAGATCCGTGGTGGCGGTTTCGGCCGCGCCATGCTCACCACTGATGACGAACTGCACCGGACCGGTTACCCCGGCCGGGAAGTTCTCAACGAGGACCTGATATCCGTCACGGGCGTGACCTGGCGGTAACGAGCTGATCGAATCGACTCCAACCTTCATCTGCAGGGCCGGAATCGCCAGCGCCAGCAGCAGGCCAGCCGCCAGCACCACCGAAACCACCGGGCGGGCCATCACGATCGTCGTGATTCGTCCCCAGAATCCGGTGTGGGCATCGTGTTCCAGTTGCTCGATCGACGGCGGAGCTTCGGGTGCCTGGGTCTTGCGGGGCCAGTTGATCCTGTCGCCCAGCAGGCTCAACATCGCCGGCAGCAGCGTCAGGCTGGCCAGCACCGACGCCACCACCACCAGCACCGCCCCGAGTCCCAGCGATCGGAAGATGTTCGTCGGAATCAGCATCACGCCGGCCAGCGAGAGCACAACGGTCGCCCCGGAAAAGACCACCGCCTTCGAGGCCGTCGCCCCGGCGCGCTCGATCGACCGCTGGACGGTCGCTCCCCGGTGCCGTTCCTCGCGATACCGTTCCACGATGAACAGGGCGTAATCGATCCCGACTGCCAGTCCGAGCATGGTGATCATGTTCTGGATAAAGAGTTGCTGGTCACCAACAACAATGCCGGCGATGGCGACCATACCCAGTGCCGCGACAATCGAAACGATGCCCAGCACCAGCGGCAGGATTGGCGCAATGAGGGCGCCGAACACGACCACCAGCACGATCAGCGCCATCGGTATGCCGATCGACTCGCCGCGAATCAGGTCCTGCTCGGCGATCTCGCTGAATCGCTCCTGGAATGAGAGCTGGCCGATCACCGCCACTTCGATGCCATCGCCGGAGAGCGCATCAACCGTCTTGTACAGCTCGTGCATCCGGGCACCGGACTCACCGTCCGAGGGCAAACCCACCACCACCAGGGTCGAGGTGCCGTTTTCGCCCACCAGGGCTACGGCTTGCGGCACACCCAACGCAGCCAGTTCGGGGTAGGAGATGACGGGCGGATAGTCGCCCACTCCTGTCAGCTGGGCGAGTCCCAGGTTGACCTCGGTGCCGTCCTGCTCGGCCCAGGTGGCCTGCAGACGCCGGACCTCGTCGGTGACCTGCTGCACGCGCTCCAGGAAGGCCGGGTCCTCCAGCAGGCGCCCATCAGTCGACCAGATGATCACCGTCTCCGAGAGTGGCGCGGCATCATCCAGTCCCGAATCCTCGAGCTGGCGAAAGCCCTGGATCGATTCCGGGTTGGATGAGAGGGCGATGTCAGAGGTCAGGCTGTCCGCCAGCCGTGTTGCCGACAGGCCGCCGAAGATGGCCAGCACCACGATCCAGAGCAGAATGACGCGCCAGGGATGCCGACCGCTGACGCTGGCCAGACCTTCTGGCGAAAGGGGCGATGCCATGGATGTTCCGGCCTCCACTGGTTGACAAGCGTTCGACGATGCCTGACGGTGCTCGATTGGAGCCTGGGATCGACCGGAGGCCCATCCCGCGTGCGGGACTACCGCATTGACTGATAGACGTAATACGAGATGCTGGCTACACTGCGATGCGGAATGGTTCGGATTGCCGAATCGCAGCCGAGGAATCAGGACGACGCATGACCGACGGAACTCCACTCACCACGCACGACCCCGGTTCATCCCAAACGCCCGGAACCGCCGGTCTCGTCGCGGTCCTCAGTCGTGACCTCTTCTTCGGCATGCGGATTCGCACGTCGTTGCGCCAGCTCGGGTACGCAGTGGCCATCGCCCAGGACGTCCCCACATTCTCTCGTCACCTCACCAATGGCGATCAGCGGGCCAATCTTGGGATCATCGACTTCAACTTCCCGGTTGACTGGTCTGCCGTCAGTGATCTGGTGAAGTATGGCGTGCCGCTCCTGGCCTTTGGTCCGCACAAGGATGTCGAGGGTTTCAAGGCGGCGAAGGCAGCGGGCGTCACCCGCACCGTCGCCAATGGCGAGTTCAGCCGCTCGTTGCCCGAACTTGCCCGCAAGTATGCCACCCCTCTGGATCGTTCTCATTGAGCGATCCTGCGCCCTGAGAGGGTATTCACCAGACTCCAAACCCAATCAAAACACATCGTCACGCTGAGCGACGGTTCCACTCCCCAAAGGGGATGAGTCAAAGATGGGGAGGCGTCGACCGGAGGTCGATCTCCGTATAGTGGTTGATATCAGGTGATCGCGATGTCATCGGGTACGGGCCGACCTTCCGCGCCTGGATAGGAACGTTGCAGACACGGCCTGGCGCGGAGGTCGTCGGCCCTGTTGATGCCGCACCGTCATTCTCCCTGGGCCCCAGCCTTCGACCACTTCTGGCGTATACTCTGTACGTACAGATTGACCGGGAGGCACTGCATGTCGTCAACCCCACCTGCCACGACTACCGATGTCACGATCGACGCCGCGGTCGAGATCTTTTTCGGTGACCTGCGCCTGGCACCGCGTACTCGCGCCACCTACCGCCAGGGGATCCGGAAGTTCGTCGATCACCTCGAACAGCACGAAGGCATCGATGCCAAGGTCGCGCCAGTCACCACCATCACCCCCGACCATGTGACCTCGTTTGCTGCCTTGCTGGTTCCGCCCGATATCCGGACTCCGGAAGAGGTCTCCCGCATGCGCACTGCCCAGAACAACCTCGCGGCAGTCCGCAAGTTCTGTGCCTACATTGCCGCCTACGACCATCATCCAACGCTCTCGACCGACAAGATCAAGGTGCAGATTGCCGCCATGATGCCGCGCTTCACGCCGCCGCCACCGGACGTGAAGCAGCACGATCTCGAAGAAATCGTGACGTTCGTCACCAGCGGCCCGCGCGAAGAGAAACCGCACCTCGAATTGCGGCGTCTCAAGGTCAAGGCGATGATCCTGTTCATGTTCCGGACAGGGGTGCGGGTATCCGAACTCTGTGCGCTGCGTCGGCGGGACATCGACCTGGACCATGGCACCGCCGGAATCTACCGGGCCAAGGGCGGCAAGAGCCGCACCGTGTTGTTCGACAACGAGACTGCGGAGGCCCTGGTTGCCTACTGGCGGTTCCGGGGCGATGAGGCCCGGGGAGCGGGGGCATTGCCGGCCTTCAGCGGGCGTGACAAGGTCGGTGTGCCGGGTAACGCGATCAGCCCGCGCACCGTCGAACACATCGTGGCCGATCTCTGCAAGGTGCTGGGCATCGAGAGCGAAGTCACGCCACACTCGTTCCGGCACGGCCTGGCCACCGAATTGGTGCGGCGCCGGGTGCGCGAGAGTACGGTCCAGACCATTCTGGGCCACGCCTCGCCGCAGACGACCCGTATTTACGTGCACCAGGCCGGACGGGAAATCTCCGAGGAGTATCAGGACGCCTTTGGCGCCTATCGCAAACCGGGGAGCAATTGACCGTGAGTGATCCGGAAGTCTGAATTCACATGCAGAACGATCCCCGCCCCTCGAATCGAACGCACCTTACGCGCCGCCAGGTGATGCTGGGACTGCTCGGCATCTCGGGCAGTATCGGCCTCACCGCTTGCTCGACCGGCAGTTCCCGCGAAGCCGATCGGGGAAAACGGCGTGACGCCGAACGCACCTCCGTGGTGGACGATGTGCAGGCCACCCGCACGGCTGGCCTCATCCTCGGCACCCCACCCGCCACACCATCGACTCCCGACGAGTAGCGATCCCCTCAGCCTCCAGACCCGAATCCGTCAGTAGACTTCGTCGGGCACAATGAGTCCGACGAGCGGGGCACATCGATAAAACCAGGTATCGGGGACGAGGGCATTGACGGACGAGGAAGAGAGACCGAAGCCACCGCAAGGCTTCATGCAGGGGCCGCCACGTGACCGGGCACGCCGACCTGCGACGCGGCACAGCATCACGGATATTCGACCACGCGACCACAGCGATCCAGAGGGTCGAAACACCATGATTGAGCCCTGGGTTGACGTCCAGGCCGAGCTCGACGCGATCAATCGTGGCGAGGGGTACTACAACAAGGAGACCGGGCGTATCTGGATCAACGGG
>CAZNQC010000194.1:0-7450 GCA_964574825.1 uncultured Sphaerobacteraceae bacterium | reverse complement strand
TCCTGCTCCGAGACGCCAGCTTCGGCCTCCAGCCGGGCGATTTCGGCGGTGTCGGCCGTCCAGCGCTGGTCGGGATCGGGCGACGGAATGGAGTCGAGCAGCAACTGGGTGTAAGGATGCGTGGGATGACGCAACACCTGCTCCACTTCGCCCGTTTCCACGACCTGGCCCTTGCGCATGACCATGATGTCGCCACCGAGGTACCACGCGGCCGAGAGGTCGTGGGTGATGAACACGGTTGAGATGCCCTGCTGCTCCTGGAAGTCGAGCAGAATGTTCATGATCACGGCCCGCACCGCCACGTCGAGCATGGAGATGGCTTCGTCAGCCACGATCACCCGTGGTTTCATCAGGTAAGCCCGGGCCAGCATCACGCGTTGCCGTTCGCCACCGCTCAATTGGTGCGGATACCGTCCCAGCACATCGGGCGGCCGCAGGTTGACCACCTTCAGCGCGTCCTCGATCAACTCGTCGTGCTCGGCCTTGGATGACGCCAGCTTGAACTGCTTGATCGTCATGTCGAACACGCGATTGATGCGATAGAACGGGTTGTAGATCCCGTACGGGTCCTGGAACACCGCCTGCACCTCACGCCGGAAGGAGGTGCGATCCTGGCGATTGAGGTGATAGATATCCTTGCCACGCCACAGCGCCTTGCCGCGCGTTGGCTTCTGCAGACCCAACAGGGTGCGGGCAGCCGTGGTCTTGCCCGATCCACTCTCGCCCACGATGCTGATCAGCCGGGGCGGGGCTTCGTCGAGTTCGAGCGACACCCGATCGTTGGCGACCGTTGCTCCGGCGCCGTTGCCGAAGATGGTGGTGACTCCATCGAGCTGGAGCAGATGACTTGAAGACTGGCTCATGCAGATCCCTCGCCGGCCGGTGCGGACTCCGGATACAGGTGACAGGCCACATCGCGCCCCGCTCTCAGGTCGATCGGCCCATAGACGGTCTCGCGCTCACCCGGGGCCATCGCGGCATACCGTGGAGGCACCCGCTCGCAAATCTCCATGGCGTGCGGGCAACGATTGTGGAAGCGGCACCCTGGAGGCCAGGCGATGGGACTGGGCGTCGCTCCCCGGATGCCTTCCAGTCGCTCACGCGGCTTGAGAATGGACGGAATGGCCTCCATCAGGCCCCGGGCGTAGGGATGGAGCGGTTGCTTGACCGTGCTGCGAATGTCGCCGGACTCCACAATCTGGCCGGCATACATCACCGCAATCCGGTCCACGAGCTGGGCGTGCACCGGCAGATCGTGCGAGACGATCATGATCGCCACCTTGAGCTTGTCGCGGAGTTCGGACAGGGTGGCCAGAATTCGCCGCTGCACGTTGACATCGAGCGCGGTGGTCGGTTCGTCAGCAATGATCAGCGACGGTTTCATCGAGATCGCGATGGCGATGATGGCCCGCTGCTTCATGCCACCGCTGAGTTCGTGCGGGTACATGTTTGCCACCCGGGCATCGAGCCCCACCTGGGCCAGGATGTCTGGCACCTCCGATCGCGCCTGGCGGGCCGAGATGCCATGATCGACCATCCCGTCCACGATCTGGTCGCCAACCCTTGCCACCGGGTTGAGGGAGTTCATCGACCCCTGGGGCACGTAGGCGATTTCGCTGAGACGAATGCGGCGCATCTGCCGTTCGTTGGCCTGCATCAGGTCGATTGGCGTGCCCGACTTCGGGGTGAACATGACTTGGCCGAAGGTCTCGCGGTTGGAAAAGCGAATGATCTGAAGAATGGCCTCGACCAGGGTAGTTTTGCCTGATCCTGACTCGCCGGCCACGCCGACGATTTCATTGCGATGAATGGTGAGTGACGCTCCATCCACCACCCGGGCGACACCGGCTTTCGTTCGAAAGTGCACACCAAGATTGTCGATATGCAGGAGCACTTCCGACGAAGGGTTGGCGTTGGGCTGGAAACTGGCGCGGGGTTCTGTTGCGATTGACATACGTCGAATTCCTTCCGGCTCGGCCAGTCCCTAGCTCTGCGAGCGCAGGCGTGGGTTGAAGAACTCCTCCATGCCCTGGCTGATGAGGGCCAGACCGAGGAAAAGCATGACCAGTAGCAAGACCGGTACCGCGAAGATCAGTTCCTTGCCCAGCGAGATGACCCCGTACCCCAACGCCTCACTGATCATGCGGCCGAGGTCCATCTGGCTCGATGGGCCAAGACCGAGAATCGTCAGACCAACCAGGGCGAACGCTGCCCCGACCGAGGCCTGGGCGAAGCCGATGGCGATGAACGGCGCCATGTTCGGCAGGATGTCGCCAAAGACGATCTGGCGATCCGACAGGTTGGTCATGCGCGAGAGCTCCACGTAGGGACGCTCACGTAGAGACATGACCTGCGTGCGAATGACCCGGGCGGCAAACGGCCAACTGAACAATGCCAGCACCAGCGCCAACCGCACCGAGCCGAGGTTTCGGGTGTTCGCCGCCAGAACAATGATGAGCGGCAGGGCAGGAATGACGATGAACATGTCGGTGACGGTGCGAAGCGCGGAGTCGGTTCGTCCACCCTTGTAACCCGCCACCATGCCGATGACGGCGCCCAGGATTGTAGAAAGCGCTCCGGCCAGGAAGGCGACGGTGAGTGAGACAGGGAGGGCGATCAGGACCAACCCCAGCACGTCACGACCGAAGCGATCCGTGCCCAGCCAGTGGTCGCTACTGGGGTCAAGGAAGATGCCGTATGAACCCACCTTCATGGGTTCGACATCACCCACGATCAGCCGGAGCAAGGGTTGGTGGAACACCGCGAGCAAGACCAGGGTGAGGGTGATGATCACACCCAGCCGGAACTTGCCGCTTTCGCGATAGAGTCGAATGAAAACCATGGATGCCTCCGGTGAGCGCTAGCCAACCAGCTTGACGCGCGGGTCGATCAACGGCAGGCAGAGGTCGATGATCAGGTTGATGGTCAACACCATGACGATCAGCAACGTCACCACCGCCATCGCCGTGTTGACGTCCTTGATGATCACGGAGTCGATCAGCAGATTGCCTAGCCCCGGATACCGGAACAGGCGCTCGATCAGGACGTTCCCGCTCACCACACCACCCATCGCCATGCCGAGCGCGGCAATTTGGGGCAACCAGGCGTTGCGTAAGACGTACGAGGTCAGCACGCGCCGAGGCGAGAGGCCCTTGGCGGTGGCAAAGGTGAGGAAATCTTCACCCAGGATGCTGATGACGAGAGCACGGGTAGAAATCAACCAGCCGGCAGCGCCGACAATGGCGGTGGCAATGATGGGCAGCGCGGCGTATTTGGCGGCACTGAGGATGAACTCCAACGTCCAGGACGGCTGCAAACTCGTGTCGTAGGCGCCACTCGAAGGGAAGATCGGAATGCGATAAGCCAGGAAAATAACGAGCATCAACGCCACGAAATAGGCCGGGATATTGTTAAAGGCGAGGGTGAAATTGGTGGACCATTCCGCCCAGCGCGATTTGCGCTTCGAGGCGATCAGGGTTCCCAACAGAACACCAATCAGCCAGCCGAGGATGGTGGAAATACCGATCAATGCCAGCGTCCACGGCAGGGCCCGAATGATGAGATCGGTCGCCGGAGTGGGATAGCTCAATACCGAGGGACCAAAGTCAAAGTCGGTAAAGATCTTCTTGTAATAGCTGACGTACTGGTCCCAGAGGGAACCGTCCAGCCCGAACTCCCTGCGATAGTGCTCGACCATGTCCTGCGAGCCATCGATCGAGGAATACTGACCTCGCGTTTGCAGCTGGGAAATGATGCCCGAAATGGGGTCTCCTGGCAGCATGCGAAAGAAAAAAAACGATGCAGTGAGAGCACCCCACAGGGTGATGACGTAGAGACCCAATCGTCGCAGGATGTACCTGGCGGTGGGGCTCAAACGCCCGGCGCGCTCTTCCTCGAACGAAACATCGTCGAGGTCGCCGTCTCCCAGCATCGCCGGAGAATTGCCGGCAATCATCTGGACCTCCTAAAGGCCGCACCTCGGGTGAAACGATGCCTGGCGGCGCCGCACCGGCAAGTAGCCGGTTGGACCCGTGACCCGGACGAGCCGAGGGGGCGACACCCCGATTGGGTGTCGCCCCATGGCAAACTGACTAGCTTTCGCCCGCGGGTTCCAGGCTGGTGATGACGAACATGAACTGTCCCCACCAGTTGGCCGGAATCGTGTACGGATTGTCAGCCGATGGCCATCCGGTCCAGTACGCGGTGTTGTAGAACATCGGGTACACGGTCTGGATGCTGGCGACAGCCGGCAGTTCCTGCATGAAGACATCCAGGGCGTCGTTGAAGACTTCCTGGCTTTCCGGCGCATCAACGTTGATGACGTCGAGTTGCTCGATCAGGCTATCGAGTTCCGGACTCTGGAGGCGGGCGGAGGCCGCGTCACCTTCCGAGCGCTCGCCAACCGGCTTGTAGTTGCGCGAGTGGAAGCCCTGATAGAGCTGGTTCGGGTCGAACTGCATGCCGCAGATCCAGTGGCAGGTCAGGTCGTAGTCGCCGGTGTTGTAGGCATCACCGAACGCCGAACCTGGGAGGCTCTTCAGTTCGATCTCGATACCTGCCTGCTTGGCCGTATCCGCGAAGGACGCTCCAATCTGGTATTCCAGACCGGTGGTCTGGGCCGGGGTGATCATGGTCAGGCGGAGCGGCTTGCCGTTCAGGATACGGACATCGCCGTCACGCTCGGTCGCGCCCATGGCGTCGAGAATCTCGTTGGCCTTGTCCACGTTGTAGGTCATGTCGAACTGGTCCATGACCTCGGCTGGCGCCCATGGCTGCCATCCACCGTAATCCGCCCACGGGTAGGTGGCGGCGGTCGACGACGGCTGCCAGATCGTGGTGGCAATCACGTCGCGGTCGATCAGGTGGGACAGCGCCCAGCGCCCCTCCGGCGTGGCAAAGAGGCCACTCGGGGAATCGACGTTGAAGTAGAAGCCGCGGGTACACGGATCCGGGAAGTCGAACCGGGCGGTCTGGTCGTACGACGCTTCGATCACCTGCTGGTTGAGGTAGTCGATGCTGCCGATATCGACGTTGCCGGCCAGGAACGCCTGGACCGAGGCGTCGACCTCGCCGACCTGGCGGTAGATGACGTTCTCGACCTTGCTGTCAACTTCGGCGATGTTCCAGTATTCCGGATCCTTCACCCAGTGGTAGTACAGCTTGGACGACGATGCTTCCTGGAGCTTGTAGGGGCCAGTGAAGACGGGGGGATTGTTCTGGAAGGTACCAGGATCCTCGCCTTCCCAGATGTGCTTCGGCACGATCCGCACGCCGTCGGCGATGATGCCGGCGAGGAACCGATAGTGGAAGCGGGGGATGGAGGACGTGAGGTCGTAGACCACGGTGTGATCGTCGGTCGCGGACACGGCGGCGACGTCACGAATGGCTGCGGCCGCGAAGTTCAACTGCGGGTTGTCGAGCAGGATCTGCGTGGAGAACACCACATCCTCGGCGGTCAGCGGTGTGCCGTCGTTCCACTTCACCGCCGGATTCAGCGACAGCGTGCACTGCGTGAAGTCGTCGTTGTACTCGTACCCGGTGGCCATCCACGGCTTGACTTCGCCGGTGAGGAAGTTCACGTAGAACATGTTCTCGCGACAGGACTGCGAAAGGCCGTAGTTGTAGGCCTCACCGTTCGGGATGAACGGATTGAAGGAGTCCCAGACGTTGTTTGGCGACTGCTCGATCACGAGCGTCTGTTCGCGTGGCGTTGGCAGGTTGGCGTCCTGGGCCAGGTGCTGGCTCCGGGCCGGTGCAGATGCTGGTGCGGCACTGGCCTCGGAGAGGCTGCCGGCCGCCAACGCTACAGCGGGCACGGCCCCTGCAGCACCGACGAGCGTGCGACGGTTGAGGCGACCTTTGGATTGTGATGCCATGAACGGATCCTCCCTGGGTAATCTCACACGAAATGGATAACGCCTGGCTCCATGTTGCTCGAAGCCTGTGGATGGCAGACCCTGTGCCGCTCGCGGCGCTCCGTACCACTCTCCTTTCCTGCAGAGCGAGGGCCAGCGGCGAGAACAATCGACTTGTGGTTTGACGTCATTCTGCAACGCCATGCCCATGGTGTAAACATGTCTGGCTTTACCAGGAGTTTTCAGCGGGCACGTGATGGGCGCAAACCAGCCCTCAGGACACGCCCGGTGCAGCACGATTTGCCCATGATGGCGGGCCACTCCGGACAGGTTCTGGTGAACAGGAACGATTATCGATCAGAATGGTGTTTCCGCACAATGGCCCCTTGGTCAGGGTCACTCCGCTCGCGAATCGGCAAGCAGTGGGCAGCACGCGCTACGGCAGGGTGATCTGCAGGCGGCCGTCGATGATCGCCAGGTCGGCATCCGAATACGACCGTTCGAAGATCAGCGGCATCGAGACGGTGTAGAAGTCGGAGACCGGCACCTCCACCGCAAAGGTCCAGACGCACTGGCTGGAACTTCCGCTGGCGGCGAGGGTGGTCAGGCCGATGATGGCTCCCGCAGCATCCTTCACCACCACCTGCTGGCCGGTTCCCACCCCGGCATAGTCACCAAGTCCCAGGCAACCGTCACCGCTCAGCACGAAGTCCTGATTCTCGGTTCCTGGAAGCATGACGGTCCCTTCCAGTTGCCAGGATGTGCGCGGCGTGGCGATCACGGCGACTGGCGAGGCAACCGGTGAGGCAATCGGGCTGGCGATTGGGGTCGCCTGGGGTGACGCAATCGGCGAGGCGGCCAGGATGGCAATTGGTGAAGCAACGGGTGTGGCCGCGGAAGGCGTGGCCGAAGGTTCAGGTGTCGCCGAGGGTGCTTCGACAACCGACGTTCCGGTCGTTGCCGTAGCCGTGGGGACAGTGGTGGATTCGTCTTCGTTGCTCTCGCCGCCACATGCCACCAACACACCCGCCAGCATCAGCAGCGCAAGCAGTCCACCCACCCGTCGCATGACCACATCCTCTCGTCAATCCATCCAGCCCATTCGGCACCGCCCAATTGTACGCACGCCATCACGGACCATGGCTCGTCAGCCGTACCGGAATGGGCGACACTGCCTCCAGTCGGCTTGACCAGGGCTCGCTGTCACCTGGCCCTTTCCCGCGGGAGGATCATTCGGGTGAACCTGTTCACCATCACCATCATCGTCGCGGTGGCATTCCTGCTGATCGGGGTGATCGCCATCGTCCGCGGGCGCCCTTTCGCCGGTATTCTCGCCATACTGCTGGCCATCGCCATTGCCGGCTTTGGCTATCGCGAGGACATTCTCGGCACGAGTGACGACCCCACCCCACCCCCAACGAGCGAACCTACGGTGGACGCCACCCCGGCTCCCTGAGGCGATGAGCCATCACATAGTGGCCGGCTCCATATTGTCGTGGTCCCCAACACCCATCCCTCTCATCTGCCTTCTGCTCTCCTGACCCGCGAACGTACAGCCAATCTGGAAAATGGTGGCGAGATTTCGCCTGTTCGAT
>CAZNQC010000193.1:0-7470 GCA_964574825.1 uncultured Sphaerobacteraceae bacterium | reverse complement strand
GTTTCGAGAAATCAATCTAGAATATCAGCACGTAGGAGTACCATGATGGTGGCTGTTGCCCAGTTCATTCCGCAGGATCCAGACCAGCAGGAGTCGGTGCTCGCGATCCTCCGGGAGCATTCGGAGCTTCGTGACTTTATCCAGCGTGTTGTCCTACGGGCCGGCGACGTCTTTCCCGAACCCCGGGTGACCCTTGATTCGCGGCACTACGACGAGTTTGATCCACCAATTCGTCTGCTGATCCATGTGAACGAGTCCCTTGCCGAGTTCAACGAGCACTATCATGGGTTTGCCCGTTGGTTGGCATTGGAACAGGATTATCCGCAGGATCTCTTACTGGTGATGCCCTTGTGGGACGGTCCGCGGAGAATCCCTTCCGCATGATTGGACGGGAGTTCATCGCGATTGCCGTCCAACTCCGGACTACCCGAACGGAAGCAGCCTACCGTACCCGCATCAGTCGGGCGTATTATGCAGCGTTTCTGGAAGCGAGGCAGTTCGCGGGAGAACGTGCTGCCATGGCGAGCAATCGTTCGAGCGCTACGCACCGTTTGGTGGCCGAAGCCCTGGCCCCATTCGACGCGCAGTTCCAGATTGACCTTGGGATTTTGCGCGGGATGCGAAACGGAGCGGACTACGATCTGGATCTCTCTCCAGAAACACTCGCCTTGCAGGCTGATCAGGCTTCCGCATTGGCGGCCTCTGTCATCGCTCGGCTCGACCAATATGCGTCCTCAACTGACCCGGACACACGGGACCTGAACGACGGAGAGCCGCGAGCAGGCGTCATATCGTTGGATCCTTTGGCTGACTACCTCCCCCTGGACGACCAGGAGCGGGACGCCGTGGCCCTCATTTTGCTCAGTTACCCTCATCTTGCGATGTCGATCCTCCGGATGATTCCAATCATTGAAGATGTGTATCCAGTTCTGTCGGTCGAGCTTGATACGCGGACGTTCGATGATTGGGAGCCTCCCCTTCGCCTGTTAATCCGTCATCGGGGGCAGCTCGATCAGGAGGTCAACCTCTACGACGATCTCATGAAGCGTATTCGTTCTGACGGTCCGTTCGACCATGAGATGATCCAGATATTCCCAATTGCCGACCCAATTCAGGCAGATGGTGGCTCGGTCTCGTCTCGCGACCAACGTGGGGACCGGACGTAGAAGGTGAGACAGGGCATTGATGACCAATCAACCGGACTTCGCTCAGAGCCCGGATGAACTGTTCGATGTGGTAACCGAGGACGGAAGCCCAACCGGCATCGTCAAGCGGCGAGCGGATGTGCATCGCGACGGTGACTGGCATCGCGCGATCCACATCTGGGTCTATGGTGTTGATGCCGATGGGCCATTCCTGCTCTACAACCTGCGCAGCCGGGAGAAGGACACCATGCCGCTTCGCCTTGACGTAACGGTCGGCGGGCATCTGGGGGCGGGGGAAACGGTGGCGGACGCGTTTCGGGAGACTGATGAGGAAATCGGTATCACCGTGCACGAGGAGGACCTGGAATTCCTCTTCGTGCGGAAGGCGTTTGGTGAAACCGAGCGCGAACTGCAGGATGTCTATCTGGTGCGAGATGACCGCCCGCTTGCCGCCTATCGTCCCAACCCGGCTGAACTCGAAGCGCTGGTGAAGATCTCCCTGGCGCAGGCATTGGCCGTGTTTGGCGAAGAGCAGGTTGCTGTGCCGGCGAATGCCCTGTCAGCTCGGGAAGGTGTGGTTGAGCCGTTCACCGTCGACGAGCGCACGCTGCTTCCGCGACGGTATTTCCCCTACTACCTGGCTATTGCCCAGGCGGTTGCAGCACGCGTTGATGGCACGTTCACACCGGACGTTTGAGTTTCGAACTGGTGGGTGCCGCTTCCCAGGCGTCGCGAATGATCTCCTCCAGCCGAACCACGCCAACCTGATCGAGCCGCACGATGACGCCCGCCCAGCCGGTGTAGTGATCTGTCGTGAAAAAGGCTCGCGGCTCACCGGTCAAAAGTGCTTCCTTGTCGTCGGCGCTGGCTACGCGCAGGACAAACTGGTCGTAGCGAGGGACACGAGCCTTCCTTGGGTCGACGCGCTCAGGGTAGGGATGGGCGAACAGGCGGCCGTCGCGGCGAAACTCGAAGCTGTCACCGGATTCAGTTACTCCGGGTAGCGAGAGGGCGTGTCGCCGCACGTCATGCTTATCGGTCATTGGCCCTTCAGTCCCGCTTGCTGGTAATAACCGAGGAGGTTGCCTGAGGGATCACGAAACGTGCCGTAGATCTCGGTTTCGTCCGGTCCCGATCTCCAGACAAGGCTTCCCCCATGTTCCACGATGGCGCGTTCCGCCGCTCTGGCGTCAGCAACCATGATGTGCAGTTCGAGGCCAGGATTTTCCACCGCCTCACGGTCTGGCATCCACATACCCGACACCTGGCCCACCGCGTCATCGAAGGACGTCTCCCCCGAATCGTGCTGGCGAACCGACCAGTTGAAGACATCCTGGTAGAAGCGCGCCGACTCATCGACATTGCGACTGGGCATTAGCAGGTAGCAGATCTTGCCGTGGGCGTAGATAGGCTCGGTCACGAGGCATTCTCCGGCTTGTACTGGTGAATGCCGATGAGATTCCCTGCTGGATCGCGGAAATGGCCAACGATATCGACCACCGTCATGTCGGGCGGTGTGACGATGGTGCCACCCGCTTCCTCAATCATCCGGGCACTCTCCGCAGCATCCTTCACCGACACGTAGAGCCTGAAGCCTGGTTCTTCGGCCGGGGTTAGTTCGGTGGTCCAGACCCCACTGACCGCACCGGCGCCATCGTCGAACGCGGTCGCCCCATCGCCACGCTCGCGCACCGACCAGCCGAACACGGCCTTGTAAAAGGCTGCAGATATGGCAATGTCGATTGCCGGTATTTCGACGTAGTAGAGCTTCCCGAATCCGTTGGCGGCCCCTGACATCATCGCGCCTTTCCGTGAACCAACGACTGAGCACTCGTGTTGTAGATGTACGAACATAGAACGAATGATCGCTCCGTGCAACTGTCAAGCTGATTGAATCTGGCTGATCCTCGCTATACTGGCAATACACAAGGAGCAAGCCCTGGTGGTCACCCCATCCACATCCCACCACCCGCACCCATCCCACTATCTCTTCCGACTTTCCGCTGTCATCTGCATGCTGCTGGGCATGGTGTTGCTGGCGGTGTCGGCATCGCTGGCCCAGGACGACGTGCCCCAGGTGAAGCTGATCTCGATTGATGGGACGATTACGCCGCCGATGGCGCAGTACGTCCAGCGCGGGATTCGGAGTGCGGAGAATGATAGAGTCGCCGCCATCGTACTGGAGATCGATACTCCGGGCGGGTTGAGCAGTGCCATGGATGACATCGATCGCGCCATCCTGGAAAGCGACGTGCCGGTCATCGCCTGGGTCGCTCCACGAGGAGCCAGGGCGGCCTCGGCCGGGGTCTTCATCACCTATGCCTCCCACATCGCCGCCATGGCGCCCGGCACCAGCATCGGTTCGGCCTCGCCAGTGTCCGGTGACGGGAGCGAGATGACCGACACGATGGAGGCGAAGGTCACCAACGATGCCGTCTCGAACATCCGCAACCTGGCCGAGTTCCGTGGCCGCAATGCCGAGTGGGCGGAGCAGGCCGTGCGCGAGGCTGTCAACATCACGGCGGCCGAGGCACTCGACCTGGGCGTGATCAATCTGATCGCCGGCGACATCGACACCTTGCTGACAGAAGTGGACGGCATGCAGGTGACCATGGCCAATGGCGATGTTGTGACCCTGGCGACCGCCGGTGCCGAGGTGCGCGAAACCTCGATGAACCTGATCGAGCGGGTGCTGCAACTCATTTCCGAACCAACCATCGCCTATCTCCTGATGTCGTTCGGTGCGCTTGGCATCTTCCTGGAACTGAGCAATCCCGGCACGTTCATCCCCGGCATCATCGGGGCGGTGTGCCTGATTCTCGGCCTGTTCGCCCTCGGCACCCTGCCCGTGAACTGGACGGGAGTGGCCCTGATCGCACTGGCGTTCGTGCTGTTCTTCATCGATATCTTCGTGACCTCGTTTGGGGTCCTGCTGGTTGGTGGCCTGGCTGCCTTCATCGTCGGATCGTATTTGCTGGTCGACTCGTCCGTGCCGGGGTATGGCGGTGTCTCACCGGTCGTCATCTGGACATCCGCCGCCCTGATTGCCGTGAGCGCGTTAGTCATTGGAGGTGCGGTGTTGAAATCGATGCGCAGTAAACCGGTCACCGGCGAGGCATCCATGGTCGGCGAGTTCGCCGAAGTCCGGCGCCCCCTGGATCCAACCGGGTCGGTCTTCATGCAGGGTGAGCATTGGACCGCGACCCGGGTGGGTGACGGGCCAACCATCCCTATCGGCGCGGTAGTTCGGGTTCAGTCGGTCCAGGGGCTGCGACTGTTTGTGGAACCTGCTCCCGACGAAACCTGGGTGGCAGATCCGCTCAAACCCGCGACTCCCAGTGCGGACGACGTGCTCCCGATTACGGGGGGTGTGCGCTACGTCACGCCGCCCGAGTCGGTTGAAGGCACGAGTTGATCCTGACCATTCGGCTCCGGAGCGTTCGGCCCGGTGTGTCACAATGCTGATGAAGGCGTGCCCAATCTGGCATTCCGCGTCACGAATTGGCCGTTGACCAGAGTTCTGGTTGACGGAGAGCAAGCATCGAGAGGTCCATGATTCCACTGTTGATCATTGCTGCCGTCGTCATCGTGTTCCTGCTGATCGTGCTTGCGGCGTCGATCAAGGTGGTGCAGGAATACGAACGGGGCGTCGTGTTCCGCCTCGGCCGCCTGGCAGGTGTGCGGGGCCCGGGTCTGATTCTGCTCATTCCCTTCATCGAGCGGATGCAGAAGGTCGATCTCCGCACCGTCACGATGGATATCCCGGCCCAGGAAGTCATTACCAAGGACAACGTCACCATTCGCGTCAATGCCGTGGCGTATTTCCGGGTGCTGAATCCGGATGCTGCCGTGGTCAACGTGGCGGACTTCATCCGGGCAACCTCCCAGATCGCGCAGACAACCTTGCGCAGTGTGCTCGGCCAATCGAGCATGGATGACCTGCTGGCCGAACGGGAAAAGATCAACCAGCAACTCGCCCAGATCATCGACGACCAGACCGAGCCGTGGGGCGTCAAGGTCAGCATCGTCGAAGTGAAGGATGTCGAACTGCCACAGTCGATGCAGAGGGCGATGGCACGCCAGGCCGAGGCCGAGCGCGAGAAGCGGGCGAAGATCATTCACGCCGAAGGTGAGTACCAGGCGAGCCAGACGCTGGCCGAGGCGGCCGATATCGTCTCGCGTAACCCTGTCACCCTGCAGCTGCGGTACTTGCAGACCCTCAACGAGATCGGCGCCGAGCAGAACACCACGGTCGTCTTCCCGCTGCCGGTGGACGTCATTTCCACCTTCCTCAAGGGCGTGCAGAACGACAATCAGCCAGTATCGCCAGTGCCGACTCCCACCATCACCGCCGAACCGGCACGGCCGAAGCCGACTCCCACTCCTCGACCTGATCTCAAGGGGGCCGTTCCGCCCCGGCCCCGACTGGTCAGCGATGACGAGCCAAACGGGCCGACCAGCGTCTAGCCCTGCTCCATGCGCACAAGACCCTGTTCCAGCCGTGCGAGGGCTGGGGCAGGGTCTTGCTGCTGGAACGCGAGGAGAGTGGCATCCCAGGCCGCTCCGAGAGCTGCCGCGAGCTGGATGCGCGTCTCAGCCCCAGACTTCACGTCCGAAAGGCCGTAGCCGAGCAGAATGGCGTGGGCCGTGTCCGACGATGCGCGCGATTCCAGCGCTGTGGCCAGCAGGTGTTCGGAAAGCGGATCGGCTACGCGTCCGTATTCCAGATCGATCACCCCACCAACATGGAGCGATCCGTCTTCATCGTCATCCGTGATGAAGAGATGGGCTGGATTGAGATCGGAGTGGATGAGGGCTGGTGGCGTGGCCTCCAGGATGCCAGTGTGACGATCGATCGCTGCCTGTATGCGCTCAAGGGGCGTGGGCGGCAGGTCATAGCGCTGGAAGTCGTTGCGCAGGCCAGCCAGATCATTCCGCACGAGGTTCAGCCAGCTGTCGAACTGCTTCCCTTCTGAGAGAGGTCCAAACGGAGGCTGGCCGCAGTCGTGCAAGGTTCGCATGAACCGCCCGACCTCATGCCAGATCTGGAATGAAGTCTCCTCGTCCAATGATGGAATCAGGGTTTCGAGCGGGACCCCAGGCATCACCTCCTGCAGCACCCAGTCGCGGGGGATCACGCTGCCGGAAAAGTCATGGGCGACCGTGACCGGCAGGAGAGGCGCGAGGTTCTGACCGGCAGCGTTGATGACGGCGGCTTCCCGCCGGAGGCCATATGGGGAAAGCCAGCCGGGCGCCTCGGCGGCCACCTCTGAGGCGGGGGCAATGCGGAGCACGAGGCGCTGGCCGGTGCCGAGGATGACCATGCCGGTGGAATTGACCTGACCGCCTCCGAGCGGGACGATGCCGAGAAACTCCACGTCATCACCAAACGCATGGTGAACAATGGCAGTCGCGTCGGACCTGCTGATGGGGGGATTGATGGTGGTCACGCGGAGTGATGCCTTCCATGGTGACACCAAAGGGTGTCGGGGTGCGTCTCAAGAGGAAGAAGAGCCCCGCCTTCGGGGTGTAGCGCGATTGTGTAGACTCGACGGCAGCAGCGCAACCAGTGGATGCAGGCAGGAGTCAGGTCGATGTCGATCTCGAATGACAAGGGAACCAGTCGATGGGTCAGTGCGGGTGCCACGATGTCCCGGCGCCGGGCGATCGGCCTGGTGGGGCTTGCCGCAGGTGCCCTGGGACTTGGTGGTGGACGTGTGTTGGGGCAGGACACGGATCCGGCCACGCCGCCTGCCACGCCGGGAATCCTTCCCTCCGGGCCCGGAGACATGCCAACCACCGGCGGGTCTCGGCCTGGGCCGGTCTCCGATCAGCCACCGGCCCGGCAGACTATCGCGACCGTGCCGGCCTCCATCATCGTACCTGCAGCCGGGATCGATGCCGAGATCGAACTGCGGAATATCGTGGATGGCCGGATGGAAGATCCAACCGGTCCCTGGGTGGTGTCGTGGTACCAGCAATCGGCCGAACTTGGTGAAGTCGGCAATGCCCTGTTCGCGGGACACGTCGACTACTGGGGCGTAGGTCCATCCGTGTTCTACAACGTGCGCAATCTTGCCGAGGGCGACGAGATTTCCGTGACGGGTGAAGATGGATCGGTGTTCACCTATGGCGTGGAATGGGTCGAGACGATTCCGATCGAGGACCTGATCTCTGGCCGGATTGCCGAGGTCGTCGCCCCGACCAGCTACCAGGCGGTGACGCTCTTCACCTGTGGCGGTGAGTTCGACTATGTGAATGGCGAATATCTCTCGCGAACCGTGGTTCGTGCCCGTCGTTTGCCACCCGCCAACGAGTCGACGCC
>CAZNQC010000192.1:4857-7509 GCA_964574825.1 uncultured Sphaerobacteraceae bacterium | reverse complement strand
ACATCCGAGCCTGGTGGTGTTGCATGCCAACATCTATTGTTCAGGCTCGGAAGGTCGGCCCCAACGTCGATGTCGCGGGCTCAACTTGATGCTGCCACGCGCAAACCTAAACACTTTCCATGGTCGCACGAGTCTGGGGCCAATGACGACTCCATGCGACAATGCCAACCGACACATGCAGCGGTAGACGGATTCGGTTGATGAGGAGATCAAATGGCCACGTACAAGGTGTCGTTGCTGCCCGGTGATGGGATTGGACCGGAAGTAGCCGAGGCAACCCAACGGATTCTGGATGCCACCGGCATCGAATTCGAGTGGGAACTCTGCCCCGCCGGCGAAGAGGCGCTGGCCGAAACTGGCGAACTGCTCCCGCAGGTCACGCTCGAGTCGATCAAGCGCAACGGCATTGGGCTGAAGGGCCCGATCACCACGCCGGTCGGTTCCGGCTTCCGTTCGGTGAATGTGGCCTTGCGTCAGGAACTCAATCTCTACGCCAACCTCCGACCCGGCAAGTCGATTCCGGGTGTCCAGTCCTTCTTCAAGGACATCGACCTGGTGATCGTCCGCGAGAACCTGGAAGACACCTATGCCGGGGTTGAGTTTGATACCGGCACCCAGGAAGCGGCCGAGGTCATCGCCGAAATCAACAAGCGCAGCAAGAAGCAGGTGGCTGAAGACGCGGCGATCAGCATCAAGATGATCACGCCGGAGAACTCCCGCCGGATCGTCCAGTTCGCCTTTGACTATGCGCGCCAGAACAAGCGCCGCAAGGTGACCGCGGTTCACAAGGCCAACATCATGAAGTTCTCCGACGGCCTCTTCCTGCGGGTCGCGCAGGAAGTCGCTGCCGATTATCCGGACATCGAGTTCGAGGACCGCATTGTCGACAACATGTGCATGCAGTTGATGCAGAAGCCACAGCTCTACGACGTGCTGGTGATGCCGAACCTTTACGGCGACATCGTCTCCGACATCGTCGCGGGCATGATCGGTGGTCTCGGCGTCGCGCCGGGCGGCAATATCGGCACCGAGGCGGCGGTGTTCGAACCGATTCACGGCTCGGCCCCGACCCACGCTGGCAAGGGTGTCGCCAATCCGATGGCAATGACCCTCTCTGGCGCCATGATGCTGCGCTACCTCGGGGAAATCGAAGCGGCAGAGCGCGTGGAGAACGCGGTGGCCGCCGTCATCGGCGAAGGCACCGATGTGACCTACGACCTCCGCGCCGACCGCGATCAGTCGAAGGCCGCCAGCACCACGCAGATGACCGACGCCATCATCGCCCACCTCTAGTCGCTCGAACCTGTCCGTCAGGGCATCCTCACCAACGCCCTGACGCCCATGCCCTCACCATCCGGAGGAAGTCCCTTGTCGCAGGCACCAGAAACCGGCGTCATGTTCCGCCGGGAGCAGGATCCAGCCACGCTCATCGACTACGCCCGCCGGGTGGAAGCGATGGGCTTTGACCAGCTCTGGGTGGTGGAGGATTGCTTCTATGCCGGTGGTATCGCCCAGGCCGCAATTGCCCTGGCCGCGACAACCCGGCTCAAGGTTGGGATGGGCATCAACCCGGCCGTCGCCCGCAACCCCGCCTTCCTGGCCATGGAGTACGCGACGCTGGCAAATGCCTTCCCTGGCCGCTTCATCGGTGGCATCGGCCATGGTGTCGCCGGCTGGATGGATCAGATTGGGGCACGGCCTGCCTCCTGGCTGGAGTCGATTGCCGAGGTGACCACGGCAGTTCGAAGCATTCTGCAGGGCGAGTTCGTCACGACTGATGGGCGCTACGCGCGCCTCACCGATGTGCAACTGGAACGTGCGCCAAAGGTGGTCCCGCCAGTGCTGCTGGGCGTGATGGGCGAGAAGTCGGTGCGCGTGGCCGGTAAGTGCGCCGACGGCATGCTGGTCGTCGAATTCTCCGGTGCGGACTACGTTCGCTGGGCCTGTGAGTTGCTGGCGGAAGGACGGGCGGCTGCCGGACGATCCGGGAGCGCCCACGTCACCGTCTATGCTGCCTGTGAAGTTGACGATGACGAGCCGGGCGCGGCGAGACAGGTGATCCGCGACATCGTCGCCGAACAAAATGGAACCAGACTGCAAGCTACCGTCGCCCGCATGCCCTTTGCGGAGGACATGGCTGCCCTGATTGCCGCGGGTGGAGCACCTGCCTTGCGGGAAGACATGCCTGACGAATGGCTCGACCAGCTGGCCATCACGGGATCGCACGCTGACGCCCGGGTGGCCTTCGACCGATATGCGGCGGCTGGTGCCGAGGCCGTCATTCTCGTGCCGGCCGAAGACGCTGACTGGGATGCCTGGCTGGCGAAGCAGTCATGGGCCACGTCCATCAGCGACTGATTTCCACGATCGCCATGGATGGGGCCAGACGTCAGCCCTTCCGAGCGCCGCTCGATGGCATGGCGCTCGATACCTGCGCCAGCACCAGGTCCACGATCTCTTCGACACCACGGTTGGTGGTGTCGATCTCCACGTCGGCAGTTGCCCGCAAACGGGGCAGCACCCGCTCGATGCTCTGCAGCACCAGGTAGCGCTCGAAACGATCCTCGGCGATCCGCAGGTCCCAGCGTGGTTCGAGCCGTTCGATCATTCGCTCCGGCGCCGCGGTCAGCAGCACGATTCGGTCGAACATCG
>CAZNQC010000192.1:0-4757 GCA_964574825.1 uncultured Sphaerobacteraceae bacterium | reverse complement strand
ATGAGAATCGTGGTCATGGCGATCAGGCCTGCCCTCCCGCCTTCACGAGGAGGTCGGCGATTTCGCGGTAGCCGCGTTGTTGAGCTTGGCGCAAGGGCGTGACGCCGTCGCCGTCCGCGAGGTTTGGGTCCGCGCCGTTGGCGAGCAACAACGCAACCACGTCCTGATGCCGAGATCCGCCGTCGCTGAGGATGATCGCCTCCAGCAGCGCGGTCCAGCCGAGATTGTTGACGTGATTGATGTCGATCGTGGTCTCAGCCAGCAGGTACTCGATCACCGCAAGGTGGCCATGCTCGGCGGCCGGAATGATCGCCACACCTCCGTATCGGTTGGGAATCGCCGGATCGGCGCCCGCTTCGTTGGCTGCGATCAGGATCTCGAGCAGACCTTCCGCCCCGGCATAGAGAAACGGGCTGTTGAGCATGTGATCGCGCGCATTTGGCGACGCGCCACGCTCGAACAGCAGTCGTGCGGCGTCGATCTGGCGTGCATAAGTCGCGACCATCGCCGGTGTTCGGCCCAAATCGTCACGCGCATCGATTTCGGCTCCGGCATCGAGCAAGGTCGTGATTGCCGGCAGGTCACCGCTTTCGGCCGCCGTATGCAGGTCTGACATGATGTTTCCTTCGTAACTGCTTCGCAAAGTTGCGGCGCATTCTCGCATGGGCGCTGCTACCTGTCGCCCCACGATGCAGCATCTCCCGGTATCGGCCGCATCGTCCTGACCAATGCGCCGTGACATACTTTTCCATCGTGAGACATTGGGTCACATGCACGTCAGGAATCGCACGCAACGATGAACCTCCAGGCACCAGCTACCGAGTCCTCCCCGGCAACCGCCACCTCCGTCACCGCAGCCGATATTGATGCAGCCGCTGTCCGTGTGCGCGGCGTTTCACTGGTCACGCCACTGCACCGTTCCGATCGCCTCAGTGCTGCCACCGGTGCCGAGATCTGGCTGAAACGCGAAGACCTCCAACCCGTTCGTTCCTACAAGATTCGCGGTGCATTCAACCTGATTTCGCAATTGAGTCCTGCTCAGCGTGCCGCTGGCGTCGTCTGCGCCTCGGCGGGCAACCATGGGCAGGGCGTTGCACTGGCCTGCGCCCAGCTTGGTGTCAGGGCCTCGATCTACGTTCCCACTACGACGCCGCGCCAGAAGCGGGAGCGGATGATGGCGCTCGGTGGCGACCTCCTGGACCTGGTGGTGACGGGGGACACCTACGACGATTCGTACCGTGCGGCCAGCGAGGCGGCTGCCCGTGACGGCATGACGATGGTGCCCGCCTTCGATGACGCCCGGACCATTGCCGGGCAGGGAACGGTTGCCCGGGAAATCGTGGAGCAACTCGGCCGGGCACCGGATGTGGTGCTGGTTCCGGTCGGAGGCGGGGGAATGGTGGCCGGGATGTTGACCTGGCTGGCCGAACATTGTCCGGAGACGACAGTGATCGGGGTGGAACCGGCCGGTGCGGCGTGCATGCAGGAGGCCTTGATTGCGGGCGAGCCGGTCGTGCTCGACCAGATCGATACCTTTGTTGATGGTGCGGCGGTGCGCCGGGTCGGCACCATTCCCCATGAGATTGCCTCACGACTCGGTCTTGAAATCGTCACGGTTCCCGAAGGCAGGGTTTGCAGCGAGATGCTGGAGCTCTACCAGGTGGACGGCATCATCGCGGAGCCCGCCGGTGCCCTGGCCGCCTCCGCCCTCGGCATCTGGACCCCGGAACCCGGGCAGACCGTCGTCGTCATGCTTTCAGGCGGCAACAACGATGTCTCCCGTTACGCCGAGATCATCGAGCGGTCGCTCATTTTCGAGGGACGCAAGCACTACTTCCTGGTCAATTTTCCCCAGGAGCCGGGCGCCCTGCGCCGCTTCCTCGACGATGTGCTTGGCCCTGACGACGACATCACCTATTTCGAGTACGTCAAGCGCTCCAACCGCGAACTGGGGCCAGCCCTGGTCGGCATCGAGCTTGGCAGCCGGGATGACCTGCCAGGCTTGCGTGAACGCCTGGTCCTATCGAACATCGAAGCCGAACCGATCGATCCGCAGAGCGCCATGTTCCGCTTTCTCGTCTAGTCCGGCGGGGAGTCGCAGCACCCGAGCGACTGGGGCCAAGGTCGCTGACCGCTGGCCGACTCGCAGGCCGGGGTGGGCGCCCCAATCGTTGTCACACGCGTGACTCCGGCCCGATCGCAGTAGGGAAGGCCCAGCCAGCCACGGAAACCAATGTCGGCCAAACCCGATTGGCTGGCGTGTGGCGTTCCTGGTTGGCGTCGAACCGCGATCCCGCTCCTGGTGTCATCGTCTGCGACCGTAGGAACTACCCGTCCCTCCTGGCGAGCCGGGCCGCGAACCGGAGCCAGGCCACCTGGCCCGTTTCATCGCGAACCAGATCGACCAGCAATCGCATCGGTCCCATCTCGAACCAGCCCTCGGTTGCGGACAGCATGATGAGTTGGCCACCCATGTCGGGAATCGGCTCGCCTGCCATTGATGCCGCGATCCACAGGTCGCCATCCCTGACCGAGAGGTCGAACGTGAGTTCGCCGGGAATCGTGAAGCGCCCGGTTGACTGTTCAAGAACCGCCGGCGAGAGGGAAACGGGCAGTGGCTCGGGTGCTGATGTCTGCAGGTACAGTTCAACTGCCTGTGTCAGCAATTGGGCAGCGACGACCAGCCCTGGATCGGCGTTGGAGAGCAGGACGAACCCGAACTGGTCGTCCGGCGCGACTGCCATACCGGCCGCCAGACCCGCGTCGCTGCCGAATGACATCGCCACCTGCCTGCCGCCGATGGTGGTTCGCATCCAGCCCAACCCGATGCTTTCCGCGGCGATTGGCCCCAGTGAACCGCCAGGCCCGTGCGGCACCATCATGGCCAGCCGCTGTGCCCCCGTCAGCGGAGCGGAGTCGTCGGTCAGCAGTCCGGCATGCAAACGCAGGAAGCTCAGCATATCGTCCGCGGTGCTGAGCAGGCCGCCCGTTGGGTGAATCGCTGGATGCACATGCCAGGGATCGACCACCTCCAGTCCATCCTCGCCACCCACGTGACCGGCCGCGACGGCCTGATCGGCAAACTGCTCCCGGAAGAAGCCGGTACGCCGCAATCCCAGCGGTTCGAGCACGCGCTCCTGAAGTGCCTGCTCGTAGGGGAGATTGACCTTGCTTGACAGAATGTGGCCAGCGAGTTGGTAGGCAGAGTTGCTGTAGTTGAACAGCGTGCCTGCCGGAAAGAACTGCTCGGCCTCGTTGAGTTGGTCCACGCAGTCGGCCAGTGTCCGCGGATCATCCAGTGAGTCAGGCCAGGTAGCTGGGTCGATCCAGCCACCGCTGTGGGAGAGGGCCTGAGCCATGGTTACGTTGGCAGTGACATCCGGATCGGCGAGACGAAACGACGGATACCAGGTGGTCACGGGTGCGGTCACCGGCCGGTGTTCCGCATCGGCGAGGGAAGCAATGCCGGTGGCCGTGAAGATCTTTGTCAGCGAGGCGATCCGGAAGACGGTTTCATTCGTGACAGGCGTCTGGCTGTCGCGATCGGCTACCCCGTGGGCGCTGATCTGCCGATCATCCCGGTGGAAGACACCCAGGACGGCGCCAGGAATGTCGAACTGGCCCATGGCCTCTTCGAGCGAGGATGTGAGCGCGTCGAAAGGGGTAGGTATTGATGTGGGACTGGCTTGTGGCGTGGCCATGGGACTCCTTGCGGTGAGTGAACCGGGTTCGTTGGCGAGCAGGCGCATTGTAGTCAGACCGGTCGAGCTAATAAAGGCCCGGCGCGTGAGTGAGGAGAGGTGTGACATACGATCATTCCCTGTCATCGGGTGAGCAAACAGTGCTGGCGACGCTACCAGGCGTTGCATCCTAGCGAGGGAGTGTGACGAACAGGTGGTCGAAGTGTGTCCAAACTTTGCCTGCCGCTCTGTCGCCACGATGTACGTACGAGCAATATCGAGAATGATGGCGAGATTTTGACCGTTCGATGCGTACGATAGGGTGAAGACACGTTGGCAGACATCTGCCTTCAGCCGGCTGAACGCTGCAAAGCGTGGTTGGGTCATCCGTTGCAACCAGGAATACCCCACGCGGGGTATTGGGGTAAAGCCGGGAGATTGTTGCCTCGAAAGGCCCATGGATTCGGGCATTTCTGAAATTCCCCTTTCTCCCGGCCGGTCTGGTGTTTTCGCCGGCGGTCGCAGGCCAATCTCTCCGGCGAATCTGTCCAAATATCCTTGACGTTGCGATGGTGCGTGCATATACTTCCATCCGGCCGGAACCCCGGTACTGTGCTATGCCGACGTAGCTCAATTGGCAGAGCAGCTGTTTTGTAAACAGCAGGTTGCGGGTTCGAGTCCCATCGTCGGCTCCACGGGGCTCATGGGTTCGGTCGGTGAGAATCGGGTAGGTGCCTGAGCGGTTAAAAGGGCCTGGCTGTAAACCAGGTGCGAGAGCTACGGGGGTTCGAATCCCTCCCTGCCCACCGAACAGGCATCCGGGAAACCGGAACTGGATCGGGCCCACATAGCTCAGTTGGTAGAGCACGTCCTTGGTAAGGACGAGGTCATCGGTTCAAGTCCGATTGTGGGCTCCAGCTTGTTCTTTGATGAGAGAGGCTCCAGCCCGGAGCCTCTTCATTTTCGTGTGATCGCTCCGCATGAATAGCGGAGCAGTGTGTGACGTTCAACCTTTGGAGGGAACACGATGGGTAAGCAGAAGTTTGAGCGGTCGAAGCCACACGTGAACGTGGGGAC
>CAZNQC010000191.1:1770-7544 GCA_964574825.1 uncultured Sphaerobacteraceae bacterium | reverse complement strand
CTCCGGGACTGGGAGTTGGCACACAACTCGAAGGGACCAGACGTGTGACTTTTCGACACACAGGGTATTGCCATGCCAGAACATGCGTTCTATACTGGTGTTCAGAACAAACGTTCGCACGCAGGGAGTACGACATGACCGTTCCGACTACTTTCGATCCCGCTCGTCATCTCACCCTTGTCAGCGGCAAGGAATATCTCGAAGTCAAATGGCGGCTCGTTTGGTTGCGGTCGGAACATCCGGACGCCGTGATCGAAACCGAGCTGGTGTCGCACCACAACAACGAAGCCGTGTTCCGGGCTCTGGTGAAACTGCCGGAAGGCGGTTCTGCAACGGGTTGGGGCAGCGAGGATCGGCAGGGTTTCGGGGATTACCTCGAGAAGGCCGAGACCAAGGCGATTGGCCGCGCGCTGGCAGCACTCGGGTACGGCACCCAGTTCTGCAGCGACTTCGACTTCGGCGCGAACAACGGGCGCGTGGTCGATGCACCCGTCCAGTTCCGCGCGATCGGCGGCGCGACGGCGCAGGAAACGCGATCCAGTGGCGGCTACGACACGGCGGCGACCGATCGGCAGAAGAACCTGATCAGTTCCCTCGCCCGTGACCTGAAGCTTTCGCGCAAGGAACTGGATGAGACAGCGCAGGAAGTTGCGGGAACGCCGCTTGACGGTCTGACCCGGCGCAATGCCTCGACCCTGATCGAGACGCTCAAGGAGCGTGCGGGGACCCGGCTGCAGCCCACCGCCTGAGCCGATTTGGAGGGTGCGGCACGTTTCGAGCATCAGCGCTAAAGCGCAGGAGTGCCTACGATGAATCGATTGACGATTGTCTCAGCCATGACTTCCAGGACCGGCTCGATCTCCGATCCGCGCGTGCGGTCGCTGGAGTCACGCCTGGAAGATGGGTATGTCCGGATCGAACAGGCGCGTGAACGTGGTGAAGACGTTTCTGCCTGGGAAGACTTCTGGATCGGATTGCTCCGCCAATACGAGTCGACAACCCTGTCGTTGCCGGATGCGGCGTGATCTCCAGACACCCGACGTACACAAAGACGGCCATTCAGCGCTGAATGGCCGTCTTTGTGTTTTTGTGCGATGTACGTGACTACGCCTCGTTGACGGTCACCTTCTGCAGGATGACAGGCTCGACCGGCGCCGAACGCTCACCGCTGCGACTGAGCTGAACCGGGACACCGGCGATGGCATCGAGGGCGTCCAGGCCGCTGGTGACCTTGCCGAAGATGGTGTAGTTGGGTGGAAGTCCAGCATCGGCGTGGACGATAAAGAACTGACTTCCGTTGGTGTTCGGTCCGGCGTTCGCCATGGCCACGGTGCCGCGCTCGTACTTCCGCTTGACTGGCTCATCGGCGAACTTGTAGCCGGGGCCACCCATGCCGGTGCCGGTCGGATCGCCGCCCTGGACCATGAAGCCGCTGATGATGCGGTGGAACGGCGTGCCGTCGTAGTAGCCGTCCTTCGCCAGGTTTACGAAGTTGTTGACCGTGTTGGGAGCGTCATCGACAAAGAACTCAATGTCCAGCGTCCCCTGGCTCGTTTCGAGCGTGGCGGTGTAGGTCTTGTCCGCTTCCAGGTTGTACTCGAACGGCTTGGAATACTGATCGGCCACGAATATCTCCTTCGGCCTACTGGGCCTGCCCGGTGGCAGCACCCTCCGTTGCTGGCTGCACGCCAGCCAATCCCAGCGCCTCGGCGTTGGCGGCCATGGCCTCCACGACAAAGGCGATGTGTTCTTCAAATGGAATGCCGAGGTCATCGGCACCCTGTGTGAGGTCTTCCCGGCGCACCGCTTCCGCGAACCGCTTGTCCTTCATCTTCTTCTTCACCGACGACGGCTTGACGTCGGCAACCGCCTTTGACGGCCGCACGAGGGCGACAGCGGAGATGAACCCAGTCAGTTCGTCAACGGCGAACAGTGTCTTTTCCAACTGCGTTCGCCGTGGATAGGAAGGGTCGTCGGAATGGCTCAAAACCGCCTCGACCACCCATTGAGGATAGCCGAGCTCGTCAAGCACGCGAGCGCCGACGAACGGATGCTCCTCCAGGGTTGGGTGGCGTTCAAAGTCGAAATCATGGATCAGGCCAACCAGTCCCCATGCTTCTTCCGGCTCACCATTCTGCCGGGCGTAAGCCCGCATCGCGGTCTCGACCGAGAGGCAATGACGTCGAAGGCTGGGTGACTGTACCCACTCGGTGAGCAGCGCCCATGCGTCGTCGCGAGTTTTGCCCGCCAGTTCCGGATATTCACACACCTGTCGATCCCCTTATGTTGTCACGAGATGAACATTGCGTCGCCAAACGAGAAGAACCGGTAGCGCTCCTCGATGGCATGACGATAGGCCTCGAACAGCCGATCCTTGCCAGCAAACGAACTCATCATCAACAAGAGCGTGGATTTGGGCAAGTGGAAGTTGGTCACCATTGCATCGACCACCTGCCACTGGTAGCCAGGTGTGATGTAGATGCCGGTCATGCTGGAGTAGGACTCCGCACGAGGGTCGTCCACAACCTGCCCGAACGACTCGAGTGTGCGAGCAGAGGTGGTGCCGACTGCGACGACCCGACCCCCTTCGCTCCGAGCTTGCCGAATAAGCCGAGCGGCTTCGGCCGGCACCTCGCACCATTCCTGATGGATGACATGATCCTCGGCATATTCGGCCGTGACTGGACGAAAGGTGTCGAGACCGACATGAAGGGTAACAAAGGCCCTCCGCACCCCTTTGCGGTCAAGCGCCGCGAACAGCTCCTCAGTGAAATGGAGTCCGGCAGTTGGAGCCGCCGCCGATCCGGACTCCCGCGAGTAGAGCGTCTGGTAGCGCTCATCTTCTTCGAGCATTTCATGGATGTAGGGCGGCAGGGGTACCCGGCCATAGGCTGGCAGCTGGTGTTCGAGTGCAGAGGACAGCCGGACGACTGCCTGACCATCGTCAAGGCGCTCGACGATCTCCAACCACTCCTCGGGCAAGCTTGCATCGCGAGCGGGCACCAGGATACGCGTGCCGGGCGCCAGTCTCCTGGCGGGACGCACAAGGGCCAGCCAGTTGCCACTTGCCTGCTTGCGGAGCAGCAGCGCTTCGGCCTGACCGCCAGTCGGCCGGTGCCCGAGCAGGCGAGCGGGAATGACGCGACTGTCGTTCAGGACCAGCAGGTCATTGGGCCGGAGCAGGTCGACCAGGTCGGGAAACTGGAGATCCTCGGTATCACCCGTTGTCCGGTCGAGATGCAACAGGCGCGAGGCCGACCGTTTTTGCAGGGGAGTTTGGGCGATCAACTCCGGAGGCAGCTCGTAGTCGAACTCTGCCATTGACAATCGTCGCTGATGTTCCTCTGTCATGCATCGACCTGAAAGAGCGACGACTGGCCGGGTCGTTCTTCCGGAAAGGAGATGCCTAGATGCTCGTAGGCTCGCCTGGTCGCGACCCGGCCACGCGGTGTGCGCTGCAAAAATCCCAACTGAATCAGGTAGGGCTCGTAGACATCCATGATCGTGTCAGTTTCTTCACTGGTAGCGGCCGCCAGCGTATCAATCCCAACCGGACCACCGTCGAATTTCAGGATCACCGCCTGCAGAATGCGCCGGTCGATCTCATCGAGACCAAGCGCATCCACTTCCAGCAGCACCAGGGCCTCATCGGCGACACTGGCATCGACCACCGTGACACCGGCAACCTGGGCCACGTCACGCACCCTTCGCAGCAGGCGGTTGGCGATCCGGGGGGTGCCTCTCGCTCGCCCGGCCAGGGTCCGCGCGCCACTGTCGTCCAGTTCCACGCCGAGAATGGCGGAAGAACGGCGGACAATCTGCTCCATGGCGGGTTCGTCGTAGAAATCAAGCCGCAGCACCGCGCCAAAGCGATCCCGCAATGGTCCAGTCAACAGGGCCAGCCGGGTGGTGGCTCCGACCAACGTGAACCTGGGCAGGTTGATGCGCATCGTTCGGGCAGCGGGTCCCTTGCCGATGATGATGTCGACTGCAAAGTCCTCCATCGCGGAATAGAGGACCTCCTCGACGACGCGGTTCAGCCGATGAATCTCGTCGATAAACAGCACATCGCCGGCCTTGAGGTTGGTCAGGATCGAGACGAGGTCGCCCTGACGCTCGATGGCTGGACCGGAGGTGACCCGCAGACTGACATCCATCTCGGCCGCAATGATGGTGGCCAGTGTGGTTTTGCCGAGACCGGGAGGCCCATAGAGCAGAATGTGGTCCAGCGGTTCGTCCCGGCCGCGGGCGGCCTGGATGAAGATACTCAGGTTGGTCTTGACCCGGTCCTGACCGATGTACTCCGCCAAGCGGCGAGGTCGAAGCGACGTTTCGACCTGCACATCCTCGTCGCGCTGGTTCGATGTCACCAGTCGCTCCTCATCGCTTTTCGGTTGTTGGGCCGGGGCAAATCCACCCGGTCTGCGA
This sequence comes from uncultured Sphaerobacteraceae bacterium, assembly GCA_964574825.1. Classification (GTDB taxonomy): domain Bacteria; phylum Chloroflexota; class Chloroflexia; order Thermomicrobiales; family UBA6265; genus JACCYX01. Next base: position 3,116 of record CAZNQC010000191.1, on the reverse strand, counting down.
TTCTCGCTCATGCCTTGAAGTATAGCCCATATAGAACATACGTTCGCGATGTTCGACGCACGATTTTGGCAGTGTTTGGCACGATGGCGTCCTACGGAACCGGACTGGCGACCGGACTTGCCACAGGTGATGCCGTGACGGCGGAGCCAGCCCCCAACGCGTCGAGTTGTGTTTGAGATCGTTCGCCGATCAGGGTAGTTGGATCGATGGTCGCCGCAGCGCGGTAGTGCTCGATCGCCTCATCGGTACGCTGGGGCGTTTGGGTCATGTACATCTGGGCCAGATAGTAGTGGGCCTGCTGATTGTTGGGATCGAGTTCGAGCACGCGCTTGAACTGGAGTTCGGCGTCGGCGTACATCCCGCCATCGGCCAATGCGCGGGCAAAACTGACCCGAGCGGCGACATCGTCGGGTTCGAGTTCGAGGGCGTGCTCGAAATGAGGGATAGCGTCGGTCAGGCGGCCTGAATTTGCCATGAGCGAGGCAAGCAGGAGCACGTCCTCCACATCGTCGGGATGCTGGGCAACGATCGTCTCCTGGGCGGCAATGACATCGCTGTTGGGATCGAGATAGTTCTCGTCGGGCTCACTGGAGAAGAGGTCGCCAAAGATATCGGTGGCGCCGAGTCCGACGAAGATGCCCCCCACCAACGAGCAGGTCACCAGCACCGACGTCACGATGAGCAGAAGCTGGTTCCGGTTGGACGGAGCCTTCGATGGGCGGGGAGGAGGCTTGCGGGTTGGGGCAGAAGGGCGCGAACGTGACACGGAACCGTCTCTTTCGCTTTCACGCGGGTAGCAAGCAGTGATGGGTGGCAAGGGGTGCGCCTGCACGAGGTGCAACATTAGCAGAAACGCCGCGTGAACCGGATTCCGGTCGCAGTGGTCAGACGGCTGCTTGCCGCCGTGGTGAGGATGCACAGACCCAGAACAGTTGGGCTCTGGCGAGATGTCTTCCTTGCGCTGGGCAGAGCATCCCTACATTCTCCTCTCGACCTCGGACATCCAGATCGACAGCAAATGACCATGCTGCAGAAACCCGTGTGGCCCACTCGCAATAGTCGATCGATCTGTCCAGCGTGAGCGAGGGTTGTACCTGTCCAGAAATGGGTTTTTGAGAACAGGGCCGACACATCCGAGCCAGATGGACGATGTAACGCCACCTGCCCAGGCGCGATGGGTGTTGGTGAAGACCGGGGTGCCGAGGCTCAGATCGATGATCGAGCCCTTCACGTCCGGACAATCACATGAGGCGTAACTGTTCAGAATTGGGTGTGCGCGAGAACAGGGCCCACACATCCGAGCCAGATGGACGATGTAACGCCACCTGCCCAGGCGCGATGGGTGT
>CAZNQC010000191.1:0-1670 GCA_964574825.1 uncultured Sphaerobacteraceae bacterium | reverse complement strand
GATGCAAAGGCGCCTTGCCCAGGCTCGGAAGGTCGGCCCCTACGAAGGCTGCAGGGGCGCACGTCTGTTTCAGTACCCTCAGGCTGGAAACATTGCGCCGGGTAATTGTGTCCTGCTATACTTCGGCCGCTCCCAAGGGGAGTGTGTGCCGGCCTAGCTCAGTTGGTAGAGCAGCTGTTTCGTAAACAGCAGGTCTGCGGTTCGAGTCCGCAGGTCGGCTCCCAGCAGGCAGGCTGGACCTCTTGCCGATGTGGCGGAACTGGCAGACGCGCTACGTTCAGGGCGTAGTGGGGGTAACCCCGTGGGAGTTCGAATCTCCCCCTCGGCACCGGATCGAATTCGATCCCAGCACGTTGACATGCGAATTGCACGACAGTGAGTTGAGGATGACCGCTGGACCCCATTCGGGAGCCAGAGGAAAGTCCGAGCTGCACAGAGCAAGGGTGCCTGGTGAAAGCCAGGGCAGCGCGGTTCTGCCGCGTTGACAGTCCAGACAGGCACGCTTCGGCGTGAGAGCAACAGAAACCATTCCCGAACCGATTCGTCGGGACGGGCTGAAAAGGGCAATCCTCCCCGCAGCAATCTCCGATTCGACCGCTTGCAGGTTGCTCGCCAAGGTCGGAAGTCGAGAGCAGCCACGAAGGCGACGACGTGGCCAGCCCTATCGGTTGAGAGAGATGGTCATCACGAACAGAACTCGGCTTACTCCTTCTCCTGCTCGTCATCGCATATGGTGCCTTTAGCTCATTCGGCAGAGCGCTGGTCTGTGGAACCGGAGGTGACGGGTTCGAACCCCGTAAGGCACCCCAATTCAGGGAAAGAACAAAGGCGGCTGGCACGTGCCAGCCGCCTTTTTCGTGTCGTTTTCGGTCCGGATTACGTCAATCGTCCGAGCCGAACATCACCCCGCTCCTGCCGAAACTTTTGCACGAGGAGGCCGCCAGCTATCGCGGCGAGTAGCATAGCTAGTGGAACCAGCGCCGCTGTTGGAGGCGGATCGGTGCGGATGGCAGCTTCATGGCCGCTGATCGACCGCACGAGAGCCCGGATAACGGCCGTGCCAATGTGCAAAGGTAAATAGAGCGCAGCAATCAACACGGACCAGATCAGCCGACCGTCTCCGGCGAGCAGTTGGGCGATGGCACCACAGGCCACGAAGCCGATGGTGGCCAGGAGAAGGTCCGACGGCTTGACGACGAAGGCCACCACGGCCGTCAGGGCGACGAGGCCGATCCAGAGACCAGCCCGCCGCGAGAGGCGCATTCCGGCAACGACGAGCATTGCGGCCGCGCCAAACCACATGATGCCGGCCAGACCGTTCAGGATTCTCGAGGGCGTTCCATCGAGGATGATGGAGAGGCCTACGACGATCGTGGCCAGCAGCAATAGCCAGGTTCCTCGCGTCGCCAGGTCCGTTCGCATCGGTGCTTGTTCTCCGTGTCAGACAGTGAAGCAACGACCGGTATGTCAACCGGCACACTCGTTCGAGCATACTCGACCGGTGGCGTCCAGACCGTTCGATCCGCGCATGCCTGCCGGGAAGTGATTGCGGTTTTGGTCGTCCGTCATGACAACGACGATTGACGTCATCGGAGAACGTCTGCTGGTATACTCTGCGAGTCAGCGCGGCATGCGCTCGTAGCTCAACGGATAGAGCGTCTGTCTTCGGA
>CAZNQC010000190.1:4215-7607 GCA_964574825.1 uncultured Sphaerobacteraceae bacterium | reverse complement strand
CATCGAGGGCCTGTTCGAGCACCTGAACCTCGCCCAGGCAGATGTCCTTGGATTCAGCATCGGCGGGGCTGTGGCCATCGAACTGGCCGTTACCCGTCCCGACCTGGTGCGGAAACTCGTTGTTTCGTCGGTGTCGTTCTCCCCGGACGGCGATCGGCCCGAGAATGCCGATGCGATCGGTGCCCTGACCGTGGACATGATTGCCGGTACGCCGATGGAGCAGGACTACCTTGCCAAATCCCCACATCCGGAGAAATTGCAGGATCTGCTCGACAAGATCAGCGCGAGCAACGAAGGGTTCCCCGGCTGGTCGGAGGACCAGATCAGGGGCATTGCCGCTCCCACGCTGATCACCGTTGGCGATTGCGACATGGTCCGGCTCGAACATGCCATTCGTTTTCTGCAATTGCGCGGCGGCGACGTCAATGGTGACTTCGTGGGCGTGCCTGCGTCACAACTCGCGATCACACCGGGCACCACCCACTTCTTCGGCTACGCTCGCGCCGACCTGATTCCGGTGCTGGTGCTGCCGTACCTTGACGCCCCAATGCCGGACGACACGCCGGCCACGCCGCTGGCATAGCAGCCCGTGTGTCGGCGTGATGCCTCGATCGAATGACGTGCCGCGCCACAGCCCGGAGTTGAGCATGCGCAAACTGATCGTCACCGAGTTCATTTCCATCGACGGGGTCGTGGGTGACCCTCATCTATGGCACTTTCCCTTCTGGAGTGACGAGATGGGTGAGTACAAGCAGCGGGAAGTCTTCGCCCACGATGGATTGGTCCTCGGGCGCACCACCTATGAGGGCTTTGCCGAGGCGTGGCCAAACTATGAGGACGAAGATGGCTTCGCCGACCGCATGAACTCGATGCCGAAGTATGTGGTTTCCACCACACTTGCCGATCCCAGTTGGACCAATACGACCGTGATCGGCACGGATCCGGTTGCTGCCCTGCAGGCACTCAAGGCGGAGGCCGGTCAGGACCTGATGATCGCTGGGAGTGTCACGCTGATCAATTCGTTGCTCGACAGCGGGATCATCGATGAGTATCGGCTGATGGTCCATCCTGTTGTCGTCGGCAAGGGGCTTCGCCTCTGGCACGATCGCGAAACCCCGGCGCCCCTGGATCTCGCCTCCGTGGATCACCTGCCCAATGGCGTCATCGTGCTCAACTATGTGCCAAAGCAGCCTGGCGACGATGCCACCGCCCACCCCTTTGCCGGTCAGGGCGCGCTCGATAGCTGACCATCCAGCCCCGCTCCGTCATGGTTGCATCACCGGTGTTGAGCGATAACGCCGGTGACGTGGAGCCTCCCGAATCCAAGCCAATATGGTAAAATAGAACATATGTTCAATGCGATTTGCGGGCATTTTGAGCGCCGGCAATTCGCCCGGAGAAATCCCGCATGATCGTTCCTCTCAACCGCCCCAACACTCCTGCTCGCTGGAAAGCCGCCTTTGACCGTGCCCGCCAGGAAGGCGTTACCGTTCGTCAGCTCAGCGCGTCCGGCGGCTGGATCGCCAGCAGCGCCAACGACCCGCACCTGGCCTACGAAGTCAGCATCTACCGCTGCACCTGCCCGGCCGCCGAACTGGGCGACGACCCGGTCTGCAAGCATCGGGCTGCCCTTCGCTCTCATCTCGGCTTGCCGCTCGTCATCGGCGATCCGCCTGTCGACTACTTCCCGGCTGCTGCCTGACTTGAGACCGACGAAGCCACCCGGATTCATTGTCCGGGTGGCTTCTTTGCGTGGTGAAGGTGCTATGCCGAAGGCGTGGCGGCTCCACCCAGATAGGCCAGCAGCACATCGATTTCCGCTTGCTGGTCGATGATCACCTGCTTGGCGAACGCAACCAGATCGGGCTGCTCGGCCTGCTCAACGGCGATCACGCTGGCGTTGACGGCCATCTGATGATGAGCCAGCACCTGCCGTGCGAATGCCTGGTCGGGATCGTCTGCCGCGCAGAATGCTGTGACCTGGGCGACAGGGTCCATCTGGAGCATCATCTCGTCCATCGACCCGATCGGCATCATCTCCAGCATATGAGGCATCGTCATCTCATCCATCAGCGTCTCGGCCGAACCGAACCATTCGAGCCGCCAGGTCAACAATTGCTTGTTCTCTGCCGATTGGTTGGCGATGATGTTCTCCGCCATCTCGACCAATACGGGCTCGGTGAGTTCCGGAAGAGCCGCCTCGGCCAGCGCGATGACGGCCTCGTGATGCGGCACCATCATGTCGATGTAGAGTTGATCGAAGGACAGCGTCTCGGCGTGCATGTTATGGCCGCGGTGTGCGTTGAATGAGGTTTCCGGAGTGGCCCTGGACATGCAACTCCAGGTCGGAACTGGTGTTTGGGCGGAAGCAGGAAGTATGAGTGTTGCCAGCAGGCTCAAAGCCAGCAGCAGAGTGCGTAGCGACATCTGGAGATCCTTTGGGTGGGATATCGAACGGAATCCGATCACCGTGCCGCCAAACATGGCAGCGGGGATTGTCGGCCTATATCCGGAATACCTGGAATCGGGCGAGACAGGCGCTTGGACTGTTGGACACCGGATTTTCCAGCAGATGCACGGAAATTGCCCGCGTCGTCGTTTGCCATGGTTCGAAAACTGCTTCCAGGATTGGACCGGTGAAGAGACGATGTTCGGGAACATCCTGGCGGGCAGGCGCCAGGCGCACCGTGCCGCACGATTCCGGTACGGTTTCGTCTGGAGGCGGTGCTGCATCGGCATGGTGATGGCCGCGGCCTGTGTCATGGTCAGCCATTGATCGGGTCGTGTCCTGGACATGGCTTCCTGGATGTCCCACTGTTGCCATCGAGAGGTCGTGCGCCATCACTAGTCCGGCCAGGAGAGCCAGCCACCAGATCCAGGTCATCGGATATCCTCCGGCCGAAGCGACACACGACGGAGCAACTGGGCATTGAGGGCGACGACGATCGTCGAGAGTGACATCAGCACTGCGCCAACGGCAGGGCTGATCACGACATTCGCCCAGGCGAGTACCCCGGCTGCCAGCGGGATGGCGACCACGTTGTAGCCCACTGCCCAACCCAGGTTCTGCAGCATCTTCCGGTAGGTTGCCAACGAGAGGTTGCGCACGCTGACTACGGCCCGGGGATCGCTGGTTGCCAGCACCACACCTGCCGACGCGATCGCCACATCCGTTCCCGCGCCAATCGCGATGCCAGCATCGGCCTGGGCCAACGCGGGAGCGTCGTTGACACCGTCTCCCACCATCGCCACGGCGCGACCCTGATCCTGCAGCCTGGCGACGACACCCTGCTTCCCCTCGGGCAGCACCCGGGCCATCACCTCATCGATCCCGAGGTCCTCGGCAACCCGGTTGGCGACACCCTGCGCATCACCGGTCATCATCGCCACCG
>CAZNQC010000190.1:0-4115 GCA_964574825.1 uncultured Sphaerobacteraceae bacterium | reverse complement strand
GGAACGGCGATATCGTTTTCACGCGCGTGGGTCACGATTGCGGTTGCCAACGGGTGCTCGCTGTCGGCTTCCACCGCAGCCGCCAGGGCGATCAGGTCCCGCTCGGAGATGGTGCTGACCGCTTCGACGGCGCCAACGGTTGGCTTGCCTTCGGTCAGGGTGCCGGTTTTGTCGAATAGCACCACATCAACTGTCCGCATCCTTTCCAACGCCATCCGGTCTCGTACCAGGATGCCGTTGCGGGCGGCCAGGCCGGTGGAGATGGAGATCACCAGCGGAATGGCCAGACCCAGGGCGTGGGGGCAGGAGATGACCAGCACGGTCACGGCGCGCGTGATGGCCTCGTTGATATCACCGATGAGCGCCCAGACCGCAAAGGTCAGTCCCCCGGCCGCCAGGGCGATGTAGAACAATGCTGCTGCGAAACGATCGGCCAGGACCTGGGCGCCGGACTTCGATTCCTGCGCGGCGGCAACCATCCGCTGGATACCTGCCAGTTGCGTTTCGTCACCGAGGTGATCGACCCGGACGCGCAAGGCCGCACTGGACACCACCGATCCCGCCACGACCGTCTCACCCGGCCCGCGCGGCACCGGGCGCGACTCCCCGGTCAGCATCGACTCGTCCAGATCGGCTGTTCCTGCGACGATCGTGCCGTCGGCCGGCACGGTGGCGCCGGGCCGCACCAACACCAGATCTCCGCTGAGCAGATCTGACACTGGCACCGTTTCCGGCTGTCCGGCGGCGTTGAGCCGTTCCGCCGTGTCCGGCATCAGCTCGGCCAGGGCATCGAGCGCACCCTGGGCCTGCGAGATTGCCCGCATTTCCAGCCAATGTCCCAGCAGCATGATGGTGATCAGGAGGACGAGTTCCCACCAGAACTCCAGGTCGAGCCAGCCGAACGTGGTCGCCAGGCTGGCACCAAACGCCACCACGATCGCCAGCGAGATGAGCAACATCATGCCGGGCTGGCGGCGCTGGATCTCTCGCCAGCCACCCTCCAGGAAGACCCAACCTCCCTGGAAGAAGACGAAGGTGCCGATCACCGGTGGAATGAAGTCACTGCCCGGAAATTCCGGCATCGAGAAGCCGAACCACTCCTGCACCATTGGGCTGTAGAGAATGACGGGAATCGAGAGGACCAGCGCGACCCAGAAGCGCCGCCGGAACGCTTCGACCGAGTGGCCAGCATGGGTCGAATGATCGCCATGGCTTCCGTGCGACATGGCCGCGTGGTCGGCGACGGGATGATCGTGATGCGCATCCCCGGCGGCATCAACGGTGACGTGACGCTCCGCCAGATCGTCGTCGGAGCCAGTATCGTGACCGGTTGGACTGTGGTGATGGTGGGGTGATGCGGTCATGGAGCCTCCAGTCCGGCATCGTGACTGGAGGCAGTATACCCTCAGGGGGTATATCTCATGGTAGTGAGACTCTCCGAACGGCCGAAGCCTGGCCCGACCGCAGTAGCGACCATGACCAGGCTTCGGAAGGTTAGCGGGATCCTACCAGCGAACGAGGAAGATCTCGTCAGGGTCGACGCGCCGTCGAGCGGCCTCGATCCGGGCCAGTCTCTCCGGCGACCAGGGTGAAACCACCGGGTTATCCCCCAGCAGGTTGACGTTCATGTCCGGAAGCCGCCATTCAGCCGTTGCCTCCAGCATGTCCCGGGCCGCCGCCGGAGCGATCTCGGCGAAGAATGGCTCGATGAAGGTGGCCAGGAACATGGTGTACGAAGCACCCCGGCCGGTGACGGCCGATCCTTCGATCACGTCCCGTCGCTGGGCACCGCCGCCGTGCCGCAGTTCGGTCATGACCAGCGGCGAGCGCTTGCCGCTGCCGAATCGTTCGATCCAGGCGGCGGCGAATTCCGGTCCCAGTTCGCCGTACTGGGATCCGCTTTCCCAGGTGGGAACTGGATTGGTTGGATCCATGTGAATCCGATCGATCTGGGAAATTGGCAGCGGATCGAGCATGTCCATCAGAACTGGGGCCAGGGCACGCAACGGGGCGGCCAGTTCCGCACCGCGGTCGAGATCACCCGGATAGGCGAACCGCAGGAACGAGATGCGCTGGCCGCGGAACGGCGGCGGTGCCAGCTCCATGTCCGGGAACTCGATGGTCACGAAACTGGTCGTCACCATCGGGTCCGCCGTCGCGGTCCAGTCGAGCCAACCACGGAACACGGTGTCGGCGTGGTCGTCGGCGAAGGCGAGCGCGCCGGCATAGAGGGTGGAGAGTTCGACGAGCTGGATCGTGGCCTCGGTCACGATACCAAGCGCCGATTTCCCACCGCGCAGCGCCCAGAACAGGTCCTGGTTGTCGAAGTTGCTGGCCTCCAGCACCTCACCGGTCCCGGTCACCACAGTCATCGAGCGGACGTAGTCGGAGCTGTAGCCATGACTGCGGCCGAGCGGACTGATGCCGCCGCCGAGCAGGTAACCAACCGCGCCAACGTGCGTGGTCGAGCCGCAGACGGGCATCAGCCCGAATGGAGCGCTCGCCGCCAGGATGTCCTGAAAGCGTGCCCCGCCACCAAAGGTCGCCGTCTGCCGGTCGGGATCGATCCAGACGTGATTCATGCGATGGGTGGTGACAATCAGGCCGCTGGTGATCGGATCGAAACCGTGACCGCCGCCCAGTACGGCGACCTTGAGCCCTTCGGCCCGGGCGTACCGCACGGCTTCGACGACATCATCGGTGCAGGTCGCGCCGATGACCAGGTCGGGAGTGTGGATGATATTGGCGTGAAACCCTGCCAGTTCCTCCGCGTAGCCAGGGGAGGCAGGGGAGAAGACCGGGCAGGTGAAAACGTGATGCGGGGCGACAACCGAAGCAACCATGCGATGAACCTCCAGAACGTGGCCGCGTCTCGCATGCTCGAGTGCCGATGGGTGCACGAATCCGCACCGGGAATGCCTGCATTCCGGTTTTGGGGCCGTGCGGTCACCAGCGGGTGGTGATGCCGGAGCGGGCCAGGGATGAATTGAATGATGGGTCCCGGATCTGCTGCTCGTCTGTGTTTTTGCGAGCGGCCATCATGCACTAACGTCGCCCAGCAAAAAGAGTTCCATCTGGCGTTGCGAGGAGCGCCTTACCTGTCAACACGTTCCTGGTGGCTGCCTGTGCCAGGCGAGTATCTTCGCGGCAAATGGCCGCCCAGGCGATCGCTACTCATGCACGCCATCCACGGCCAATGCCGGGTCCGTGTCGGTCACCGCGCCAACGGGGCGGTTCAACGTTCGGGTGAAAAACGGAATGCTCAGGATCAGGAGGGCAACGATTACGAATACGAGGCGGATTGATGAATACCGGGCCAGCAGACCCAGGATCGGTGGTCCGGCCAGGAATCCGGTGTACCCAATTGTCGCCACGGCCGCGACGCCCCGCCCGCTGGGGATACCGGGCACCGATCCGGCCGCGCTGTAGATGACCGGGAAGCCGGGAGCCAGCCCAATTCCCATGACCGCGAAGCCAATCACAGCCGAGGTCGTGGTGCCCGGCAGCAAGCCCCCGAGCAGCCCTGCCCCGGCCACGATCGATCCGACCGAGACCACCCGGGCCGGTCCGAACCGTTGCACCAGCCGGTCGGAGGCGAAGCGACCGATCAGCATCGTCGTGGAGAAGGTGGCAAAGGCAATCGCGGCCAGTCCCTCGCTGCTGCCGAGCTGGTCGTGAACGTAGAGGGCGCCCCAGTCAGCCATCGACCCTTCGCCGACGGCCGCGCTGAAGGCGATGATGCCGAGCGGCCAGAGCGCCTTCGGTGGCAATGAGAACCGGCTGGACTTCTCTTTTGGTTCCTGGTGCGGAGCTGGCTCATCAGCGATATACCCCGTACCGGCCCACACGACCGAGGCAACCCCCAGGAGCGATACCAGAGTCAGGTTCCACTCCAGCCCGACCCTGAGGCTGGCGAGCAGAGCGCTCGCCCCGGCTCCGGCCAGGGCGCCGAGGCTGAAATAGCCGTGCAGCGATCCCATGATCGGTTTGCCGAGCTTGCGCTCCACGGTCACGCCCTGCGCGTTCATCGCTACATCGCCCGCACCGAAGGAGAACCCGTAGACGAAGAGAGCAGCCGCCAGAATCCAGGGAGTGGGCGCAAACGCCATCAGCAG
>CAZNQC010000189.1:0-7611 GCA_964574825.1 uncultured Sphaerobacteraceae bacterium | reverse complement strand
ACTTCCCCACCGGGTTGACCGTCGCCAGCACGATCGCCTGGGACGGCACAGAAGATGTCGGCCGTCTCGAATTGGTCTACGCGGCGACCGGTTCGGACACTGCAACCATCGCCATCACCCAGGCGAGAGACACTTCAGGGTCGTTCCAGACTCACTTGGAGACATCGGTCAATCTCCAGAACCACTACCTCCCAGCCGGTATTGAACTCACACTCTGGTGGCGATTGACCAGCCCTCAGGGCACGACCATCGCCGAGTCCGAACCCATCCAGGCGCTGTGGATGGATGACAGCCAGTCCTGGAGCGAGCACTCGACTGACCAGGTCATCCTGTACTCCTATGACCTTTCTGCCGAGTTCATCGAGGAAACGCTCTCCACCCTGCAGCAGACGATCGACGATCTCGAAGCCCGATTCGACCTGGCTATGCCCGAGCCGATTCGGGTCTGGGTCTACCAATCGTATGGTGACTTTCAGGCAGCCATGCCGCCGAACAGCCGGGAGTCAGTCGCTGCCCTCGCATTCCCCGGATATCACACCATCGCGGCCATCGTGCCGGATGGAAATCAGGCTGAAATGCTCCGGGTGCTCCCGCACGAAGTCAGCCATCAGGTACTCCATCAAGCCGCGGCCAACCCATTCACACACATCCCCGTCTGGCTCGACGAGGGCATGGCAACCCACGTTCAAACCGGTGGCACCGACGGCTACATGGAGATGGTCATTCGAGCCCACGAACGAGGCGAACTCTTCCGGCTCGATTCGCTCAATGCTGGATTCCCGTTCAGCCCAGCGCAGGCCACACTGGCCTATGCTACGTCCTGGTCGGCCGTCACCTACATCGAAGAATGGTGGGGTGATGAGGGCATCGCGGCCCTCGTCGACGCGTTCGCCAGCGGAACACCATATGCCGAGGCCATTCCAGCTGCTCTCGGCATCTCTGCCAACCAACTCAACGATGACTGGACAGCCTGGATCGCCAGTCAGTAGGCCAGCCATCCGGTTCGCTCAGGAGGAATCATGTACTGGACCCGAAAGCACGTCCTCGTCTGCACTGCGTCGCACTGTAACCAGAAGGGCTCGATGGATGTCGCTGGCCGACTGCGCCTCGAAGTGATCCGCAAGGGCCTCGACACCGAAATCCTCGTCAATAACTGTGGAACCATTGACCTGTGCGACTGTGGACCGAACATGGTGGTCTATCCCGACAACGTGATCTACAACGGCGTGACGGTGAAGGACATTCCGGAGATCCTCGAGCACCTCAAGGGTGGCCCGGTGGTCGAACGCCTCGTTTTGGCGCCTGGCACGGAAGCTGAATCGCAGCGGCGGGGGTACTACACCGACGCGGTGGTCATCGAGGGTGGCCAGGCGCCCGACATTGCTGCCGAGCTGGCGACCAGTCATGGCCTGCCAGAGAAATGGATCGACGAACAGTTGCGACGGGGATTCATGGCCCGCAAGCCTGATCCCGAAACCGGTGAAGATCGGATTCTCGTGACCAAGAAGGCTCGAGTGCGATACTCGTTGTAGTTCCCCACCTCTGAGTTCGGACCTCGGCTCCGCCAGCATCACCCAGCGACCAACAATCGGGTTCTTCCGAGACGGTCGCGTATACTCTGCAGCCAGAAACCTGCCGATCAGAGTTGACCGAGAGTTAACGAGCCCTTGCCTGACTCGACCACGCCCCCACCACCTACACCGCCACCGCCTCGCCAGTGGTGGAGTCTGCGCGGGTTGAGCCGCGACCAGATCCTGACGCGGGACGTCGCGATTCGCGTGACGATCGCGCTGATCCTGATCGTCGTTTCGCTGTTCACCAACCGCTCGTTCCTCGGTTGGGGTCTCTTCGCTGTTCTGGCCGTGCTGATCGTGCCCTATGGCAAGGCCCGAATTTTCCTTGCGGCGGCAGTACCCTATGCTGCCATCTGGTTCATCTTCACGTTCCTCCGCTCGCTGGCCGATGAGACGCGCTGGGCTCGCATCGTCAACACCCGGGTCGCGGAGTTTGAGCGCTGGCTGTTCAACGGTGAGTTGCCCACTATCCGGCTCCAGGCGAACTGGTACGAGACCGGCCACATTCAGCTGCACGACTACTACTTCACGTTCATCCACTGGTCGTACTTCATCATTCCGCACGCGGTGGCGCTCTACCTGTTCCTCCGGCGTCCACAGCTCTTTCGCCAGTACCTGATTGCGCTGGCGGTGCTACTGACACTGGGGCTTGGGCTCTATTTCGCGCTGCCCAGCAACCCACCCTGGATGGCTCCGGAGTCGGTCAATTCACCCGGCGCACCAACCGTGATTCGGATCATGGAGCCAATTGGCAAGGAACTGGGTGGCGGACTCTATCAGGCCGGCTACAACGTCGTCGGAGAATCGAATCCCATCGCGGCGATGCCCTCGATTCACTTCGCGGTGACGTTCCTGCTGGTTTGGGTCGCCTGGGAGTTTGGCCGCACCTGGCGGGTACTGGCCGTCATCTATGCCTTCTCGATGGGACTGGCCCTCATCTACATGGGCGAGCACTATGTGATCGACGTCCTGGCCGGAGGCGCGGTCACGTCGATTGGTTGGCTCACCGCTGGTTGGTGGATCCAGAGTGGCCGCTCGATCCTGCCCAGCTGGCGGCGCGGTGATGCCGTCGAAGAGGTCGAGGAGTGGCCCGAAACCGCTCCACGATCACCTCAGCCCGCCACCGAATGACGTTGGAGCCATTTGGCGAAGACGGGATTCAGCCGATCATAGATGGGCAGCATGCCTGGCAAGTCGAGACGCTCGCGCAGTGCCAGGGCCTCCACGACTTCGGCCGAAAGCTCTGACGACTGAATCAGGTCCTTGGCGAACCACGCGTCCAGAATGCGCTGCCAGATGGCACTGAAGCGCATGATGCTGCCCTGTACCTGTTGCTGCGGCAAGTCGGCGACACTCGGTGGTGGCCAGTCGCCAAGACGTGGTGGTGGCCAGGATTCCGGGTCGAAGCCGGGGAACTCCCCCACCCCTCGCGCCTTGAGCGATTCGAACTCAATGACGACCACTCTCGGAGGTGAGTACAGGCCTCGAAGGCCCTGGTCGACCGCCAGCACCGGCATCGGCACCGCCAGGGAGTTGGCGTAACCGGCAGAAGGCACCGGAAACCGGGCCAACGTTCCCGGGTGATGTGGTGGGTTGTCGGCGGAGAACTGGAACGCCGATTCCATCACGGCATCGAGGAATCCGGTTGTCCCCTCTTCGTCCTCGGTGGGTTCGGAGAAGACGCCCTCCTCGCGGACAGCCCGAAACCGGACCACCTCTTCCGCACCGGAGGCCAATCGAACGTCGACCCGTTCCACGTCGCGGCCCTGGTCATCCTGCTCGAACATCTGGGAGGTAACGGACCAACCGGCAGGGTCCCCAAATCGGGAGAGCATGTAGGCATACTGTTCTTCGGCGCTGTCTACTCGCACGACACTGGCCTGCTCAGTCATTGGTCTGCTCCTCCTGCCACGTCCGGTTCTCGTCGGAAAGGGAGTCGAGCAGGTTGAGTTGATGGATGAACGAGTCGGCGCTGGGGATGTCCTTGCGAGTCCCCATCGGCACCGTCAACCGGACGTGCCCCTTCTCCGGCGAGTAGTCGACCTGGAGCCATTCGGTGGTAATGCCGAGTGAGGACGCCAGATCCTGGCGCTGGAGGGCCGGCAATGCCGCGAACATCGCTCCATCCTCCGGTCTGTACTCGGTGACATCCTTGCGCGGGTAGCGCACGTAGAGCCATTTTTCCCCGCCCGCGCTGTCGATCACCTCCGTCTCGAAGACCCGGACGAGTGAACCTTCGGCATTGGCCACGCGGCCAAATGCCAGCTTTCCGTTGTGGCGACCGGACACCACCGCTTCGTCAGGATCACTGGTGCCTTCCAGGACCTCGGCCAGTGGGGCGAGCGCAGCGGCAAGGTCGGCCTTCGCCCGCCGGGTGAAATACACCGCGAGATAGGCCGTGGCCGCGAGAGCAAGGAAGATGACTCCGCACATGACGAGCGTAACAGTGAGATAGGGATTCACAACCAGCGTTCCTGACACCCGCCAGTCGATTGGAGACTGGCATCGGCATGACTCAGTTCGATTTCGGGACGAACCCGTTCACGGCAACCGGCGCGTTGAGTACAATCCGTTCGCGCCGAGTGGAAGCATAACCGGGCCTGGGCGATTGATGTGGTCGTCTGGCGAGGGTCGTCGTGCGCCCGTCGTTGACCTGTTGCGTGGCGCCGCTCGCCCTCGATTTCATCGGATGAATCCCCATGCGTTGGAGCTGGCACTTCGGTCTGGGCAAGGAACTTGGCTACGCCTTCTGGGCATTGACCTTCTTCGAGGCCGTGCTCGGGGCGTACGCTCCCATCTGGCCACTCTGGATCGAACGACTCGGTGCGCCGATCAGCATGGTTGGTATCGTGCTGGCGTCGGCGGGAGTTTTCCGGCCGATCGTGCTCGGAGTTGGCGGCCCCATTGCCGACCGGTTCAACACCCGCAACGTGCTGATCGGCGCCAGGCTGATCGGTTTCTGCGGCATCCTGCTGGCTGCGTTTGCCGGCACCTGGCAGATCCTGTTTGTGACCGTCCTGTTCAACGCCATCGGGGAGCTCATCTTCCCGACCATCCATGCCTACGTTGCCGATCATGCCGGCGACGATCCCGTGCACGCCTTCAACATGACCATCACGATCGGTCCAGCCTGCGGACTGATCATCACGCCGTTCGTCTCGGGACTCGTGATTGCCCAGTTCGGCATGCGGGGAGCGTTCTTCCTCTCCGCCTTCCTGACCTTGATTGCCATCGGGTTCCTCTCCCGGATGGACTTCAGCGCCATGCGCGTCTCGCACTCGGAGCGCGTCACGTATCGTTCAACCATGCAGAACTCCGCCGTGCGGTCGGCGATCATCCTGCACGCCCTGACGATTCTCTCGCTTGGCATCGGGGTGGCGCTGATTCCGAACTTCCTCGAAGAAGTGCGCGGGGTCTCACCGTCCGTCATCGCCATCCTCAGCGCCGGGGCCGCGCTCGGAACCGTGTCGTTCGGCGTGCTGAGCACGCGTCAACGTCACCTGCGGGACTCACCGATCCTGGCCGCGGCAGTGGCGACATCGCTCGTGGTGGTTGGTCTCCTGATCTTCGCTACCCAAAGCGCCTTGCCGCTGATCTCACTGGCCTACTTCCTGCGCGGCGGCGTCTTCTCGGCCTGGGCACTCTTCCTGGCCGCGCTCGGCAAGGTGGCGCCCGCTCATCTGCGATCTCGCGGGTTCTCGATCATGGAGATTCTCGGCGGAACGGCCATGTCGACCGGTCCGCTGATTGCCTCGCAGCTGTGGCGAATCGACCCCACCACCCCCCTCATTGTCGCCGCCACGCTGGCATCGATCATGGTGGCGGTGATGGTGATCATGGTGCGCCGGCTGCAACGAGCGGCCCGGAACCTCGCCGTCACGCCAGTGGAATCAGTCCCGGAGGTGATGTGACGTGCTACCATCCACGGTGGCCGGGAGGGGTGTGTTTCCTTTCCCACTACCCATCGATTCCTCAAAGCATCCCATCACGGAGTTCATACGACATGGCGGTTGAGCCCCTGATTTTCGAGTTGAGCAAACCAGGACGCCGCGGCGTGCGTTTCCCGGCGCCGGACGTTCCGGAAACCCCGCTCCCCGCCGATCTGGCTCGCGAGAGCCTGAGCTGGCCGGAAGTGAGCGAGATCGATGTCATTCGCCACTTCACGCGTCTGAGCCAGAAGAACCACGCGATCGACATCAACTTCTACCCGCTCGGGTCGTGCACCATGAAGTACAACCCGAAGATCAATGAGGCCGTCGCGCGGTACCCCGGCTTCGCCCGCCTGCATCCCTACCAGCCAGAAAGCACCGTGCAAGGTGCGCTGGAGCTGATGTACGACCTGCAGGAGATTCTGGCGGAGATTTCGGGCTTCGATGCCGTCACCCTGCAACCTGCAGCCGGTGCCCACGGCGAGCTCACTGGGTGCCTGGTGATCAAGGCGTTCCACGAGTCGCGGGGCGATGACGAGCGCAAGGTGATGCTCATTCCGGACTCGGCCCACGGCACCAATCCCGCCACGGCCGTGATGGCCGGGTTCAAGGTGGTCACGGTTCCGTCGGACGATCGCGGCAACGCCGACATCGAGAAGCTGCGGGAGCTGGTCGGACCGGAAACTGCCGGGCTGATGATCACCAACCCGAACACGCTTGGCCTGTGGGACGAGCACATCCACGAGATCGTCGACATCGTGCACCAGGCCGGAGGGCTGGTTTACAACGACGGCGCGAATTTCAACGCCATCCTCGGCATCGCCCGCCCGGGCGACCTCGACATCGATGTGATGCACTACAACCTGCACAAGACCTTCTCGACCCCACACGGTGGTGGTGGCCCGGGTTCGGGCCCGGTTGGCGTGACCGAAGAACTGGCTGAGTTCCTGCCCGGCCCGCGCGTGCGGAAGGTCGAAGGTGGCGGCGATGTTCGTTACGAATGGTTCCAACCAGCGAACAGCATCGGCCAATTGCACTCGTTCCATGGCAACTTCGGCATGCACGTTCGCGCGTACACCTACATCCGGATGCACGGCGCCGAGGGCCTGCGGAAGATCTCGGAAGATGCCGTGCTGGCGGCGAACTACTTGCGGGTGAAGCTGCAGGACCGGTTCGAGCTCTGGTACGACCGCACCTGCATGCACGAGTTCGTGCTGTCTGGCAGCCGGCAGAAGAAGAATGGTGTGAAGACGCTGGACATCGCCAAGCGCCTGCTCGACTTCGGGATTCATCCGCCTACCACCTACTTCCCACTCATCGTGCCGGAGGCCCTGATGATCGAGCCGACCGAAACCGAGTCGATCGAAACACTCGATGCCTTCGTCGATGCCATGCTGCAGATTGCCGACGAGGCCGAGGAGAATCCATCCTTCGTGGCCGGTGCCCCATACACCACCGAGTACAAGCGGCTCGACGAGGTTGGCGCGAACCGATCACTCAACATCCGTTGGGTGCCGGTGGCCGACGAGGCGCTGGTCGCCGCCGACTAAAGCGATTCCCGAAAAGGTCGACACGTGACCGCCACGAGGGGAGACCCATACGCCAGCCAGATCGCACAGGAGAAGATGACGCATGGTGGCTGGCTAGGGCCTCCTTACTGACGCTGGCAGGATTGTGCAGTGTCAACCTTTCTATGGGCCGCTTTATCCGACCGATCGGGTCGCCGTGCGTGCCCCCAGGTGCATATGCACCTGGGGGCTTCGCGTTGGTGTCGATGAGTGATCCGAAAGGGCCGTGAAAACGCTCCGCACTAATACATTAATTCATTAAGTCGAAGATCGTTGATTCCATAGGCTTTTTCGGCCTTACTTCGTGCGACCAAATGCGACCTGGTGCGGACCGGGGACGAAGGCGGCCGGACAGCGAGCTGCGAACGGTTTCCGGCAGGCTGGGGACGTTCGCCCATTGCCCGGTGATTGCGTCCGCGGTAATTCTGGAATTCGGTAATTCAAGAATCGTTGATTTCATGGGCTTTCCTGGCTGTATTTAGCGTGGAATTACCGCGATTTACCGCAGAGGGGAGCAAGGGGAGTAAAGAGACGCGAGTA
>CAZNQC010000188.1:0-7678 GCA_964574825.1 uncultured Sphaerobacteraceae bacterium | reverse complement strand
GTGCCAGGATCTGTTGGCATTTCCGTTCCAATCGGCTCGGTCGGGTTCTCGGTGCTGTTGGGTTCGGTGGGAATCTCCGTCCCGGTTGGCTCGGTTGGTGTTTCCGTGTCTGTCGGTTCAGTCGGCGGCTCAGTCCCGGTTGGCTCGGTTGGGGTCTCCGTCACCGGAGGCTCGGTTGGCGTCTCGGTTTCAGTGGGCGGAATCGCCAGCCATTCGACTCGCACACAGTTCGACGTTCGCTCTCCCGCCGTGAGCTGGATGCCCACCATGCTGGCGACGTACCGCGTCATCGTTCCGACCGGCCCCGTTGTACCTGTTCCATTTGCCAGGGCACGAGGAGTTCCACTGCAGTCACCAGCGGGATACCAGAGCACGGCATAGGGTTCAGCAGCACCGACTCCGTTCGCGGTCAAAGCCACGGGCGCGCCTCCCGCCACGGTCAGGGGTTCCGTGCTGTCATTGGCGAGCAAGGTGATCGGTCCAGTTGGCACGACGGTCACGGGTGTTTCGGTCACAGGCACCTCCGTCACCGGTGCGGGATCGATCAGGAGCGTCAGGCAGTTGGATATCCAGTCGCCAACCTCCGCCTGGAACGACATCGTTCGCACTGTTCCGGCCGTCAATGGCAGAATCAGGTTCCCTTCGGCATCGGCTTCGGCACCCCATGGTGTCGAGTCACCGGTACAGACTGCAGACCCCGAATAGGCTCGAACGGTCACTGCAGCGTCAGGCGGGAAATCCACCCCCGTGATCTCGAAAGACGTGCCCGCTGTCACCGGGTCCGGCGTCTCCAATCCACCAATTGAGATGACCGGATCGATCAGATAGGTCACCAACCTAACCGTGACGCAATTGCTGGAAATGGTGGATGGTGGCGCCAGCGCCACACGGATCGTGAACTCGTCCGGCAGGTCGTCACTCAGGTAGGCCTCGAATACCCCATCGGCACCGATCACCTGTCCGAAGTCATCCGGCTCAAAGGATCCGCTGCAACCAGTCACGGCGTGTGCTTCCGACCCGGTTGGCAACCCGGTCGCCAGCAGGTGAATCTCCCCGCCGTCGACCAGTACCGGTCCCAGACTGCCGTTGACCTTGAGTTCCACCGTCGACGTTGTATGCCAAAGGGTGACGCAATTGGTCGCTTCCCGCACCTCACCACTGGCGTCGCGCTCGACGAACTGCACCGACACATCCCTGGAAAAGAAGATCGTTCGGCTAGTGTCCAACGCGCCGGCATCGTTGGCGGCACCAGTCGTCAAGGTGAAAGGCGTGCCATTGCACACCGATGAGTCAAGATAGACCAGCGCGGTCAGCCAGGCTCCGGGAGTGAACCCCTGGGCGTAGTAACGCAACTCCTGCCCGGTGATGTACTCGACCGGACCCGTACTCGCCTCTACCAGCAGGGAGGCCGGGGTGGACTGCACAACCACCTGCGTGCAGTTCGAATAGAACTGGTCAAACCCATTGACCGATTGCACGATGTACCAGTAGGTCCCTGGCGGCCGGCTGATGGTGGTGGACACCGTCCGGTTCGGCTGGGACTGGGCAATGACACTCCCCGTGGTGCAATCGCTCGTTGACTCCAGCAGGTACTGGGTCCAGCCTTCCCCGCTGGGCTGATCCGTTTGCAACCCAATCTGGTCGCCTTCATTGATGGTGACCCAATCGGTGCTGCCATTGGCCAGGAGACTGATGTAGTCGATCGACATCTTCACGGTCACACAATTGGAAACCGCGTGCGCGGGAAAGGTCGTGACCTCGTCGACCGAATCGACGATATCGATTCTCTTCTCCAGCCACCAGATCGAGAGTTGCTGGGATGCCTGCACCGAATAGGTCCGCACCGCCCCGCTCATCGTGGCGCTGGCGGTCGCGGATTCGGGTTGCATGTACGGGGTGTAGAACTCGCGAATCCATTGGCCGGAACAATCCGGGGTGGCGTAGACGAGGAAGTCGTTGGATGTCCACCAGCCGTTGAAGTTGTAGAAATCGGGGTCCGGGTTGCTGGCATTGATGAAGTCCGGCACCAACGATGGCATGTCGAGCAGATCCCCAACCTCAAAGGTCTGCGTTCCCCCACGTGGAACGTAGGCCACGCCGGTTTGCCCATCAACGGTGAGCTGGGCGCCGGTCGGTGCGGGTGCGGCGAGAGCAAACATGGCCGGTGCACGCTCGAAGGCAGCTTCCGTGGCCGTTGGTGTCAACCCGACGGTTGGCACAACCGTCGCCTCCACCAGATCGGTGGGCACCATCGTGCTATCCACACCTTCAGGCGGAGGGTCCGTCGCCTCCGGAACGGTCGGTGGCGACGGAGCGATTGGAGGATCAGTGGGATTGGGGGATGGAGGAATGACCACCGGGGGGTCAATTGCGACATCCGTGACGTCTGCCGGCCCTTCAGGCGGATCGGTTTCGACGACAAGGGGTGGGGCATCGGCCACCGGTGTCTCGGTCGGATCCTGCGCCGCCGCCAGGCCTGGCGCGAACACCGCCACGCACAAACAGGCCACCACGATCCAGCGCGTCAGTTCGCGCCGCAGTCCGGAAGAGAGTTGCATCCTGCCCGCCCTTTCGCCAACGAATCAGTGTCTCCCGCAAGGGGAATCCTGTGTTCAGGATGCGCCGGGGCTGGCGTGGGACATAGTGGTAATTTTGCCCATTTTGAGTCGGGGTCGGCGTCAGGGAATCACGAGACCGCGCCGGTACGCGATCGCCACGGCCGTCGTACGGTTGGGTGCATCGAGCTTCTCGAGAATGGCTGCCACATGTTTGGACGCCGTCCGGCGGGAAATGTACAGGCGATCGGCAATGTCGCTATCCGAGGCACCCGCCACCAGCAGGTCGAGCACCTCCCGCTCGCGAGCTGTCAATACCACCCGCGTCGGCAGGTCCACCAGGAATCGCTCGATCTCGTCCAGTGCATCGCCCATGGCGTACGCCGCGCCTTCGCTCCAGGCCCGGCCAAACGCCGGGGCTGCCACTTCCGCGCGAAGCTCATCCACCAGGCCGGACAATCTGGTCACGAAATATGGGCGAAACTCGACACCCATGGCCTGCCGCAGATGCATGGACGCCGCAATGAAGCGGATGGCAATCAGCGGCAATGCCAGGGAGTGGGCAATCAACCCTGCCCCCGCGACGGCCATGGTGCCTTCGGCCGATACCGCCTTGCGATCGATGCGCGGCAGGGTCTCCAGCAACGCGGCCACGGCTTCGTCGAGCACGCCGAGCTCAACCAGCACCACAGCCAGGCCCGTCGCCGCAATCGAAAGGTGACTCTGGAACCCGCTGGCTCGCCATCCGGCCATGGCCGTGCGATGCCAGTCGGCGGCGCCGAAAACGTCACCCTCGGCGTCGGCGACGAGGGCGCGCAGGTTGGCGAAAGCGGCCATGTGCCAGACAGCCTGCACCTCCTGGGCAACGGCGTGTCCTTCTCGGAACCATCGTTCGGCCTGAACCAGGTCCGAATCGTCAAAATGGACATTCCCGAGATGCAGCATCACCTCCATCTCGGCCACCCGGTCTCCCGTCTGCCGGGCCAGGTCAAGCGCCTGGGTGGCGAATTCCAGCGCGGCATCCGTTTGGTTGAGCCAGTCGGCAACGGAACTTGCCGCAGCCAGGGCCGCCCGTCGCAGCGAGTCGGGCACGGTGTCGTCAACCCTCGCCAGCAGGGTCGACAGCCAGGAGAGCCCCTCCTGCAGGTAGCCCGGATCGGTCCAGAACCAATGCAGGTGCGTCGCCATGGAGAGCGGACGCAGGATGTGACCAGCGGCGAGGTCGTGGTCGAACGCAGCCCGGATATTGGCCATTTCACTGTCGACCCGGGCAAACCAGGAGGTGCCATCAGTTCCCATCAGGCCAGGTTCGGCCCCGGCGCAGAACCTGGCACACGCCTCGGCATGGGTGTCCAGCACTGCGGCCAATCGCTCATCTGTCTGCAGGGTCGCGAAAGCAACGTCCCGGGTGATGTGCAGCAGGTAGTAGCGTGGTTCCCCGATGGCATTGGCCCCCAGTCGCACCAGATCGTGCATCTGGAGGCGATCCAGCATGGCCGGCACCTCAGCCGGCGGCACATCCACGACTACGGCAATGGCTTCGGCTGCCTCCAGCGTAAAGCCACCCTCAAACACGCCAAGGGCCCGCCAGAGCCGCCCAACCCGTGGTTCGAGCAGATTGACGCTCCACAACACGGTCGACTGCAGGGTCTGGTGACGCACCGGCAGGTCGCTTGGCCCCGGCACCGGCAGGGACACGCGCTGGCTCAACCGCTCGGCCAGCACATGCGGCGCCAGTTGCCGGCACTGGGCGGCCGCCAGTTCGATCGCCAGCGGCAAACCATCCAGCTGGCGACAGATGCTGGCGATGACGGCCACATTGGCCGGCGTGGTCTCCAGATCGGGCAGAACCAGGTGCATGCGATCGATGAACATCTGCACCGCCGGAGCTACCAGCACATCGGACGACGGCGCATCAGTGGCCGGCAGGGATAGCGGGGCCAGGGGGAACTGCTGCTCGTCACCCAGTCCCAGCGCGATCCGGCTGGTCGTCAGCACCTGCAGATCGGGGCAACCATCCAGCAATCCGGCGATCTGCGCGGGTGCGCCCGGCAGATGCTCCAGATTGTCGAGCACCAACAGCACGTGCCGGCCGCGCAGCGAACCCATCACCACGTCCTCAACCGACCGTCCCGGCAGACCTTCAAGCCCGAGCGCCCGCAGGATGGTGGCGGGAATGAGGGCGACATCCTTCACATCCACCAGGGAGACGAAGCTCGCCCGCTCAGCGAAGGCGGGTGACGATGCCAGGGTCAGGGCCAGCCGGGTCTTGCCCACCCCACCTGGACCGGTAATGGTCAACAGCCGGCAGCTTGCATCTTGCAGCAGGTCAGCGAGGTGGGCCAGATCTGCCTCCCGGCCGATGAGCCGTGTGCGGGGCATGATCGATCGCGGCGGGTGGTCCCACCGTGGATCCTGGGCCCCTGCTGGCAACGTCATCTCGCTCATGGTGCTCGCCCGGACCACAGTGATTACGGACAGGCTTCCATCATACAGACCGAATCCAGGGAAATGACGATCCGATCCATCCCATCTCGCCAGGCCACGCGCTGCCCCGGCCAACCGGGCAGGCATGCGCCGATCGAGTCCACTTGAGCGTACGCAGGGGACATGGAGCGGCGTATACTTCCGATGTCTGCATGTGTGCGGAGCACTAGCACCTGCGAATCATTCCTGCTTCGCCTGGCGCTTGTCCCACACTTACCCGGCATCGAGCGGAGATCAGTGCATGTTCCGATGTAAAGTCTGTGGCTGGATTCACGAGGGAGCCGCCCCGCCCGACGAATGCCCGTCGTGTGGAGCCCCGGCCGATCGGTTCCGGGCAATGGATGGCGCCGAAATCGGCATGACCACCACGGAACTCCAATCGCTCGGCATCGCTGGCCAGGGATACGACCAGATCGACGTCGAAAACAGCCGCCGCATCCGGTTGCTGGCGTTCGTCGATGCGTCGTTCTTCTCGCCATTCACCATTCGCGCGGGCAAACGTTATCCGGTTTACACCGGAGACCCGCAATGGTTCTCCGATAACATCCCGTGCATGACCGCCTGCCCGTCGCACACCGATATCTCTCGCTACATCGCCCTGATTGCCGATGGGCGCTACAGCGATTCCTACGAACTCAACCGCGAGCACAATGTTTTCCCGGGCTGTCTCGGCCGCATGTGTGCCCGCCCCTGCGAAGATGCCTGCCGCCGCAAGGAAGTCGATGCCCCGATCGGTATCTGCTACCTGAAGCGCGTCGCGGCCGACTATCGGGGTGAAACCCGCCGCGAATCTCCGCCAGCTCCAAATGGCAAGACCGTCGCCATCGTCGGTGCCGGAGTCTGCGGTCTCACCACCGCTCGCCAGCTGGCCCGCAAGGGCTACTCGGTCGATATCTACGAACGGTTCCCGGTGCCAGGCGGCGTGATGTGGACGGGCGTGCCGGAATGGCGCCTCCCCCGCGACGTCATCGCCGAAGAGGTCTCGCAGATCACCGATCTTGGCGTGCGCATTCACTACAACATGGAAGTCGGCAAGGACATTCACCTCGCTGACCTGGCACGCGACAACGATGCGGTTGTACTGGCCGCTGGTTGCCAGACCGCATCGTCCCTGGGTGTTCCGGGCGATGACCTCAAGGGCGTCGTCTCCGGTCTCAAGTTCCTCGAAGATTCTGCGCTCGGCCAGGAAGACGTCTGGGTCGGCAAGCGTGTCGTCACCGTCGGTGGTGGTTTCACCTCAATGGACTGCGTCCGCACCGTGCTTCGGCTCGGGGCCGAGCAGTCAGTGATGACCTATCGCCGTACCGTCAACGAAATTCCGGTCGAAGAGCTCGAACTTGAGGAAGCCGAGATCGAAGGCGTCGAGATCATGTTCATGGTCTCGCAGAAGCGCGTGCTCGGTGATGAACAGGGTAACGTGATCGCCATCGAGATGGTGCGGAACGAGCTCGGTGAACCCGACGCCTCCGGCCGCCGCCGCCCGGTCGAGGTTCCTGGCTCGGAGTTCCTGATCGAATGCGACATGGTGATTGCCGCCATCGGCCAGAAGCAGGACAACCGCTTCCTCGAAGGACTCGAGTTCCGCACCGACCGCCGTGGCGTGCCGTTGCTGGATGAGAACCTGAAGACCCAGCACGACAACATCTGGGCGGCTGGTGACTACGTCATCAACCCGACCAACTTCATCTCCTCGATTGGCGAAGGCAAGCGCGTGGCCGACCTGATCGACACCGATCTGCGCGGCACCCAGCCGAAGCGCAAGGAGATGGAAATCACCCGCGTTCCGACCGAGTACGTCTCGACCCCGAACCCGCTCCTCTCCGAGGGCGTGGCCGAATGGTCGATGACCGCCATGAGCCGCCGCCTCGTCTGGGGCGACGACTACGCCGGTGTCGGGCGCCAGGGCATGCCGATGTTGCCGACCGCGCAGCGCGGCATGGGCACGATGGACAACACGCTCGAAACCGAGATCGGCTACACCAAGGCGATCGGGTTTGAAGAGGCCAAGCGCTGCCTCCAGTGCCAGCTCAACATCTTCATTGATGGCAACCGCTGTATTCTCTGCAACTCCTGCGCCGATGTCTGCCCGCACCAGTGCATCGAGATGATCTCGCCCGACCGCATCTACAGCATCGACAACGATGTGGAGATGGCGGAACTGGCCCGCGCCGAACTCGGCCCATTCGCCGCCGCAATGATCATTGACGAGCGCTCCTGCATTCGCTGCGGTCTCTGTGTCGACTGGTGCCCAACCGAGTGCCTGACGATGGACCACTTCCGGGTCACCCCGGCCGAACGCCGCGAAAGCGTCGACCTGGCCATCGTCGCCGACGGCTAGGCGACGATCGGCAATCACGACGATATCCCCAACTCCCCGGCTATCCTATGAGATGACCGGGGAGTGCTTGTTCATGGGACGGCCCTGAAGTCCCCTCCAGGCGTACGTGCTCAGACTTGGGGACGGGCCGACACGTCCGAGCCAGATCGAGGATGCAACGCTGGCTGCCCAGGCTCGGCAGGTCGCCCACTACCATGACCGCTGGAACGCACTTCGATTTCCCTCCCGTCAACTCTGAACAGCCCCCTCCAGGTACGAGCTGTCTACACTGGCCAACGTTGCTGGTACGCTTGTGTTT
>CAZNQC010000187.1:0-7685 GCA_964574825.1 uncultured Sphaerobacteraceae bacterium | reverse complement strand
ATCGTGCCGTCGCCACCCACCGCCACCACCGGCCCAAACCCTTCGGCTGCCGCCGTGAATGCCTGGGTCTCGGCATCACCCGGTCCGCGCGACATCACGATTTCCGCCGCACCACCGGCTGCCGCACGAATCCGCTCGATCGCGGCGGAGGCTCGTCCGTTGCCTGCGGCGGGATTGACGATGAAGACGGGGCGAGGCGATGCCATCGAAGTGATTCCCGCCTACCAGCGAATCGACGTGTCCGGTGGTTGGGCGTGCATGTCCCGCCGTTCGGCAATCGGCCAGGCCCGCAGTTCGTCCACCATCGTCACCAGGTGCCCAACCGCCGACTCGAAGATCACCTCGCCCTTGGCAGCCGTGGCCGTGGTGGCATCGCCGTGCACCCCGAGGTCGGTCCAGCGCCCCCAGTAGTCGTTGAACCGGGCGACACCGGTCGAGTCGGAACTGAAGTAGGTGCCCATCACGTCGTCACCGGCCCCGGCATGCTCCATCTGCACCCGGCTCTCATCCAGATACAGGTAAAGCGAGGTTTCGAACTCGTCGGCGTGCGCCACCACCGGCGTGTCCTGCACGGTCGCGAAGTCGTCCAGCGCAAGCGCGATGTAGTTGACGGCCACGCAGAGCGCGTTGGTCTCCAGCACCATCCGGCGGGCAATGATGTCATTCTGGGGAGTGTTGGAGCCATGGCCGTTCACAATCAGGAGCTTCCTGAATCCGTGATAGGCCACGCTCTTGAGCACGTTGAGGCAGAACTCGATGTAGACCTGCGATTCGATGTGAATCGTGCCGGGGAAGTCGATATGGTGCTTGTTCAGGCCGTAGGGAATGGGCGGCAGCACCAGCACCCGGTCCGCTGCCCGTCGCCCTACCTCCAGGCTGACCGATTCGGCCAGGAACAGGTCGACATCGAGCGGCAGGTGCCGGCCATGCTGTTCGGTGGACCCGGTTGGCAGGATCACGACCTGCTCGGCGGCGATGGCGTCGTTCATCTCGGCCCAGGTGAGCCGGTTGTAGCGATACTCGGTGGTCGCCTTCATCTGCTGTCCTCCCCGCGCATGCCCATGTTCCCGTGTGCGCGTCATTGTCGATGGAGCGTGGCGACAGGTCCAGCGGAATGCCCGATCCGCACCCGAAGATCACCGCCAAGGCGCGTTTTCGGCTCTGATTCCGGCCTGACGCCTGACTGGCACGGCCACGATCCTCCCCAAAACTCGCTGGAACCGTGGCCGCCGGGCCCACCGGTGCCGCACAATAATCCAGGCGCCCCGGCGCCCCTGGGTCCACGTTTCAACCGCACCAGACGCACGGAAGCATCCCACCTCGATGGAATACGTTCACTACGCAGGCCTCATGGCCGTGATCCTGTCGTTGCTCCTCTGGTTTGGCCCCACCATCCGTACGCACCTGGACGGCTATACGCTCCAGGTCTCCTCCTTTGGTGGTGGTGTGGCCATTGCCTACGTGTTTCTGATCCTGTTTCCGGAAGTCGAACACTCGCGGGAATGGTTCGGGGCGTCGGTCTACCTGGTCACTGTGATCAGCCTGCTGGTCTTCTACGCCCTGGAAATCCTGCTCTCCAACCTGACACCTACCACCGAGCAGGTTCATCACGGTCGGCACAACACGGCGAGGTTCTGGTTTCACATCGCCATCATCTGGTTCTACACCTGGCTGGTGGTCTTCACCGTGCCAGAGGATGCGGCCGACAACCTGGTCTACGTGTTCGCCGGCAGCGCGACGATTGGTGTGCACCTGCTGTACAAGGACTATGTGCTACGGGGACATTACGACTCGCGGTTCGAGCAGGCTGGCCGGTTCGTGCTGACCCTCGCCCCGATCGCAGGCTGGGCCAGTCACCAGGTCGTGGAACCGACCGATGGTATGTTGGAACTCATGATTGCGATTCTCGCCGGTATCCTGATCCTCAGCGTGTTCCAGGAGGAACTGCCGCCGGTGGAGAAGATCAGCTATGGCTGGTTGATCTCGGGGGTGGCGGTCATGGGGGCCCTGTCCCTGTTTGCGTGACGCCTGGTCACGCCGGATGACCCGTCCAGCCCATGAACCGAGTCCACCAGAGAGGACACGCGATGGCCTTCATTCACGGAGTGGTGTTCGATTGTGCCGATCCGGCGCGGCTGGCCGAATTCTGGCTGGCGGCGCTCGATTGGGAGTACCGCACGCAACGTCCCGAAGACGGCTGGATCACCATTCAACCCAAGGGTGGGGACCGGGCGATGTCGCTCGGCTTCGGCACGGTCCCCGAAGGCAAAACAGTCAAGAACCGGGTCCACCTCGACCTGCGGCCAATGCCCGGCATGACCTGGGAAGATGAACGAACTCGGCTCGAAGCCCTGGGCGCCACCCCCTGCTGGACGATCGAGGATTACCACGTCGTGCTGGCCGATCCCGAAGGCAACGAGTTCTGCCTGCTCAACCCGAAGTACTACGACGCGGTCGTGGTGGAGGCGCCAACCGATGGCCAGTCCTGAACGCCGGGTGATCGTTCCGGTCCCCGCCTCGCATCCCGAACTCGGAAACCTGCTCTGGATGCTGCAGGACACCCGCGCCAGAACCCTGGCGGTGGTGAAGGGTCTCGATCAGGACACGCTCGATTGGGCCGGACCTGGCGTCGACAACAGCATCGGCTCGCTGCTCTATCACATCGCCCTGATCGAAGCCGACTATCTCTACGCCGACATTCTCGGGGTGGACTATCCGGCCTGGCTGGATGAGGCGTTCCCCTGGTCGGATCGGGATGACGCCGGGCATCTGTCGGTCGTGACCGGGGTGCCGCTGGAGAACCATCTCGCCCGGCTGGAACGCGTGCGCGACGAGTTCCTGACCCTCATTGCGCCCCTGTCGCCGGACCAACTTGCCGCCAGCCGTTTCCTGCCCGAGGCGAACTACGAGATCTCGCCCGCCTGGACGCTCCACCACCTGATGCAGCACGAGGCCGAACATCGCGGCCAGATCACGGCAATCCTGAGCCTGCCAAAGCCTTGAGCACCACCCGACCAGTGGTCACACGGCGTGCTGCCTCCGCCAATCTCGAATACGTAGAACCTACCGATGGCGGGGCATCCCGACGCAGGCATCCTTCAGATATCTGGTGACGGGGTCATCAGTCCAACCGGTTCGCCAGCACCCATGTCACCGCGGAATGTGGGCCGCAACGATCCGGCTGAAAGATTCTTGCCACCCGGCAGCACCGCAGGGTATCCCGATTCATCCCGAAAGGAATTCCTCAATGACACGTTTCTCACAGCTCGCCGCCTCCGAAGCCGTGCTCGACCAGGAGACGCTTGAGAGCGTTTCCGGTGGCATCGTGCCACTCGTCTTCGCGCTGGGATTCGTGGCTGGATTCGCCGGGGCCGCCCTCGTCGATCTCGCCACCGGCGGTTGGGACTGATCGTTCCCCACCCATTCCCATTCTCCTGCACGACGTCCCACCGGTTCATTCCGGTGGGACGTCGCCGTGTGTGGCGTGAAGGGAAAGAGCATCGAAGGCAGGCCGGAACACGAAACGGTTGGCCCGGCTACTGCCTTCGTCCACCGCCCGACCAGATCTCCACCACCAGCATTCTGCAAATACGTAGAACCTACCGATGAGCACCCCCTCGACCTCCGGCATGATGCATGTGTCCGGTGATGGTCACCGGCCAGACCGATTCACCCGGTCACGGGGTGTCATCACCGCGGAATGCCACCCACCTCATCGTCAACTCATTCACTCCCAGGAGGTTTCACCATGTCCACGCTCGATACGCTCACGTTCTCCACCACCCCGCTCGACCTGTCTGACACCGAGTCGGTCACGGGCGGTCTGTTGCCGCTGATCCTCGTCCTCGTCGCGTTCGATGCTGGCCTCTGGACCTACATCGCCACCCGCGACTAGGCCTGCCAATCACCTCTGGCCTGCCGCCTCTCACCACTGGAGGACCCCACATGAACGCGTCCGTTTCGCTCATTCCTCACACCACGCCATGCTCACCGCACGACCTCGACCAGGTCGACGGCGGCATCATCCCCCTCATCGTGCTGGGATTTGTCGCTGGCTATGGCACTGGCTGGGTGATCGATTACGCCATACACGGCTAATTGCACTCCCCGCCGAATGGCACGCATGGGGCAACCCACCCATGCGTGCCGGGGAGTATCCAGCCAGGAGAGTCGTTCCATGTCCAACCACGCGCACCCACTCACCGCCGCCGAACTCGAGACCATTACCGGTGCCCTGGTCTACGTACCGCCGGTCACACCGCCAATCCTGCCACCCGTCGCCAGCAGGACCCTCTCCGCCCTGCTTCAGAGACTCTTTGATGGTGCGGCGATCTGATCGCTCTCCCGTCCAGATCAGCCCACCCTGGCGAAAGGACACCAGCCATGCTTCCGCTTTCCGATCCGCTCACCGCCATTGCGCTTGACGATGTCGTTGGAGGAACCTCCCTGGCCAACCTCATGGACCTCTGCAAGATCAATCACTGGATGTGCCAGGGACCATTCTCCATCACCATCATGCCCATTCCCTACCCGTTGCAGCCGGTCCGCGCCTGATCTCCAACCACCGATACCGCTCGTATTCGCCCCGAAAGGAACCCCATGTCTGCCACGCTCACTCCACTCACCACGTCCGACCTCAACCTCGTGACCGGTGGTTTGCTGCCGCTCGATATCATCCTCCTTTGCTGGCGGTTTCCCTGGTTTTGCAATGGACCGCTCCCAAACCTCGCCTGAGCCTCAGCAGCAGTTCACCACCAACCACATCAACAACGCCCCGGTCGGGAGATCCCGTTCGGGGCGCTGTCGTATCTGGCGCCTGAAATACGTAGAAGCTGCGGATATCCACCTCCCGGCAGATTGGCACGATGAGATCAGCCAGCCGAGGCACCGTCGTTCCCACGTCCAGGAGGATCCCATGACTCCACCCCATTCGCTGTTCCGCCCGGAGGCAATCGCCTACCGCCTCCAGCGCCACAAGACCCTGGCGCCACCAGTCATCCCCGATCACCAGCGCGTCCGCTTCCTGCTCGGAACCACGCTGGTTCTGCTGATCGCCCTGGGAATCACCACCTTCCTGCGCCCGGTACCAGTCCAGGTGGCAGGCATGGCCATCGTGCCGGTCGCCGATGGTGAAACGAAGGACGTTGCGTTGCTGCTCGATGCGGGAACAATCCCCCAGCTACGTCCAGGCCAGACCGTCTCGCTGGAAGCGGTCACCGGCGGCCATTCGCTCACGGCCACCATCGCTACCGTCGAAGTGGGCCAGGTCAGCACCAGTTCGCTGGCCTCCATGCTGGGCCTCGACCCGTTGCTAACCATGTCACTTCCCGAAACGGTCGCCCTTGCCTGGCTGACTCTCGAAGATGAAACATCCCTTGCCCCAGGCGACGTCCTCCGCGCCGAAGCGATGCTCGGCACCGCCCATGCCGGCTCCGTCCTGCCGCTCATAGGCAACTGGTTTGGAGCGGAACGATGATCCACCACCTGACTGCATTGCTGACGATGGTTCTCGCCCGCTTCCGGCATCGCAAGGTGCCAGTCGTGCTGCAGTTGCAGGCGACCGAGTGTGGCGCCGCCTGCCTGGCCATGATCCTCGGTGCCTGGGGCCGGCACGTCCGCCTCGCCGACCTGCGCGATGCGATGGGTCCTGGCCGCAATGGTGTCACGGCCACCCACATCATCAAGGCCGCAACGGACGAGGGACTCCGGATGCAGGCGTTCTCCATCGACCTCGACCGGTTCCACCAGGTTCCGCTTCCTGCCATCGCGCACTGGGACTTCGAACACTTCGTCGTCGTCGAACGCTGGCGCAAGGACCGCGTGACGATCGTCGATCCGGGCCGGGGCCGCCAAACCCTCCCGATTGAAGACTTCTCCAATCACTACACCGGCATCGTGCTCCCTGCCGAACCCGGCCCGGAGTTCCAGCGGCTGGCCAAAGGTGCGCCCTCGTGGCATCGCTACGTGTGGTCGATGCTGGCCCACGCCCCCGGGCTGCTCGTCCGCATCGTGCTCGCCTCGTTGCTCCTGCAGCTGCTTGGTCTCGCGCTGCCAGTGCTGACCAAGATTGTGGTCGACAACGTGCTCGGCCAGGAGATGCACGACCTCCTGCCAATCGTCGCCATCGGTGCCCTGATCGTGGTGCTGGGCCAGTGCGTGAGTGGATTGCTGCGCGGCATGCTCCTCATCTCCCTGCAGGCCAGGGTCGACCAGCAGCTCATGAGCGGATTCTTCCGCCACCTGCTCACCCTCCCCTACGCCTTCTTCGAGCGCCGCACCAGCGGTGATCTCATGATGCGGCTGGCCAGCAACGCCCAGGTGCGCGAAATCCTGACCGGGCAAACCCTCTCGGTCTTCATCGATGGGTCGCTGGTCGTGGTCTACGTTGCCGTGCTGCTGGCGAAGGCGCCCGCGTTTGGGGCCGTCGTGCTGGGCATTGGTCTCGTTCAGTTGGCAATCCTGTGGCTCTCGCGCCGAACCATGCACGAGCATACCCAGCAGGATCTCGGTGCCCAAACCGCGGCCCAGGCCTATCTTGTCGAGGCGCTGCACGGGGTGGCGACGATCAAGGCCAGTGGCACGGAAGGACGTGTGCTCACCCACTGGGACACCCTCTTCGGCAAGCAACTGGCCGCATCGGTTCGCCGGAGCGTGCTGGGAACCTTCGTCGACACGCTGGTTGGCGCCTCCCGGCTGATCGCGCCCCTGCTCCTGATCTGGATCGGGGCCGGAGCCGTGATCGATGGCCGCATGTCACTGGGCACGATGCTGGCTCTGCAGGCCCTCGCCGCCAGCGCCCTGCAACCTCTGTCCTCCCTGGTCGCGAATGGCCAGCGGCTGCAGCTCGTTGGCGCCCATCTCGACCGCCTGTCCGACGTACTGGAGACCGATCCGGAGGAAACGGACGGAACCGCCATCTCAATCACCGGTGAAATCGTGGTCGACCGGGTGTCCTTCCGCTACGACGAGCACGGTCCAGCCGTGCTCCACAACCTCTCCTTGACAATCCAGCCGGGAGAAAAGGTGGGAGTGGTTGGCCGCACCGGCTCGGGCAAGAGCACGCTGCTCCAGTTGCTGCTGGGGTTGCGCCGGCCCAGCGAAGGGGACATTCGCATCGATGGCACCTCCCTCAACGACCTCGACCTCCATGCCCTCCGCCGCCAGGTCGGCGTCGTCCTCCAGGATCCGGTCGTGTTCAGCGGCTCGATCTTCCAGAACCTGACCTTCAACGACCCGGACCTGACGCTGGACCAGGTGATACAGGCAGCCCAGGCCGCCGAACTCCATGACGAGATCATGGCGATGCCGATGGGCTACGACACCTGGCTGGCCGAGGGTGGCAGCGGTCTCTCCGGTGGCCAGCGCCAGCGGCTCGCCCTGGCTCGTGCCCTCGTCCACCAACCCCGCCTGCTGTTGCTGGACGAAGCAACCAGTGCACTCGATGTTGGCACCGAGGCCGCCATCGAACGCAACCTGCGCTCGTTGCGATGCACGCGGGTGGTCATCGCTCATCGCCTCAGCACGATTCTGGACGCCGACCAGATCGTTCACCTGGAAAACGGCCGGATTGTGGAGATGGGGAATCCGGCGAAACTGCAGGCAACCAATGGCCCATTTGCCACGTTGGTGCATCATGAGACGCACGAAGCGGCGAATACACGTGCAGTGGCAGCCGATTAGGCGGA
>CAZNQC010000186.1:0-7686 GCA_964574825.1 uncultured Sphaerobacteraceae bacterium | reverse complement strand
TTTCCCAAAGGAGCCCCATTTCGTGTCACGCGGTCACTGACGCATAAGCCCTGCCTGGAGGGGACTGTTCAGAGTTAACGGGAGGGAAATCGAAGTGCGTTCCAGCGGTCATGGTAGTGGGCGACCTGCCGAGCCTGGGCAGCCAGCGTTGCATCCTCGATCTGGCTCGGACGTGTCGGCCCGTCCCCAAGTCTGAGCACGTACGCCTGGAGGGGACTTCAGGGCCGTCCCATGAACAAGCACTCCCCGGTCATCTCATAGGATAGCCGGGGAGTTGGGGATATCGTCGTGATTGCCGATCGTCGCCTAGCCGTCGGCGACGATGGCCAGGTCGACGCTTTCGCGGCGTTCGGCCGGGGTGACCCGGAAGTGGTCCATCGTCAGGCACTCGGTTGGGCACCAGTCGACACAGAGACCGCAGCGAATGCAGGAGCGCTCGTCAATGATCATTGCGGCGGCGAATGGGCCGAGTTCGGCGCGGGCCAGTTCCGCCATCTCCACATCGTTGTCGATGCTGTAGATGCGGTCGGGCGAGATCATCTCGATGCACTGGTGCGGGCAGACATCGGCGCAGGAGTTGCAGAGAATACAGCGGTTGCCATCAATGAAGATGTTGAGCTGGCACTGGAGGCAGCGCTTGGCCTCTTCAAACCCGATCGCCTTGGTGTAGCCGATCTCGGTTTCGAGCGTGTTGTCCATCGTGCCCATGCCGCGCTGCGCGGTCGGCAACATCGGCATGCCCTGGCGCCCGACACCGGCGTAGTCGTCGCCCCAGACGAGGCGGCGGCTCATGGCGGTCATCGACCATTCGGCCACGCCCTCGGAGAGGAGCGGGTTCGGGGTCGAGACGTACTCGGTCGGAACGCGGGTGATTTCCATCTCCTTGCGCTTCGGCTGGGTGCCGCGCAGATCGGTGTCGATCAGGTCGGCCACGCGCTTGCCTTCGCCAATCGAGGAGATGAAGTTGGTCGGGTTGATGACGTAGTCACCAGCCGCCCAGATGTTGTCGTGCTGGGTCTTCAGGTTCTCATCCAGCAACGGCACGCCACGGCGGTCGGTGCGGAACTCGAGTCCTTCGAGGAAGCGGTTGTCCTGCTTCTGGCCGATGGCGGCAATCACCATGTCGCATTCGATCAGGAACTCCGAGCCAGGAACCTCGACCGGGCGGCGGCGGCCGGAGGCGTCGGGTTCACCGAGCTCGTTCCGCACCATCTCGATGGCGATCACGTTACCCTGTTCATCACCGAGCACGCGCTTCTGCGAGACCATGAACATGATCTCGACGCCTTCGATCTCGGCTTCCTCAAGTTCGAGCTCTTCGACCGGAATTTCGTTGACGGTACGGCGATAGGTCATCACTGACTGCTCGGCCCCGAGCCGAAGCACGGTGCGGACGCAGTCCATTGAGGTGAAACCACCACCGACGGTGACGACACGCTTGCCGACCCAGACGTCTTCCTGGCCGAGCGCAGAATCTTCGAGGAACTTGAGACCGGAGACGACGCCCTTGAGGTCATCGCCCGGAACACCCAGGGACGATGCGGTCTGGCAACCAGCGGCCAGTACAACCGCATCGTTGTCGCGTGCCAGGTCAGCGAGGTGAATGTCCTTGCCGACTTCCATGTTGTAGTGAATGCGCACGCCAAGATCGGTGATCTGCGAGACCTCTTCGGCGATGACGTCGCGGGGGAGGCGCCATTCCGGCACGCCCGTCCACATCACGCCGCCTGGCACCGGGAACCGTTCGTAGATATCGACCGAGTAGCCCTTGCGGGCCAGCTGGCGAGCGGTGGTGAGACCGCAGACTCCGGCACCGACGATGGCGACGGTCTTGCCATTTGGAGCTGGCGGAGATTCGCGGCGGGTTTCACCCCGATAGTCGGCCGCGACGCGCTTCAGGTAGCAGATACCGATCGGGGCATCGACTTCCTTGCGGCGGCAGGCATCTTCGCAGGGGCGGGCACACATGCGGCCGAGACAGCCCGGGAAAACATTGTGCTCGCGGTTGAGTTCGTAGGAATCGCTGTAGCGCCCATCGGCAATCAGGGCGATGTAGCGAGAGATATCGGTGTGCGACGGGCAGGCGGTCATGCACGGGATGTTATCGGAGAACCATTGCGGGTCTCCGGTGTAAACCGGATAACGTTTGCCCGCGCGAATGGTGAATGGCGAGAAGAACGACGCATCGACGAACGCCAGCAACCGGATGCGGCGGCTGTTTTCGACGTCGATCTGGTCGTATCCCTGGCCAGCGATGCCGAGCGATTGGAGTTCCGTGGTGGTCATGCCGATTTCGGCGCCATCCATTGCCCGGAACCGATCGGCCGGGGCTCCACACGACGGGCATTCGTCGGGCGGGGCGGCTCCCTCGTGAATCCAGCCACAGACTTTACATCGGAACATGCACTGATCTCCGCTCGATGCCGGGTAAGTGTGGGACAAGCGCCAGGCGAAGCAGGAATGATTCGCAGGTGCTAGTGCTCCGCACACATGCAGACATCGGAAGTATACGCCGCTCCATGTCCCCTGCGTACGCTCAAGTGGACTCGATCGGCGCATGCCTGCCCGGTTGGCCGGGGCAGCGCGTGGCCTGGCGAGATGGGATGGATCGGATCGTCATTTCCCTGGATTCGGTCTGTATGATGGAAGCCTGTCCGTAATCACTGTGGTCCGGGCGAGCACCATGAGCGAGATGACGTTGCCAGCAGGGGCCCAGGATCCACGGTGGGACCACCCGCCGCGATCGATCATGCCCCGCACACGGCTCATCGGCCGGGAGGCAGATCTGGCCCACCTCGCTGACCTGCTGCAAGATGCAAGCTGCCGGCTGTTGACCATTACCGGTCCAGGTGGGGTGGGCAAGACCCGGCTGGCCCTGACCCTGGCATCGTCACCCGCCTTCGCTGAGCGGGCGAGCTTCGTCTCCCTGGTGGATGTGAAGGATGTCGCCCTCATTCCCGCCACCATCCTGCGGGCGCTCGGGCTTGAAGGTCTGCCGGGACGGTCGGTTGAGGACGTGGTGATGGGTTCGCTGCGCGGCCGGCACGTGCTGTTGGTGCTCGACAATCTGGAGCATCTGCCGGGCGCACCCGCGCAGATCGCCGGATTGCTGGATGGTTGCCCCGATCTGCAGGTGCTGACGACCAGCCGGATCGCGCTGGGACTGGGTGACGAGCAGCAGTTCCCCCTGGCCCCGCTATCCCTGCCGGCCACTGATGCGCCGTCGTCCGATGTGCTGGTAGCTCCGGCGGTGCAGATGTTCATCGATCGCATGCACCTGGTTCTGCCCGATCTGGAGACCACGCCGGCCAATGTGGCCGTCATCGCCAGCATCTGTCGCCAGCTGGATGGTTTGCCGCTGGCGATCGAACTGGCGGCCGCCCAGTGCCGGCAACTGGCGCCGCATGTGCTGGCCGAGCGGTTGAGCCAGCGCGTGTCCCTGCCGGTGCCGGGGCCAAGCGACCTGCCGGTGCGTCACCAGACCCTGCAGTCGACCGTGTTGTGGAGCGTCAATCTGCTCGAACCACGGGTTGGGCGGCTCTGGCGGGCCCTTGGCGTGTTTGAGGGTGGCTTTACGCTGGAGGCAGCCGAAGCCATTGCCGTAGTCGTGGATGTGCCGCCGGCTGAGGTGCCGGCCATGCTGGATCGCCTCCAGATGCACGATCTGGTGCGACTGGGGGCCAATGCCATCGGGGAACCACGCTACTACCTGCTGCACATCACCCGGGACGTTGCTTTCGCGACCCTGCAGACAGATGAGCGATTGGCCGCAGTGCTGGACACCCATGCCGAGGCGTGTGCCAGGTTCTGCGCCGGGGCCGAACCTGGCCTGATGGGAACTGATGGCACCTCCTGGTTTGCCCGGGTCGACAGTGAAATGGCCAATATCCGGGCTGCGTTCGACCACGACCTCGCCGCTGGTCACATCCTGCGTCCGCTCTCCATGGCGACGCACCTGCATTGGTTCTGGACCGATCCGGGCTACCTGCAGGAGGGGCTCTCCTGGCTGTCGACCCTGCTGGCGAGGGTTGACGACACCGTGCCCGACTCGCTGCGACGGGCGGCCCTGGCTGCGGCAAGTTCCGTTGCCGACTGGCTCAACCAAACGGATGCCGCGCTGGAATTCGCCACCCAGGCGCTTGACCTGGCCCGGCAGACGGGAGACCGGGTGGCCGAGATGGAGGTGATGCTGCATCTCGGGAATGTCCATTTTGACGATTCGGACCTGGTTCAGGCCGAACGATGGTTCCGAGAAGGACACGCCGTTGCCCAGGAGGTGCAGGCTGTCTGGCACATGGCCGCTTTCGCCAACCTGCGCGCCCTCGTCGCCGACGCCGAGGGTGACGTTTTCGGCGCCGCCGACTGGCATCGCACGGCCATGGCCGGATGGCGAGCCAGCGGGTTCCAGAGTCACCTTTCGATTGCGGCGACGGGCCTGGCTGTGGTGCTGGTTGAGCTCGGCGTGCTCGACGAAGCCGTGGCCGCGTTGCTGGAGACCCTGCCGCGCATCGATCGCAAGGCGGTATCGGCCGAAGGCACCATGGCCGTCGCGGGGGCAGGGTTGATTGCCCACTCCCTGGCATTGCCGCTGATTGCCATCCGCTTCATTGCGGCGTCCATGCATCTGCGGCAGGCCATGGGTGTCGAGTTTCGCCCATATTTCGTGACCAGATTGTCCGGCCTGGTGGATGAGCTTCGCGCGGAAGTGGCAGCCCCGGCGTTTGGCCGGGCCTGGAGCGAAGGCGCGGCGTACGCCATGGGCGATGCACTGGACGAGATCGAGCGATTCCTGGTGGACCTGCCGACGCGGGTGGTATTGACAGCTCGCGAGCGGGAGGTGCTCGACCTGCTGGTGGCGGGTGCCTCGGATAGCGACATTGCCGATCGCCTGTACATTTCCCGCCGGACGGCGTCCAAACATGTGGCAGCCATTCTCGAGAAGCTCGATGCACCCAACCGTACGACGGCCGTGGCGATCGCGTACCGGCGCGGTCTCGTGATTCCCTGACGCCGACCCCGACTCAAAATGGGCAAAATTACCACTATGTCCCACGCCAGCCCCGGCGCATCCTGAACACAGGATTCCCCTTGCGGGAGACACTGATTCGTTGGCGAAAGGGCGGGCAGGATGCAACTCTCTTCCGGACTGCGGCGCGAACTGACGCGCTGGATCGTGGTGGCCTGTTTGTGCGTGGCGGTGTTCGCGCCAGGCCTGGCGGCGGCGCAGGATCCGACCGAGACACCGGTGGCCGATGCCCCACCCCTTGTCGTCGAAACCGATCCGCCTGAAGGGCCGGCAGACGTCACGGATGTCGCAATTGACCCCCCGGTGGTCATTCCTCCATCCCCCAATCCCACTGATCCTCCAATCGCTCCGTCGCCACCGACCGTTCCG
Organism: uncultured Sphaerobacteraceae bacterium; assembly: GCA_964574825.1. Lineage (GTDB taxonomy): Bacteria > Chloroflexota > Chloroflexia > Thermomicrobiales > UBA6265 > JACCYX01. The sequence continues at coordinate 2,291 of CAZNQC010000186.1, read as the reverse complement.
GAGGCGACGGACCCTCCGCCTGAAGGTGTGGATAGCACGATGGTGCCCACCGATCTGGTGGAGGCGACGGTTGTGCCAACCGTCGGGTTGACACCAACGGCCACGGAAGCTGCCTTCGAGCGTGCACCGGCCATGTTTGCTCTCGCCGCACCCGCACCGACCGGCGCCCAGCTCACCGTTGATGGGCAAACCGGCGTGGCCTACGTTCCACGTGGGGGAACGCAGACCTTTGAGGTTGGGGATCTGCTCGACATGCCATCGTTGGTGCCGGACTTCATCAATGCCAGCAACCCGGACCCCGATTTCTACAACTTCAACGGCTGGTGGACATCCAACGACTTCCTCGTCTACGCCACCCCGGATTGTTCCGGCCAATGGATTCGCGAGTTCTACACCCCGTACATGCAACCCGAATCCGCGACCGCCAGCGCCACGATGAGCGGGGCGGTGCGGACCTATTCGGTGCAGGCATCCCAGCAACTCTCGATCTGGTGGCTGGAGAAGAGAATCGATATCGTCGATTCGGTCGACGAGGTCACGACCTTTCCCGCGCACGCGGTTTCCAATTGTGTGACCGTGAAGATGTCGATCGACTACATCAGTCTCCTGGCCAATGGCAGCACCGATTGGGTCACCATCAATGAAGGCGACCAGATTGGGTTGCAAACGGATCAGCCCAGCGGGGAAGGCTGGACCCAGTACCTGCTGGAGTCAACGAGCGATTGCACCACGGGGAGTGTCATTGCCCAGTCCCAGCCGAACCGGACGGTGTCCACCACCATCAGCCGGCCGCCAGGGACCTACTGGTACATCGTGCAATCGGTCAATGGGTTTGACCAGTTCTATTCGAACTGCACGCAGGTGGTTGTGCAGTCCACCCCGGCCTCCCTGCTGGTAGAGGCGAGTACGGGTCCGGTCGAGTACATCACCGGGCAGGAGTTGCGTTACTACGCCCAGGGGTTCACTCCCGGAGCCTGGCTGACCGCGCTGGTCTATCTTGACTCATCGGTGTGCAATGGCACGCCTTTCACCTTGACGACTGGTGCCGCCAACGATGCCGGCGCGTTGGACACTAGCCGAACGATCTTCTTTTCCAGGGATGTGTCGGTGCAGTTCGTCGAGCGCGACGCCAGTGGTGAGGTGCGGGAAGCGACCAATTGCGTCACCCTTTGGCATACAACGTCGACGGTGGAACTCAAGGTCAACGGCAGTCTGGGACCGGTACTGGTCGACGGCGGGGAGATTCACCTGCTGGCGACCGGGTTGCCAACCGGGTCGGAAGCACACGCCGTGACTGGTTGCAGCGGATCCTTTGAGCCGGATGACTTCGGACAGGTGATCGGTGCCGATGGGGTATTCGAGGCCTACCTGAGTGACGACCTGCCGGACGAGTTCACGATCCGTGTGGCGCTGGCGCCACCATCCACCATTTCCAGCAATTGCGTCACGGTTAGGTTGGTGACCTATCTGATCGATCCGGTCATCTCAATTGGTGGATTGGAGACGCCGGACCCGGTGACAGCGGGCACGTCTTTCGAGATCACGGGGGTGGATTTCCCGCCTGACGCTGCAGTGACCGTTCGAGCCTATTCGGGGTCTGCAGTCTGTACCGGTGACTCGACACCATGGGGTGCCGAAGCCGATGCCGAAGGGAACCTGATTCTGCCATTGACGGCCGGAACAGTGCGAACGATGTCGTTCCAGGCGGAGGTTGGCGACTGGATATCCAACTGCCTGACGCTCCTGATCGATCCCGCACCGGTGACGGAGGTGCCTGTGACCGAAACACCCGTGACCGTCGTGCCAACTGGACCGATCACCTTGCTCGCCAATGACAGCACGGAACCCCTGACCGTGGCGGGAGGCGCGCCCGTGGCTTTGACCGCGAACGGAGTCGGTGCTGCTGAACCCTATGCCGTGCTCTGGTATCCCGCTGGTGACTGCAGTGGAACTCCTCGTGCCCTGGCAAATGGAACAGGTACAACGGGGCCGGTCGGAACGATGACGCGGTACGTCGCCAGCATGGTGGGCATCCAGCTCACGACGGGAGAGCGAACGTCGAATTGTGTGCGAGTCGAATGGCTGGCGATTCCGCCCACTGAAACCGAGACCCCAACCGAGCCTCCGGTGACGGAGACCCCAACCGAGCCTCCGGTGACGGAGACACCAACCGAGCCTCCGGTGACGGAGACACCAACCGAGCCAACCGGGACGGAGATTCCCACCGAACCCAACGGCACCGAGAACCCGACCGAGCCGATTGGAACGGAAATGCCAACAGATCCTGGCAC
>CAZNQC010000185.1:3867-7704 GCA_964574825.1 uncultured Sphaerobacteraceae bacterium | reverse complement strand
AGGCTTGACAAGGCCATTTCCGGGGCGATAGGCTGGGCCCGTGATGAAAGAGACGGTAACGAACCCACCAGTCGTAGAGATGCGGAACCATGCGGCGAGCCAAAGCTCCTCGTGGAATTCCTCGTTCTATTACTACTGGTTTACGAACCCCCCAGCTTCGCTGGCGGGGCGTTTTGGCTGAACGAGCCAAAACGCCGCACGCACGCAGAAGTCAATGGGGGAACCGAGGCACATGCCTCGGTTTTTTGTTTCCCTGAAATCGGTCAGGGAACGGACACACACCATTCCGGCGGAGAGAGGACAGTCCCATGTTGATCACCATTTCGGCTTCGGCCACCGAGACCACTCCCAGTTCACTGTTGGACGCGGCGCACAGGCGTGGGCTTCAGGCGCAGGCGATGGCCGACGGCCGCGGCGGGATGGTCGTCGGCATCGCGGGCACCCTCCCGCCAGAAGACACCGATCTTCCCGGTGTCACCAACATCCAGACCATCCACAAGCCGTTCATGCTGGCGAGTCTCGAAGCACGTGACCGGTCGGTCGTTCAGGTTGGGAACGTCCGCATCGGCGGTGGCGACCAGGTCATCATGGCCGGACCGTGTTCCATTGAGTCCCAGGCCGATCTGATCGCGATTGCGCATGACGTCAAACGCGCGGGCGGCAACATTCTCCGGGGAGGTGCCTTCAAGCCGCGCAGCTCGCCATACTCCTTCCAGGGGTTGGGTGAGGAAGGTCTCCAGGCCCTCGCCGCAGCCCGGCAGGAAACCGGTCTTCCGGTCGTTACGGAAGTAATGGAGCCCGAACAGGTCGATCTCGTCGCCGGCTACGTTGACATGCTGCAGATCGGCTCGCGGAACATGGCGAACTTCCCCCTGCTCAAGCGGGTTGGCAAGACGAACGTGCCGGTTCTCCTCAAGCGCGGCTTCGCGGCCACCCAGGAAGAGTTCCTGATGAGCGCCGAATACATCATGGCCGGCGGCAACACCAACGTCGTGCTTTGTGAACGCGGAATCCGCGCTTTCGACCATGCCTTCCGGTTCTCGCTCGACCTCAACGTGGTGCCATCGATCAAGGAAGTCTCGCACCTGCCGATCGTGGTCGACCCCAGCCACGGCACGGGGCGGCGCTCGCTGGTCAGCCGGATGGCCATGGCAGGACTCGCGGCCGGTGCCGATGGGCTCATGCTCGAAGTCCATCCCGACCCGGACAACGCCCTGAGCGACGGCTACCAGACCATCACCCCCGCTGAGCTGGGCCACATCTCGCGTCGCGCGCACCTGCTGGCGGAGGCGCTCTCCGGCTTCGATGCACCGGACACACTGGTCGAGATGCCACCGGTGGCCATCGCCGATACCGAACTGGAAGCAATCGCCTGATCCCGAGACGCACCTTCCGGCCTCCTGTTCACGTGCCTGGTCGCGTGGCAGGAGGCCGTTTGCGTTCCATCCTCACCTACGTGCCGCATCGATTACGTAGGAAGCCCCGAAGGGAATCTCCGCAAAACTCAGGATGCCGGCGTGCCGTCCATGCCTCACCATCGTTTCAACACCAGTGCCGATGGCAGGCAGGCACTGCGTGACACGCGAGCAGAACGGCTCGAATCGATTCCAACAGGCAGGGTGAGCGTGGAAGACGCGCGGCTGGTACTTCTCAGGGACTGTGCGGTAACCAGGCCAGATGGCACGGTGATCACCTTGATGTGCCTTCGGCCAGGCTCGACTCTGGCGCGCATCAACGATCGATTCATTGATCCGGCCCTCACGACGCTGAAAGCCTGGGCGAGCGACCAGTCACTCCTGCTCCCGGATGTCATCATCTGGCCGAGCGCGCGCTCGATGCGGGAAGCACACCTCGGGCAGGAATTGCACGACATCTCGGTGGCGGCGATCGATCCTCGCGTGGCCGGTATTCTGCCTTCCGACGACGTGATCTCCAACTGGAAGGTGACAGGAAGTGCCATCGTGCAAACCACGGGACCGAGCCGCAAGGTCGATCATGTGATCGATCTGGGCGACGTGTTCCGGTAACTGGTTCGGCATGTAGAACGAATTCACAGAATCCAGCAGAATTGCTCGTTATCTCGAGCACGGTAGGGTTTTCGGTCGATTTGGTCAGTGCAGTTCCAACTCGGATTTGGTCACAAAACCTTGACAATGAGCGGGTCTCAGCCTAGGGTGTGCAGCACTGGGGCATCAACGTTCCGCCGGATGCTTCAGGACATCGGGAAACCCGATCATCCGAAAAGAGTCCGGCACAGTGGGTCACTGGAAGCGATCGATTGATCGTTCCCTTTCCAGTGTTTTCAGGAACTCGAGCAGTAGCCAACTCCGGCTAATGTTCCTTCGTTGGCCGTCAACGAATGCACCACTCGGTGGCGTTCATCAAGATCCGTCCCAACAATACCGGGGGATGGAGCGAGGTTCTGTTTGTTCACCTCGAGAGAGAGGTTCAGCAGCCTGATACGTTTACCTTTCCCAGGGTGGCGACCCCAGTGAAGATGCTTCAGAGAAGAACATGGCATCGGCCCACTCAATGAGTGGGCCGATGCCGTTTCCTCGCTCTTTTCTGACTACTCCTCGGCCCCCGCCTGGGTCGGCAGCGGCTGGCCGCACCGTGCGCAAAACGCACCGACTGGTGTCACCTGATGGCAGGTGGGACAGACCATTCGCTCACCGGTCGCACCCACGGCTGTCCGATCGGCCGCGACCGCGAGATCGAGCGTGCGCCGGTAAGCTGCAAACACCAGCACCGCGAGGGCCAGCACCAGCAGAAACTCGGGCCAGATGCCACCTGGCTGGGTGGCAAGTGATCCAATCCACAACACCATCAGGCCCAGCACGCCGGACGCCGCGGGCAGCAGCAACAACAGCGAGCCACCGGGATTCAGCATGTACCGCCAGACGCCCGCCCCAATCAGGGCTCCGCTCAGCGTGATCACCAGCGGGCGAAGCAACGCTTGCCCAAGAATGACCAGGGTCCAGTCACGAACGTCCATCAGCGGTCCGTCGCCCAGCACCATCGGCCACCAGAACACCGCCGCCAGACCGATGGCCAGCCCCGCTGCCGACGCACCGGCCAGGATCATGCCATCCATCACCTCGTTGGCGAACTGCGGCCAGCGTCGCAACAGCAATGGCGCGGCGGCCAATCCGGCCACCATGGCCGCAGGCAGCAGAATGCCGACCACCAGCCAGACCAGGAACGGAGCGGCACCATCGGCGAACTGACCGCCAAATCCGCCCGCGCCGAAATTGAGGTGACCGCCTTCGATCCACTGGCCCCGGGTAACCCACGCAGCAATCAGGCCAATCACAACGCCACAGACAACACCAACTATCCCGACCCCGGTCAGCAGGAGATTGGACTCACGTTCGTGCACGTCATGCGCGGTGAGCAGCATGACGGCCAGGATTGGCACGACTGCGGAGGCCAGGATCAGGGCGCCTCCCGCCTGGTTGGAGAGCAGCAGCACCAGCACCAGCAACGTGGCGATGGCTGCGGTGTAGCGAAGGAAACGGGTATCGATCCCGTTCATTCCTGGATCAAAGAACCCACGAATGCCGATCAACGTGGTGGTCGCCGCGGCAGGTCGCTCGGGCCCCGGCTCGACCTCACCGGTGAGGTCATCGGAATCAGCGTCAGCGTCCGATGTCCGGCCGAAGAGCGAGCCAAACCGGTTTTTCCAGCCAGCACCTTCTGCCGCCGGTTCGTCTGCCTCCGCCGGTCCTGGCAACGCTGCCGTGTCACCAGCATCACTGCCGGTATCCGTCAGGGCAGAAGGGGGCGTAGTCAACTGCTCCTCATCGGCGATGATGTCAACCGGCCGCTCGCCGACAC
>CAZNQC010000185.1:0-3767 GCA_964574825.1 uncultured Sphaerobacteraceae bacterium | reverse complement strand
CGTCGATCTGGCCGGTTTCCTGGCCTGATTCCTCGGGCAGGGCGTCCATCTCCGAATCACCCGCGGCCAGCGGAATGACCTCTTCATTGGTGTCTGCTGGGTCTCCCGGCTTCTCTGCCATCGATCCTGTCTCCTGGGTGTCGTCGCCTGCATGATCTGACCATAATAGCGTTCGTACAGCATCGATACCGTACCGGGACATCTCACCGCGCCGCCCCAGGCGTACAAGTATCATGAACCAGCGTCCAGCCCGCTGGCGCTTGCTGCCAGTAGCCCTCGGAAGGAATCTCCTTGTCTCGCCAGTCCTCCGCTGACACGATTTCCCGCCTGACGAAAAAGATGCTCTCCCGCCGAGCGGCCCTGTCACTCGCCGCGGGATCGGCGCTGGGCATCGCCACGCTGCGTGCCCAGCAGGCCACACCCGACGCCAGTCCCGCCGCATCACCGGTCGCGAGTCCGGCAGCATCGCCAGCCGCCACCCCCTCCCCGACACCAGTGCCGGACTATCCCCTCAAGATCGTGACCGATCAACGCCCGCCGTGGGCTGGGCAACCAGCCAGGGGAGGCGACCCGCGAATGTTCGTGGCCCCGGACTATCTCGATGACTTCGTGCCAACGCATTTCCTGCAGGATTTCGGGGTGATGGTCTCCTATCTCGACCCCCTGGTCTGGGCCGACCAGGTCACCCTGGAACCCAAGCCCTGGCTCGCCCGGTCATGGACGTTTGCCGACGATGGCCTCTCGCTGGATATCGTCCTGCGTGAGAACGTGACCTGGCATGACGGCTCGCCGTTCACCGCCGAGGATGTGCGATTCTCCCTGCTCTGCTATCGAGACGATTACGACAGCGCCGTTTCCTTCCTGCTGGCGGTGGTGCGGGATGTTGAAGCCGTGGATGATCTTCACGTGCGCATCATCTTCGATGAACCCGATGGCAACTTCCCGTTCAACGCCGCCAACCTGCCCATCTTCCAGCGCGCCCAATGGGAGAGCCACTGGCTCAGCAAGGGTCCCGGCGAGCGGACGCTCTCGGGCATGGAATTCGGCGACGGGCAACCAATCGGCACCGGGTCCTGGATCATCACTTCACGCGACGACGATCGAGTGGAGTTCCGGCCAAACGAGCAGCATTTTGGCGCCGTTCCGTGGGCGGCCAGCCTCACCCTCGTGGCTGAACCAGACTTCGACAAGCAGTTCGATCGATGGAAAGATGACGAGACCGACCTGATCTGGCCGTTCCCCGGCCGCGACGTTGAGGACAATCTCAACGAGCCGGGCTTCCTGGTGGTAGCCGACTCGACCATCTCGTATTTTGCCGCCTTCAACTTCGCCAATCCGCTGCGCAATGAACCCGGCACCATGGCCCTGCCCGGCATTCGCGAGGCCCTGAACCTCGCCATCGACCGCACCGCCTATGCCGAATCAATCTTCGGCGGCATGATCGAGGTCGAGCGAGCCGGTTTCATGACCCAACCGTGGGCCGTGGACCCTGACGTGAAGAATCCACCACGGGATATCGACGCGGCACGACGCTTGCTGGCGGACAACGGGTGGGTCGATTGGGACGGAGACGGGGTCCTCGACAGTCCCTCCGGTGATCGCGGAGCGTTCACCTGCATCGTCCGCGACGACGCCGATACAGGCTTCCTCGCGATTCTGGACGGTCTCGATGCCAACCTGCGGGAGGTGGGATTGGCCCTGGAGATTCAGCGCCTCTCACCAGCGGACTACACGAATCGCTGGATCAACGTGTTCGACTACGATCTGATCGCCATTCAGCTCACGCAGTATCCGGCCTTCAATGAGTTCGATCTGGTGGGCTCGGCCTGGAGCATTCGCCGCAACCTGGCTGGCTGGAATCCTGGGGGCTACTGGAACCCAGCGGTCGATGAGGCCATCATGACCTACCTCAACTCTGTCGAGGTCGACCAGATGCGGGCCCAGCTCCAGATCATCCAGCAAGTCACCAACGACGATCTCTTCGCCCTCTGGTTGGGATTCCCGAAGCAGCCCGTCCTGATCCGGCCCGATGTGGCGGGGTTCCAACCAAACAAGATGTGGCAGTCGTGGAACTCGTGGGCGCTCTGGCACACCGAGGACGCGTCGATCATCACGCCGACTCCGCTGCCACCCACACCGACTCCGGTTCCCGCAACTCCATCTCCTGCCGCAACTCCGGCGGCCACGCCGATCGCCTCTCCCGTTGCATCACCGGCGGCAACTCCGGAGGTCTGATCGGCCTGCCTGGGGAGGTGTCACTCGACCCGGCAGGGTTCCGCCCAGCAATCGAGAGGGATGGACGATGCTGTCGGATTCTGCGATAAGTGGCGTGACAGCCGACCGCCGCTGACTGCGAAAGGAATCTCCATTGACCACTGATTTTCATGCCGAGCGCATCGCCCGTTTGCAGGACGAGTTGAAAGCGAACGGGATCGACCTGGCCCTTTTCGGCCCGGGCGCCGACCTCTTTTACCTCACTGGATTCGATGCCCATCTCAGCGAGCGGCTCAACCTGCTGGTTGTCCCCGCCGAAGGCAAACCCTCCTTCGTGGTTCCCGTCCTCGAAGCGCCGCTGGTGGGCGATGCAGCGCGTTTGATGACCCTTCACACCTGGTCCGATGGCGAAGACGCGGCAGCGCTCGCGGCCGCGACGATCGGCGACGTCTCCGGCAAGCAGGTCGCGGTCGGCAATCATCTCTGGTCGGCCTTCCTGCTTCGCCTGCAATCAACCCTGACCGGTGTGAACTGGATCGAAGCCGCTCCGGTGATCCGGCCACTCCGGATGATCAAGGACCAGGCCGAAGTCGATGCCCTGGCCGAAGTCAGCCGTCTGACTGATGAGGCCTGGGAGGAATTCATCGAAGGTGGCCCGATCAGCGGTCTCACCGAGACTCAGGCCATGCGCCGCCTCGCCGACCTGACCGAGAAGCGGGGCGTCAAGCGCGTCTGGGGTATCTGCGGCAGCGGACCGAATGCCGCGTCGCCGCATCACCACACCGGGGATCGGGTCATTCAGGAAGGTGACGCCGTCATCTTCGACTGGGGCGGCAACCTGAACGGTTACAACTCGGACATGACCCGTACGGTGTTCGTTGGCTCGCCGACAGAGGAGTTCCGCAAGGTCTATGCGACAGTGCTGGCAGCCAACGAGGCCGCCTTCGCTGCCGTGAAACCGGGCGTGCCGCTGCAGGAAATCGACCGGGCGGCCCGCAAGGTGATCTCGGATGCTGGCTACGGAGAGGCATTCATCCACCGCGTCGGTCATGGTCTTGGCCTGGAGGTCCACGAAGAGCCATACCTGGTGGAGGGGAACGAACTCCCCCTCGAAGCCGGGATGACGTTCAGCGACGAGCCAGGCATTTACCTCGAAGGCAATCTCGGCGTCCGGATCGAGGACACGGTTGTCTGCACCGAGGACGGAGCGATCAAGCTCAACAATGCCACCCGTGACCTGATCCACATGGACTAGGGAACGGATTGACAGAGCCAAGGGTGCCTGGCAAGAGACGATTCGTGAACATATCGGGAAGGGGCGGACCTGCCGCGATCAGGCACGAAGTGTTGCGCGCAGCGAACGAGCGGCTGTTGTCCGCCCGGCCCCATTGCCGATTACCCTAAACGAGGGTGCTGGTAGACGCGCCAGCACCCTCGCCTCCGGACATCCTGGACTGGTTGGTGGCGGCACTTCCGCACATCCAGGATGTACGTACGACCAATTTCTCGAAACGTGGCGAGATTTCGCCTCCTCAATGCGTACGATAGGTAGG
>CAZNQC010000184.1:6155-7897 GCA_964574825.1 uncultured Sphaerobacteraceae bacterium | reverse complement strand
GTCATCTGCCAGCGCCGCCGCCGCGCTGGTGACTCCATCACCTCGTATTCCGCCCAGAGACCGGTCAGCACCGGCGCCCAATCGAAGGTGCTGCTCCAACGCACCCGCAGCATCAGCCACGGATCGACCGCCCCACTCAATGGCGCGGCCAGTTCGAACGTGTTCTGGGGTCGGGTGTTGGCCGTGGCAGTGTGGCTCGCGGCCACCTGCCAGGTCGCCCCGGCATCGGTCGACCAGTCGAGGTGGACAGTGACCGGATCAGTCGAGACGGGATTGCCGAGCGGTTGGGGCGTGGCGAAGGTCGCGCCGATCTTGCGCCACGCCCGCGCCTTGTCCCGTTCCCCGGCATCGATCATCGAGGTGACGTAGGAGGGGGTGGCGGCAATCGCTGGCACGGCCGGTTGGAGGGGCGACCGTGGCAGCAGGCGCATCACCTTCAGGTCACGCGAGCCTTCCCGAAAGATGCCGACATCGAACCCATCCAGCCCGCCGAGCGGCACCGGGGTCAGCCAGGTCGCGGCACTGGCGGCATGATCGACCAGGCACCACCAACCCGCGCCATCCCAGGCCCAGACCTGCGAACGGTCATCGTGGGTCAGCAGCGAGACGATGAGGTACCCGGCGGCAACACAGGCCCCGAAGCAGCGCGCGCCACCCAAACCGGTCTCCCGCCAACCGGCCCGGTCGCCATTCGGATCGTGTTCCAGCACCATCCCGGCCAGCCAGGCGTAGGTGCGGCCACCGAATCCGAGCAGGAAGCGGAAATCGTCGGGGAAGGTGGCGATCCCGTGCTGGAAGAAGGGTGTCACGTCGCCGGTCCAGCGTTCGACCTCCATATCATCCGGCGGTGGGGAGGCGTTCGGAATGGTGGTTTCGGCCACCCGCCCGGCGTAGGTGTAGACGGCATCCTGAGTGGCGATGACCACCTCGGCCTGGGCGGTGGTGATGCGGCGAACTGGCGAGGCGGTGCGACGGCTCTGGATGCCGGTGCCGGTCACCATCTGGATCATGTTCTGGTAGCCCACTCCCGGTCCCCGCGCATCGGCCCAGATCGCAAATCCCTGATAGGCAACCATGTGATAGCCACGCGCTCCGGCGAAGAGCACCGCCGGACTGGTGAAATCGGGATAGAGACCGTGGGTGATGTCCTTCGTGTCGCCAAACGAAAGCAGGATGTTCCAGCCATAAGCCACGATCGACCAGATGGTGTTGCCCACCCCGGCGTCGTAGACCTGCACCGGCGCTGACCACGTCCCACCACTCAATGCGGCCGAACGGTAGAGGTATTGCCCGATGCCGAGGTAGAGATGGTCGCGAATGATGGCGTGAGGGTATTCGCCGGTCCGGTCGCCGAGCGGGACACCGGGCGGAAGGGTGAGGGTGTCGATGAACGGCCACGGCGCAACCCCCTGGCCCCCGAGCGCGGGACCGACTTCGAGCGAGGCGAACCCACGGTCACGTTCGAGTTGGAGGGCACGACCAGTTCCACCGAAGAAATCGGTTTGGGTGACGCGGCCAGTCCGGCCTTCGTCGATGCCGTCCTGCGAGCGGCGGTAGCCTTCGCGGCCGGAGGTGGCAACCAGCATGTAGGGGTCGCCGTTGAGGATGATGTCGGACGACTGGGTCATGGGAAAACGTCCTTTCTGGTGGGGTGTGAATTGGAGACGGGAAGAGAGGGTTCACAGACTCCCGCGACATTCCTCCGGTGAGGTTGCGATGCGGTCACGGGAGCCGAGAACCCC
>CAZNQC010000184.1:0-6055 GCA_964574825.1 uncultured Sphaerobacteraceae bacterium | reverse complement strand
CCGGTTGGCGTGGCACGCAGGATTCAGGCCCAGCCGGTACGGGTCCACTCCCAGGCCTGCCCGGCAACGATCCGCTGCTGCCAGGTGGGCACGTAGCGGGTGCGCCACTCGGTGTGGTGCGGCATCACCTGGCAGCGGCAATTGACGTGGAGCGGTGGCGCAGGTCCGGGACGATCCTCCGGCCAGGTGCGGCCCTGCATCGCGCCACATTCGGGACAGGTGCGCTCATCGGCAGCGGTCTGCCAGGCAAACCACTGCACCGGATAGCGGAGCGCGATCCGAACCAGCACCCATTGGGCGGTACGGAAGACACGAGCGACGAGCGTGTAGACCGGCTCCAGCACATCCTCCACCCGCTGGCGGAACGTGGCTGGGGCGGATGTTACGGATGTTCGTGATTCGGTTGGTCGAGACTTGAAACCGGGCGAAATACCGGCAGTGGGACGAGTACGCATGGTGGTTCTCCGGGGATCGGTGTGCGGACAGAGAAGAGGCGTGGGGCACCCTACGATGACAGCGTGTTGGTGAGGGTGCCGGAGCGGGCGTTGCGGAACCGGCGCCAGAGCAACCGGTCGGCGTCGGCCTGGGCCGTGCGCGCGGCCGCAGCAATCGGATGAACTCCCGAGCGGCCGTTGTAACGCTTGCCTTCGGCCACCGCGCGACGATGCAAGGCCACGGCAAATGCCAACGCCAGCACCAGATCCTCGTCTCCGGGGGAGATATCGAGGTCAAGCAGATCGTCGATCGGTTCGAGCCGGTTGGCGTAATACTCCAGGCGCCAGACTCCCGTGCGCGGGGCGGGAGTGCCGAGAATCACACTGGTGCTCCAGGCTCGCCACACGGCCGGAAGCTCGGCAAACCCGGTCGGCGAGGGCGGAGGATCGTTGCTCTCCTCCCAGCGCCGCCACGGCACCCCGCGATCGTCGAAGACATGAACGACCCGCATCGCGTTGATCATGGTCGGCAGCTCGATCTCCCGCGTCCCGGCCAGCACATGCAGGGCTGCCACCGCCTGGCGCGGCACGGGCGTGCTGTAGCGACGGATGCCTTCGGTAATCGCGTCGTTGAGAAAATCGTCCTCCCAGAGCGGGTTGGTGTTGGTATCGGAAAGACGGCGGCGCAGAATCACGCGCAAATCGAGCCGGGTGGTCATGCCGGGGTCCTTTCAATGGTGGCCGGAGCCGGAGCGGAGAGGTCACGTTCGGCGCGAATCGCCGCCAGTTCGGTTTCGGGGTCGTTGCCGCCAAGCGCGACGATGGCGCTGCGACGACTCTGGATGCCGCTTTCGACCAGGGAGACCGCGTTGCGCACGGCACCTTCGCGGTCGCTGGGCAACACGGGCGGCCAGATGGTGGTGGTTTGCCGCACGCCATGCAGCGGATGGCCACCAAACCGTTCGAGCAGATCCAGCAGCATCGCGTTGCGGCGGGTGAACACGCCGTCCCACATCCGGCGCAGGCGTTCGACCTTCTGCACCAACGGCTGGATTTCGACCTCCAGCGCTGCTCCGGAAAGATCGCGCCCGGAGTCGCCGAAGGCCGTGCGCGGGGTTTCACTCAGGTCATGCAGAATGCGGAAGAGCCGGTCGAGGTAATCGAGGTGCATCTGCGAGCCGCCGCCCTGCAACAGGTCGAGCAGGTAGGCTTTCGCCCCTTCCGGCAGTTCCCACTTCGCGCCCGGCCCCACCGATATCCCCTCCGACCCGTGGACGTTCTCCAGCACGGCAATCGGGGCGCCGGAGAGTTCGAGGATTTTGGCCAGCACCGTCATCCGCTGGTTGATTTCGCGGCAAACGTCGATCAGGTCGGTGAGGTCCGACTGCCCCCAGAACGAGAGCGGGCGCGGATTGTTGGCGGCCACCAGGTAGGGAATCCAGCCGTAGGGATTTGGCACGGTGCGCACGTGCTGCCCGGCAATCCGCAGGCCCCAGGTTGCATCGGTCCAGTCCTCCACTACCGGCACGGTCCCTTCCGGATCCAGCGCGGAGAGATCGAGGTCCGGGAAGAGGCGACGCGCCTGGAGCCCGGTCAATGCGTAGGCGTGGACGATGCGCTCAACCTGCCGCGGATCGTCGGGTGCCCACTCGGCGACGAGGGCAGCAGGATCGACCGGCGCCACCCGCGGACGATTCCGCCGCTGGTCCCAGGTGACCTTGAGCGCGGCATCGCCCAGCACAGCGGCATCGATCGCCAGTTGCTGGTCGAGCCGGGCCAGGTCGAGGTCGGTGGCGAGGGAGGCCAGCAGGCGTTCGGCGAGGTTGGCGGCCTCCCGGGCAAACGGGGTGTCCGCCACCGGCAGCGCCGAGACTGCCAGTTGACCGGGAAAGACGTAGCTGGCGGTTTTCCGGATCAGGGCACGGGCGTAATTGAAAACCAGGCGGGTTTCGCCCCGGCGCGGCGGGGCGGTCCACTGGTCACCGTGGAAGAAGGCGAGGGCGGCGGCATAGGCGGCCACCCGGGCATCATCGGCGGGAGTGCGGGTGGCGGGCGGCCAGGCGGAGAGATCGGGAGAGGTCATCCAGGGACCGGCGACGAGCATGGGAGCAGCTCCTCAATGGTAAACAGGCGAAAGAATAGAACATATGTTCTATCTCTACCCTATCGTACGCATCGAGCAGCCCGAATCTCGCCACCAAATCCGAAAAAAGCCGTTCGTACACCCTGCGGGCCGTCACGGAGCCCGCCTTGCGAGACGGGGCGGACAATACCTGCCCTGGTTCTCGAAGGTACGCAGGATGTCCAACCGGCCTCGGGTCCGCCCGCACCCGAGTCGATCAGCCCCCTATTCGCGCACGCGCGTATCACGCACGGGCCGGTTGTCGGTAAGAGGTATACCGGGCTCGGCCAGCAGCACCAGGCCGCCAGCCAGCACCACCAGCATCGCCATCACCAACCAGGGCGCCACCGGGGTCCAGCCATAGAGCAGTCCAAACATCGCCGGTGTGATCGCCGCCGCCACGCCCCACGACAACTCGAAAGTCGCGATGTACCTTCCGCGGGCAGCCGCTGGGCCAATGCCCGCCGCCAACGCGCGGGAGGCCGGACCGTAAAACCACTGGGCCGCCGTGAACACCAGGCACGCCAGCAACAGGTAGAACACGATGACGGCACCCGGCACGAAGATCCCGGCAGCGAAGGCGAGCGTGGCCACCAGCCAGATCGCGCTCGCCACCAGAATGCTGCGCGTGCGGCGCACATTCCGCATCATCCAGGTGACCCGGGTTTGCAGGCAGACGGTCAATATCGTTTGCACCACCCCGATCACGCCCAGCGACCAGAGCGGAGCGTTCAGCACCTCCGTTGCGTAGATCACGAATCCGATCCCCATCAGCATCGCGCAGCACACGAAGAGCAGGTTGCTGCCGACCAGCAGCAGAAACGGCCGGTCGCGCCAGACATCCCGGTAGGAGACGCCTGCGGAGCCAGCCGGTGGGCGTTCCCGCACGGATTTACCCTGCTGGATCAGCCAGGCCGAGAGCAGCAGGCAGCCGATGTTCGTCAGAATGATGACCCGGAAGCCACCAAGCCCGATCGAGCCGATCATCAGGGTGGCCAGCAACCCGCTCAGGCTGGCCCCGACCGTCTGCGTGACGCCCACCAACCCGTACCAGCGGTCCCGGTCACCATCGGCGACCGACTCGGCGATCAATGTCGAGAACGAGGCGAAAAAGACGCGCGTGCCGGCGGTGGCGACCAACGCGGCGCCGAACAGGGTCAAGGCCGACGACACTGCCAGGTAGCCGCCGAATCCGACTGCCTCCAGACAGAGCGCCAGCACCACGATCCGTCGCGAGCCGAACCGGTCGACGAGGATCCCGGCGACGGGGTTGGCCACCAGGGTGACGCAGGTCGCCGCCGTGATGGCGAGACCGATCGCCGCGACCGACAGGTTGGTAGCAGCCTGGTAGTAGAGGAACGCGAACGGGAAGAACATGCCGGCGCCGAAGGCGTTGATGCCAAGCGCCAGGAAAAGCGAGAGCGACCGGGTGTCGCGAACATCCCGTATCCGGCCGACGAGGGAGAGGGCCATGAGGTACCTGCCGTTTCTGCCGGCATGGCCACAGCCATGACCGGCGACGACCGGTCATGTGCAACCGGCCGGAGACAAACAGAAAGGCACAGATCTCTCGATCTGCGCCCACCTCATTCCCGGACAAACGATCATTGCCTCTCGGCCCTGGGCACGATAGCGTCTTGCGACACCGCGTTTGTCATCTGTCCCAGGGCATGTTGTGCCAGCATGCTACCCGTCCCACACAGGCCCGTCAAATGCACCCAGTCCGATTTGACACCGGGAGTCGCCACACCTATTCTTCGCAAACGTGCATATGCACCTATCCAGCTGGAGTGAAGCGTGTCCGACAAACCCTGGTCGCAAACCACCTGTGCCCCCACCGCCCTGCGCCGCGCCGATCGCGCCCTCAACCGGCTCTACGACGACGCCCTGCGCCCGACCGGCCTGAACATCACGCAATACTCCCTGCTCTCCATGCTCTCGCGGGCTCCCGCCGATGTCACCTTCGGTGAACTCGCCCGGGCCCAGGTGCTGGACCGCACCACCCTCTCCCGCGTGCTCGCCCCGCTCGAACGCGATGGCCTCGTCGAAATCCGGCCCGGCAAGGACCGGCGCACCCGAACCGTCAACCTCACCGCCGCCGGGCATGAGCGCATCGCCGAGGCCCGCCCGCTCTGGCGCTCCGCCCAGGACCAGGTCATCACCGAGATGGGCGTTGAGTGGGTCGACCGCCTGCTCGACGACCTGGAAACCCTCGTCACCACCGTTCGCCCCACCCAGGACACCCCCGCATGATGACCCGCACCCCGCGCAATCTGCACTACGCCTGGGTGATGGCGGCGCTGACCTTCGTGGTGCTGCTGGCGGCATCCGGGTTCCGCTCGGCGCCGGGCGTGCTGATCGTGCCGCTGCAGGAGGCGTTCGGCTGGGACCGGGCGACGATTTCGCTGGCGGTCTCGATCAACCTGATCCTGTTCGGATTCATGGGGCCGTTCGCCGCCGCGATGATGGAGCGATGGGGCATCAGGAAGGTCCTGACCGCGGCACTGATCACGATCTCGGTTGGGGCATTTCTGACAATCTTCATGACCGAACCGTGGCAGCTCTACCTGCTCTGGGGCGTAGCGGTCGGGCTCGGCGCGGGCTCGATGGCGACCGTCCTGGCAGCGACGGTCGCCACCCGCTGGTTCGTGGCGCGACGCGGCCTGGTGATGGGTGTCCTGACAGCGGCCAGCGCGACCGGGCAACTCGCCTTCCTGCCCGCGCTGGCCTGGCTGGCGTCACATCAGGGCTGGAAAGCCGTCTCGATCACGGTTGCGGTGGCAACGGTTGCGGTGATTCCACTGGTGCTGATCTTCGCCCGCAACCGGCCGGAAGACCTCGGGCTGCTGCGCTATGGCGCAACTGGCGAGGAAGCGTCTGCCCCTTCCCGCCAGAACCCGATTGCGGCGGCGTTCGGGGCGCTTGGCGCGGCGGTGGGCACCCGGAATTTCTGGCTGCTGGCGGGAAGTTTCTTCATTTGCGGGGCAACCACCAACGGGCTGATCGGCACGCATTTCATTCCCGCCGGAATGGACCACGGGATGACCGAGATTGCCGCCGCCAACCTGCTGGCCCTGATCGGCATCTTCGACATCATCGGCACGACGGCTTCCGGCTGGCTGACCGACCGCTTCGATCCGCGCCGCCTGCTCTTCATGTACTACGGGTTGCGTGGGCTCTCGCTGATTCTGCTGCCGTTCGTCTTCGACCTGCCGCAGTTCGCGATGATCGCCTTCATCGTCTTCTATGGGCTGGACTGGGTGGCGACCGTGCCGCCAACCGTGGCCGTGGCGACGCAATCGTTCGGGATCGGCATCGCGGCCCTGGTCTACGGCTGGGTGTTTGCGGCGCACCAGTTGGGCGCGGCGTTCGCGGCCTACGTCGCCGGGGTGCTGCGGACGGAACAGGGTGATTACGTGCTGGCGTTCACCAGTGCCGGGTATCTGAGCCTGGTTGCCGCCGGGATGGTGCTGGCGATCAACCGCGGCTCACCCCGCAA
>CAZNQC010000183.1:3230-8006 GCA_964574825.1 uncultured Sphaerobacteraceae bacterium | reverse complement strand
ATCCCTCCGGGCGTGGATTGCCTGCAATCCAGCGTGGTCCGGTCGTTGCGGTGATTTGGTCCCTTCCATCGAAATCATATCGAAGAACACGGCATGTCGCCAGAGGGCAGTCACCTCTGATCAGGGCTATCGCACGTCCTTGATATGGGCCGCATCAAGCGGATGGTGGCGTGGGCAGACCCACCACCCGGGCCAGGTAGTGGTCGTCCCAGCCCGCCTGCCGTCGTTTGGCCCTCAGACTCTGCGCGCCAGGATCCTGCTTGAGCACGCTGAGGGCCAGTTTGCGCAACGTCCCGGCATGTTGCGCGGAAGAGCCCTGCCGAGATCCGGAATGCCAGTCGATCAGCCCTCTGCACCCTCCGCCGCAGTGTACGAACGAGCAATCTCGCGGAAGGTGGCGAGATTTTGCCCCTTCGATGCGTACGATAGGTAGGGATCGGAAATGGGTCGGCCCGGCACCGCTCTGGCCCGGGCCATCCCAGGTAGGGGCAGACTCGATGCCTGGCTGGTTCTTACCGAGAGTCCCGTCGCGCCAGCCCGCTCCTGCACCGCCGCCGACGCTCTTTACTCTTTACTCGTTTCTCTTTACTCACCTCCGCGGTAAATCGCGGTAAATCGCGCTAAATACGCCCGAAGAAGCCTATGAACTCAACGATTTCTGACTTGCCGAATTAGAGAATTATCGCGGACGCAAACGCAGCCTTGGCGGCACTGTTGGTTCCGAACCTCTCACCAATCCATCTGGACAGAGGCTGAGGGCTCGGTACAATGCCCCACCAGAACCACGAATCGATGAACGGATGTCGCGACCACCATCGCGATGACCAACTCTTGCAGCGGAGGCAATACGGGTGAAGATTACGAACGTGAAGTGCGCCGTGATCGCGAATGCTCCCATCATTCGCATCACCACCGACGAAGGCATCACCGGCTGGGGCCAGATCGAAACGCCCAAACCCTACCTGCAGCCAGTCGTCATGCAACTGGCCCCGGCCCTGATCGGCCAGGACCCAACCAACGTCGAACGCGTGCTCCGCACCATCCGCAGTCGCGGTGGTTTCAAGCCGTGGGGCGCCACCGTCAGTGCCATCGAAATGGCTTTGTGGGACATCGCAGGCAAAGCCGCCGGGTTGCCGGTCTACAAACTGCTCGGCGGCAAGGTGCGTGATCGCGTCCGCACCTATCGCACCTTCTACCAGGCCGAATCCGGAGTCGAGCACACCCCCGAGGGGTACGCCCAATGGGCCCGGAATGCGAAGGCGTTGCCGGGCGGCTTCACCATGTTCAAGCTCCCAACATCGTTCCACTCGGCCATGGCCAGTGAGTTCCCCAACTTCTTTTATGGGGAGATCCACGTCGGTGCCAGGCATCACTATCCCAACCGGGGCCTGATGACCGAAAAGGGCATGAACTACGCCGTCTCCTGCATCGAGGCGGCCAAGGAAGAACTCGGTCCCGACTACGGGCTGGCGATCGATGCCGGTCCGGGCTATACGCAAACAGACGCTCTGCGCTTTGCGAAAAAGCTGGAGCACCTGCATCTGCTCTGGGTGGAAGACATGATCACGGGTGACTACAGTCCGTTCGTGAACCCGGATGTCTACCGCGAGGTGACGCGCTCCACCACCACCCCGATCCACACCGGCGAGCAAATCTACCTGCGCCAGAATTACAAACCGCTGATCGAAGGGCACGCCGTCAACGTGATTGGTCCAGACCCCGCCGATGTCGGTGGTGTCGCCGAGCTGAAGTGGATCGCCGAGTACGCCGATCTCCACGGCATTCTGATGGCCCCACACGGCACGGCGAACGGGATCTTCGGTCTCGGTGCCCACATCCAGCTGGCCGCCACCTTGCCCGACAACTTCATCGCCTTCGAATACCCCGCCCGCTTCGAACCGTTCTGGTACGACATCACCGAAGGCTTCGACGGACCACCGGTGGTCGACGGCCTGATCGCCGTGCCGGACCGCCCGGGCATGGGTGTTGAGTTCAACATCGAGGCGGCAAAGGAATATCTATCCGAAGCCGACGCGGACTTCTTTGACGACTAGCCAGGGACTTGATGCCGAGAGACAGGGTGCGGGTCGGACCACGATCGAAGTTCGGCCAACGGCAACCAGGCCATCCCCGGACAGGAGCGCGACGTGAAGATTACGGACCTGAAATGCGCGGTGATTGGCGAGAGTCCCATCGTCCGCATCCTGACTGACGAAGGCATCAGCGGCTACGGCCAGATCGAGTCGTACAAACCGAATTACGTTCCCATCGTCCTGATGCTGAAGGACGCCCTGATCGGCCAGGACCCAACCAATGTCGAACGGGTGATGCGCACCATCCGCAGCCGGGGCGGGTTCAAGCCGTGGGGAGCGGCCGTCAGCGCCATCGAAATGGCCTTGTGGGATATCGCCGGGCAGGCCGCTGGTGTTCCCGTGTACAAGTTGCTCGGCGGCAAGGTTCGTGACCGGGTGCGGGTCTACAACGGTGGTTACAAGGAGCCGATCACGGGGCACACCGTCGACGACTACGCGGCCTTTGCGCGGATGCTGAAGGCCCGGCCGGAAGGGTTCGACATCGTGAAGGTGCCAATCGCCTTCCACACCACCATGACCAGCGATGTCCCGAACTTCTTCTACGGCAACCACGAGCAGCGAAAATTCCACTCGCACATCAATCGTGGCCTGATGACCGAAGCGGGGTTCAATCACGTCCTGGCTTGTGTCCACGCGCTCAAGGAAGAACTGGGCGACGGCATCGGGCTGGCGCTCGACTGTGGTCCAGGCTGGGTATTGCCAGACGCCCTTCGGTTCGCAAAGGCGGTTGAACCGCTGCACCTGATATGGCTCGAGGACCTGCTTACCGGCGACTACGTTCACTATGTGAATGCCGATGTCTATCGCGAACTGACCCGGGCGACCTCGACTCCGATTCACACCGGCGAGCAGATCTACCTCCGGCAAAACTTCAAGGGCCTGATCGAAGGCCACGCCGTCAACATCGTCGGTCCTGATCCCGGTGACGTTGGTGGCATCGCCGAACTCAAGTGGATCGCCGAATACGCCGATCTGCACGGAATCCTGATGGCTCCGCATGGCACCGGGAATGGTCTGCTCGGCATGGCGGCGTTGGTGCAGGTCTGCGCGACCCTGCCGGACAACTACATCGCCTTCGAATGCCCGGCGCCAAAGACGCCGTGGTGGCCCGACATCGTGCACAACGCCCCGGTCATCGTCGATGGCCAGATTGAGGTCTCCGATCTGCCCGGCATGGGGATCACCTTCAACGTGGAGGCCGCCCTGCACTATCTCGCCCCGGAGGATGCCGGGTTTTTCGACGCGTGATGAGCTCGTTTGCGGTACCGGTCGCTGCCTGGTGACAGGCGACGCCGAAAGGAATGGCGGATGAAGATCACGGACGTCAAATGCGCGTTGATCGGCGACCATCCCATCGTGCGCATCGTGACCGACGAAGGGGTTGACGGCTACGGCCAGGTTGAATGGACCAAACCTTATCTGGTGGCGGCGATCCGGATGGTCGCCCCGGCCCTGATCGGCCAGGACCCGACCGACGTCGAGCGCGTGCTGCGCACGATCCGGAGTCGTGGTGCGTTCAAGCCGTGGGGTGCGGTCGTTAGTGCCATCGAGGTCGCGCTCTGGGATGTTGCCGGCAAGGCGGCTGGACTGCCAGTCTACAAGCTGCTCGGCGGCAAGGTCCGCGATCGGGTACGGTGTTACAACGGTGCCTATCGCACGCAGATGACCGGTTCGTCACCAGCGGATTACGCCCAGGCTGCCATTGATCTCTCGTCCACACCCGAAGGCTTCGAGATCATCAAGTTGGGCATCGCCTATCACTCGGGCATGCCGCGCGATGTGCCGAACTTCCACTACAAGGACCTCGACACCACCGCCCATCACTATGCCTATCTCAATCGAGGTCCGCTTACCGAACGAGGATTCAACCACGTCATCGACTGTGTCACCGCAGCGAAGGAGGCCGTGGGGCCCGAAATCGGGATCGCGCTCGATTGCGGCCCCGGCTGGACCCTGCCGGATGCCATCCGGTTCGCGCAGGCAGTCGAATCGCAGCATTTCCTCTGGCTGGAAGACATGCTGACCGGCGACTACACACCGTACGTCAACGCCGACGTCTACCGTGAGCTGACCCGCGCCACCTCCACGCCGATCCACACTGGCGAACAGATTTACCTGCGTCAGAACTTCAAGGGTCTGATCGAAGGCCACGCGGTCAATATCGTTGGTCCGGACCCGCTCGATGTTGGTGGCCTGGCGGAGTTGAAGTGGATCGCCGAATATGCTGACCTCCACGGCATCCTGATGGCCCCGCATGGCACGGCCGACGGGTTGCTCGGTCTCGCGACGCTCGTCCAGGTCAGCGCCACCTTGCCGGACAACTACATTGCCTTCGAAGCACCAAGCGGACGCCCCGCCTGGTGGTACGACATCCTTGAGGGGGTGCCAGAAATCCGTGGCGGCTTCTGCGACGTGCCCGATCGGCCCGGTATGGGCGTGGCTTTCCGCGTTGAAGAAGCCAGCCAGTATCTGGCACCGGAAGACGCTGACTTCTTCGCCTGAATAGCCAGCACCGACACTTTCGACGGAGAAGGATGACTCTGGCGCGTGATCAGGATCTGGTCGTGGCCCGCCGGGATGCGATCGCCAGCTCGGTGTCCTCTTCGACCAGGCTCATGTTGATCGCTCCGGCCGCCATCGAGCCCCCGGCTGCGGCGGCCGCCAGTTGCGCCATCGGACTGGC
>CAZNQC010000183.1:0-3130 GCA_964574825.1 uncultured Sphaerobacteraceae bacterium | reverse complement strand
ACCTCGTAGCCATGGCAATAGGGACAGTGGATCACGTCCTGTCCCCAGCGTTCCGCCACGCCGGGAATGTCAGGCAGCACATCGGTCAGCCCGGTCGTCACCAACAGGCGCCGACCCGCATGTCGCTCACCATTCGCCAGGGCAACCTCTACCCAGCGTCCATCGTCGGCAACGGCTGTTTCGACGACCTCATCAGCCAGGAAGGTGGTCCCGTAGCCTTTCGCCTCGGCCTGAGCGATGTCGCGCAGGTCCGCAGGCGACACTCCTTCACGAGTGAGGTAGCCGTGGGCGTGGCTGGCAAACCGGTTGCGTGGCAAATCGTGGTCGATGACGAGCACGGACCGACCGGCTCGGCTGAGCGCGACTGCCGCACTCGAACCGGCGAATCCACCGCCGATGATGAGCACGTCATGGCCGACGGGTGTCGATGGCAACTGGGACACGGGGTTCCTTCCTGATCGATCGAAATGTCTTGATACTGAGTATCATGTCTACGACGTGCAATCGCAGGATCGATCCCTGTCCGGATGGTCAGGTGAACCAGGTAGTTGAGAGGCGTCGAGTGTTGCCAGCTAACCGTCAGGAGGACGGTGATTCCTGGAGGACCACCGGAGCGGTTGCCGTTGGCGGTGCGATGCCGGCCAGGATTCCCACCAGCGCTTTCAGCGTCACCGCTGGATCGCCGAAGGTCAGCAGCGTGGTATCAACCTCGCCCAATGCCCCTGCATCGTAGGGGCCTCGCAAGGCCACGTGAATGACACGGGTGGCGGAAGGTGCTCCCTCCATCACCTGCCGGGCAATGTCAATCTGATACGGATTGTCGATCGCATCGCGCGTCATGATGACCAGAGTCGACGCCAACCGGGCGGCCTGCACGGCCTGGATCACCTCGTGCCCCTGCGGCTGGTGACTGAGTGTGGCAACCCGGGTGCCGGGCAGTAACCGGCGGGCCTCGTCGCGCACGATCCCACCCCGGTTGAACGGATCTTCGGCTTCACTGCTTCGGAGCCGCTGGAAGTCCACGATCAATGCCCGCGAGTCGCGTTCGATTGGACTGAACCCACCTCCGCCTGCCACGGCGACCGTCCGTTCGGCGATCCGTTCAGCCTCGGTCCGGATGGCCGGATCGAACGGCGGCAGGTTGGACAGCGGTTCTGCCAACCCGAATCGTTTACGGACCACCGTCAGCCGCTCAACCGTGGTGGAGAAGATCTCTTCGGCGAGGATGCCGGTTTTCACGGCATCGACCAGCGCCCGGAAGCGGACCAGTTGCTTGGCGAGCGCTTCGTTCGATTCCAGCACATCGACTCCGGCGGCCTTGCAGCGAATCGCCGTGTCGGCAAGGCCGTAGCGCTGATCGATGGCGTCCATTGAGAGGGAATCGGTGAAGATCAACCCCTCAAAGCCCAGTTCCTCCCGCAGCAAACCGGTCAGGATGCGGTGGGAGAGTGTCGCCGGATGCTCGTCCAGCACCGGGAAGACGATGTGCGTCGTCATCACGCCCGGGACGCCGTGGGCAATCGCTGCCTTGAACGGTGCCAGTTCGATCGCGTGCAACCGGTCGAGTGAGTGGGGGATCACCGGCAACCCGAGGTGCGAGTCGACATTGGTGTCGCCATGCCCCGGAAAGTGCTTGACGCAGGAGATCACCTGCTGGGCAGTCAGCCCGTCGATGGTCGCCAGCGCGCCATCAATGACCTGGTCAACCGTGTCCCCGAAGGACCGCGTGCGAATGACCGGGTTCTCCGGATTGTTGTTGACATCGACGACCGGTGCGAAATCGACATTGATGCCAACCTCGCGCAGCTGCCGGCCGGTGATGCGTGCCGCTCGCTCGATCTCGCCGGTGTCACCAATCGCCGCAAGGGCCATCGCGCCAGGCGGGGTCACCATCTCGGCTGGCAACCGCGAGACGATTCCGCCTTCCTGATCAGCGGCAATCAGCAGTGGTGGCATGCCCAGAGACCGGGCCTCGGCCTGCAACTCGGCGGTCAGCGCGTGGACCTGCTCGCGCGAGGTGATGTTGTCGGCGAAGAAGATCACGCCACCCGGCCGAATCTCGCGGAAGGCGGCCTTCGCCTCGTCCGTGAACACCGGCCCTTCGAATCGGAGCATCATGCTCTGCCCGACGAGGGCGGAAATGTCGTCGGGACTGACCTGGTCGCTCATGCGCCGCGCAGGTAGGCGATGAACTCGGCGCCGCGAGCCGGTTTGGCGTCATCGTCGACTTCGTTGAGCGCACCGATCAGGGCCGCGCCAACGATTGCGCCATCAGCGATTTCCCCCACCGACTGCACATGCTCCGGCTTCGAGATGCCGAACCCAACCGCCAGGGGGAGGTCGGTGTGAGCACGGATCCGGCCGATGTACTCGCCGAGGTTGGCAGCGAGGTTGGCCCGGGCACCGGTGACACCGGCCACCGCGACGCAGTAGATGAAGCCCGATGCCTTGTCGGCGGCGATCTGCAACCGCGCATCGGTGCTGGTGGGAGCCACCATGAAGATCAGGTCGAGACCATGCTGCTGGCAAGCGGCGCGCAGGGCATCGCTTTCCTCTGCCGGAAGATCGGGCACGATGAATCCATCGACTCCGGCTGCGGCCGAATCCGCGACCCAGCGGTCGATCCCGTATTTCAGGATCGGGTTGTAGTACCCCATCAGCAGCAATGGCGCGGTGATGCCATCCGACCGCAGGTCACGCACCAGTTGAATGCAGTCCGCTGGCGTGGTGCCGTTCTCGAGGGCGATCTGTCCTGTTCCCTGCACGGCGGCACCGTCGGCCAGCGGATCGGAGAACGGCACCCCGATCTCGACAAGATCGGCGCCTGCCTCGACCAGCGATCGAATGATCTCCCGGCTCAGGGGCAGGGTCGGAAATCCTGCCGTGTGGAACGGCATCAGCGCGGTCTTGCCTTCATCCTTGAGCCGGGCAAAGGTATCGGCGATGCGACTGTTGGTGGCGACGGTCTCGGTCACAGGGTCACTCCGAGGGCTTCAGCGACGGTGTGCATATCCTTGTCACCGCGGCCGGAAAGATTGACGATCATGGTCTTGCCCGCGCCGAGTTCCTTTGCGTACTTCGCAGCGTAGGCGATGGCGTGACTCGATTCGAGCGCCGGAATGATGCCCTC
>CAZNQC010000182.1:0-8024 GCA_964574825.1 uncultured Sphaerobacteraceae bacterium | reverse complement strand
AGGTGGCGGTCTGGATCGGCTACCTGCAGTGGATGATCGGCAACGGCTTCACCGGCATCAGCGAACCTGTCCTCGACCCGCTTGAAACGATCCGCCTGCAGGACGCCCTACTCACTTTCCATGAGGACGGCACCGTCACCGAAACCGAATGGCCTGCCGCCGACTTCATCATCGGCAACCCGCCCTTCCTGGGGAGCCAAAATCTGCGAAGAGAACTAAGTGATGGCTATGTGAAATCGTTGTTCAAAGTCTTCGGCAATCGACTTCCAGGCGCATCTGATCTTTGTTGCTATTTCTTCGAAAAGGCGCGTGCCCAGTTAGCCGAGGGAGATACGGAACGGGCTGGACTGCTTTCCACCAATTCGATTCGCGGTGGTTCTAATCGTGAGGTGCTTAAGCGCATAAAGAACACTGGCGAAATCTTCATGGCGTGGTCCGACGAACCTTGGGTTCTCAATGGTGCAGCCGTCCGAATATCGATAGTTGGCTTCGATGCCGGGCAGGAACGTGGGATCTTTCTTAATGGAGAGCCCGTTAGCAGAATCAACAGTGACCTGTCTAGTCTCGTGGATATCACCAATGCTGAACAGCTTAAGGAGAATCTCCGAGTCGCTTATCAAGGAGAGATCAAGGGAGGTCCATTCGACATAGATTCATCTACTGCAAGTCGCCTTCTTTCATCGCCCCTCAATCCAAATGGTCGCCCGAATAGCGATGTAGTGAAGCCTTGGGTCAATTCTCTGGACTTGACACGACGGCCGAGGCATATGTGGGTGATCGACTTCGGAGTCAGTATGTCTCTAGATGATGCTGCACTCTACGAAGCTCCGTTCGAATATGTCCTCCAAAATGTGAAACCCACCAGAGATACTAACCCTCGCGAGCGACGTAGGCGACTTTGGTGGATACATACTGAAGTCCAAGCATCAATGCGATCTAGCATTGCTGGGCTTCGTCGGTATCTTGTCTCGCCGCGGGTGGCTAAATATCGGTTGTTCGTATGGCTAGACTCGAACGTTGTTCCTGATGGCCAACTCGTTGTCTTTGCGCGGGATGACGACTACTTCTTCGGGGTGCTGCACTCGCGGGCGCATGAGGTCTGGTCGTTGCGGATGGGGACCTGGCTGGGGAAAGGCAACGATCCCCGCTACACACCAACGACCTGCTTTGAAACCTTCCCGCTGCCATGGCCGCCGGGCCAGGAGCCGGTCGACGATCCCCGCGTGATCGAGATCGGTGCGGCGGCGGCTGAACTCGACCGGCTCCGGCGCAACTGGCTCGACCCGGAGGGCGCCACCGAGGCCGAACTGAAGAAACGGACCCTGACCAACCTCTACAATCAGCGCCCCACCTGGCTGCAGCACGCCCACGCGCGACTCAACCGCGCTGTCTGGGCCGCCTACGGTTGGGACGACCCCGATCCGGACACCGTCGAGGAGGACACCATCCTCGCCCGCCTGCTCGCGCTCAACCACGAACGGTCCGCCGGGCCAGCATGAGGGCTTGGTCATGTGGTGGGCAGTCGCCCGGTGTCGCGATCGGGGCCGGGTGGGCCTTGCGGGCCTGTTTCGAGCAAGCCACATGCCGCCGGGATGAACGCGAAGCCGATGCACAACACCGCCCGGGTCAGTATGGAGGCGCTAACCAGCGACTGCGGGACCCTCAGCCTCGCCCGGACCAACGCTGGCAAGCCAGCCTTCGCGCCGGGTACCCGCCGGGAGACCGGTTTCTCCCCAAACAGATGTAAGCTGGATACGTCAGGGGCCGGCGCCTGGGCTCGCCAGTGCGTTACGATCGGAAGCCAAAAGGAACGGGTGCGAATGATCACCACGGTCTTGCGCCGCCGTCGCACAATACCGCCCATGTTGCCGGCCGGCCGGCTCCCTCGTCCCCGCTTGCGAGACCTGCTCGACCGCAGCGCGCGCCTGCCCGTGACGGTGGTGCATGCCCCGCCAGGCTATGGCAAGTCGACCGCGGTGGCCGAGTGGGCGGCCACCAGCGCCAGCCCTGTGGCCTGGTTTTCGCTCGATGCCGGCAGCGACGGGCTGGCTCCCTTCGTGCTGGGCATGATCCAGGCCATGCGCGAGGTGGATGCGGGGATCGGACACGAGCTTGAGTTCGCCATCATGCAGCGTGTTGAGTTGGCGCCGGAGGAGATGGGCAATCTCCTGATCTCCAGCCTCGCGTCGCTTGATGCTCCTGTCATCCAGGTGATTGACGATGTCCACCTGCTGAACGACCCCGATGTGCTGGCCATGCTGCAGACGGTGCTGCGGTTTGCCGATGACCGCATTCACCTGGTGCTTATTGCGCAGCACGAGCTGGCCTCCCTCCTAGCCAATGCCCGGCTGCGTGGCCAGGTCACGGAGGTTACGGTCACCGATTTGACATTCGCTCCGGCCGAAGCGCGTGAGTTCCTCCAGCTGTGGATGGGTGACCGCCTGACAGCTGCCGAGCTGGAACAGGTCGCACGCCAGGCCGACGGGTGGGTGGCGGGTCTCAAGCTCGGGGCCATCGCGGTGGCCGGCGGGGGGAACTTGCCATCCCTGTCGCGCCCGCTTGATGCCTATGCAGACGGCGTGATGGCCGGTTGGACTCCCCAGCTCCGCTCGCTGATGGGGGTCGTTGCGCTGCTGGGGCGGGTGTCGCCCGCCCTCCTGCAGGCCACTGCCCCGGAGTGGCTCGAGAACCAGCCCGCTGAGACCTTTCTGGCTGAGGCCGAGCAGCATGGTCTTCTGTTGGCGCCCGTTGATGCCGGACAAACCTGGTACCAGCTGCATGGTGCTTTGCGCGATGCGCTCCAACGCCGCCTGCCCCGCCTTCTGGCGGAAACGAACCGCCTCGCTGTCCATCAGCGCGCCGCAGCCTGGTATCTCGAGCACCAGGATGTCAGCGCCGCCATTGGCCATGCGCTGGCTGGGGGCGAGGAAGACCTGGCAATTGGTATCGTCCGGCAGGAGGTCGACCGGGCCCTGGCGTTCGATAGGTGGCCGGAGATCGACCAGTGGTTATCCGTCATCCCGTTTGCTCGCCTGAATGAAGAAACCGACCTGCTCCTCGCCAAGGCGTGGATCCACCAGGCGCGGGGCCAGAACGACGCGGCACTGGCCTTCCTTGCCCGCGTGCAGCAGGTGCTCGGGCAGCATCCGGTGCCCGGTGATGCGGATGACGTGAGGCGCCGTATTGCCGAGGTGGAGTTGCTGCGGGTATTGGTTTCTCCCACACCCATCCCCGCCGTCGAGGCCTTCGCCATATACGCCGCCAGTTTTGCTGCCCTGCGCGACATCGATTGCTTTGCGTCGCTCGTCGCCATGCAATACCACCTGGTCGCCCTCAGCAGGACCGACCAGGACGCCTTCGACGCGGCTGTCACCGACCTGCTGCGGCACCATGCGGGGAAAGCGGAGCCGTTTGGCCAGCTGCGGGTACTTTTCATTCGCGTGGTTCAGGTGCTGGCCCATGGCCGGACGGGACACGCGCTTAGGCTGCTCGACCTGAGCCAGGGGGTTCTGCTGCGAGCCCAGGCCCTTGGTATTGCCCGGCAGGAAGCGTTTGGGCATTTCCTGGTGGGGTCGCTCCACTACGAACTGAACCACCTGGCCCAGGCCGAGCAGCACTTCCGGGCCGTGCTCACGAACTCGCGCGCCGGAATTCGGGTGCGGGTCGGCAGCGAGGCGAGACTTGCCCGGGTGCTGGACGCACAGGGACGCCAGAATGAAGCGCGCGAACTGCTCCGGAACGGAGTGGAGCGACTGCTGGAGATCGATACCGCTGAGTACGTGTGGATCCTGCGCAGTGCCGAGCTGGCGCTGGCGGTGAAGGAGTGGGAGATCCTAGCCATGCGGCGGTTGGCTGGCCTGCTCGATATTCAGGCCCCGCGCGACCGGGCCACCGAAGTCGAGAACCCGGAGGTGCTGCTGCCGCTCGTGGATCTGGACCAGGATGACGGGTTGGTTCAGGCTGACGTGCGCCTGCAGCAACTGGAGCAGGACGCGGCGAACCTGCACTGGCTCTCACCCCGGTTGGTGGTACGGACCCTCCGGGCGCTGTGGCACGAGCGACGAGGGGACCGGGCGGCGGCCAACCAGGTGCTGGCGAGCGTCCTTCATGAGGCTGAGGCTGCGGGCTACTTCCGCACGCTGGCCGACCTGGGGCCGTCCGTGCGAGACCTCCTGGCGCGCTACCGCGACGACCATGCGTCCGGGCCGTACCTGGACGCCCTACTGGCCGTTGCTGATCCAAGAGCCCTGGAACCAGCACCGGTGACGGTGAGTGCTGACCGGGCATCAGTGGCTTTGGCGAGGGCGGTGATGAGCGCCCTGACCCACCGGGAGATGGATATTCTGCTGGGATTGCAGGCGAGGATGTCCAACAAGGAAATCGCGGCGACCTTGTCGATTTCGCCCCTGACCGTCAAGAGCCATACGCAAAACATCTATGCCAAGCTTGGCGTGCGCAACCGCCGGCAGGCGATCGCGAAGGCCGTGGAACTGGAGATACTCCCGGCCTGGCAGCCCGCATTCGGACCATCGTGATCGCTCTGCTGGAATATGACTCATATCGAGTCCGCGTAATGAGGCGTGCTTGACGGACACTCTTCCCGTCCGCTTCGGGGAAGCCCACACGGCAACCAGATGGTCTCTGTGAGGCAACCTCCTGGCGGTTGCCTGGGACTTCCGTACTGACTCGTGCGTGGCGTGCAGCCGGATCACATCAGGGGATGCCACACGAATCAGCCGGACTCGGTATCACGTCCGTGCGGACCCCAGCCATATCCTTTGCTCCGGGATCAGCCGAACCATGGACTACTCCAATTGCCCTCCATTATGGTGCTTGTAGGATGGTGATCGGAGGCACAAGATAGAGGGACTGGAGCCGGGGGCGTCCTGGATGACGATGGCCCGGACGACATTCATGAGTTATTCATTGAGCGGGCCAGCGTTCCATGCCTGATAGGAAGTACCAAAGCATGCTCCAGCCAGCGAACACCTCCCAAGCCACCACGGATCTGAACGAGATCGCACGCGATGCCTATATCTACGCCTATCCGCTGGTGATTTCCGAGATCACCAACCGGATCGGCATCAACGTCGAATCGCCGGTGGGAAACTTTGCCCCTATCAACCAGCTGACCCATATGCGTGATGTTCCCGACGAGAACTTTACGATCGTCGTGCGGCCCAACGCAGATACTCTCTATTCGCTCATCGCCTACGATGTCAGCGACGAGCCCTTGATCTTTTCGGTGCCGGATGCCGGTGACCGGTATTACCTACTGCCGTTCCTGGACAAGTGGACCGATATCTTCGCCGTG
Organism: uncultured Sphaerobacteraceae bacterium; assembly: GCA_964574825.1. Lineage (GTDB taxonomy): Bacteria > Chloroflexota > Chloroflexia > Thermomicrobiales > UBA6265 > JACCYX01. The sequence continues at coordinate 2,710 of CAZNQC010000182.1, read as the reverse complement.
CCGGGCACGCGCACCACGGGCAACGCGGCCCAGACCTTCGCCATCACCAGCCCGGCCTGGGAAGGTGAGCTGCCGGATGGCGTTCGCCTCTATCGGAGCCCGACAGCGCAGGGCACCATGCTCGGCCGCACGCAGGTCAATGGCCGGGCTGACCTGCCAGCGGTTCACGCCTTTCAGGATGGCTTTTCGGTAGTGCCGCTAAGCGCCTGGGGGCAGCCGTGGACGCCGCCGCCCGGCACCGTGGTCCCGGACCTGGATACCAGCGCACCGCCCGACCAGCTTGACCGCATGGATGCGGCCACCTTCTTCGAAACCTTTGCCCAGGTGATGAAGATCAATCAACCCCATGCCAACGACTATCCGATGCTCGACCGATTGGCCCGCATCGGGATCTTGCCGGGCGAAGACTTCACCTTCGCGGACGCTTCACCCGACGTCCAGGCGGCGTTGGAGGCTGCGGCTGGCCAGGCGCTGCCGCTGATCAAACCTTTGTTCGTATCATCGGGCACGCAGGCAAATGGGTGGAGCACGAACCTGACGGCCGTTGGTACCTATGGCACCGACTACCTGCATCGGGCGGGTGTCGCCTACGGAGGGTGGGGCGCGAATGCCGCCGACGATGCCATTTATCCATCGGTGGCCACTGACCAGGAGGGCAACGCCCTGACCAGCGATCGTCGGTACATCCTGCATTTTGCCGCCGACAGCCTGCCGCCTGCCCGTGCCTTCTGGTCGCTCACCATGTACGACGAGCGCCAGCTCTTCACCGCTAACGAACTCCACCGGTATGCCATTGGTGACCGCGATGCCCTGACCTTCAATGCCGATGGATCGCTGGACCTCTTCATTCAGCGTGATTCTCCCGGGGCGGAAAAGGAGTCGAACTGGTTGCCGGCCCCCCGGTCCGGCGCGTTCACCCTGAATCTCCGGCTCTACTGGCCGCAGCTCGAAGCAATCAGTGGGCAGTGGGCGCCACCTGCCTTGCAGCGTATCGGGTGATCCCCGCTGCCAATGACTGGGCCTGATCTGCGACGCTCCCGGCGTCACGTACGTTGCAGATCAGGAACTCGAGGTCAGGATCTAAGTAGCCTACGGTTGGGACGACTCCGACCCGGAAGCCTTCGAGGAGACCAACGCGACGTTACTCGGTGTGACTTCACGCTCGAACGCGCGGGGTGACGCGGGCTCGTCAGGCGTGATGTACGGGCACCACCGGCTCGTCCCGTTCGGCCGCGACCGTGGCCCGGCGCATCAGGATGACGCCGACCGTGGCGGAGAGCAGCGAGCCGCCGATGACGCCGATCCGGGTGGCATTCATCAACTCGGGGTAGCCGTCAAAGGCCAGTCTACCGATGAACAGGCTCATCGTGAAGCCGATGCCACAGAGCACACTCATAGCGTAGAGCTGCCCCCAGGTGAGCAGGGCCGGTTTCCGGGCGACACCGCATCGGATCAGCAGCCAGATGCTGCCGAAGATCCCGATCTGCTTGCCGAAGAACAGCCCGAAGGCAATGCCGAGCGGGAGCGTGCCGATGAGGTCGCTCCGTTGCAGCCCGGCGAAGGCGATCCCGGCATTGGCGAACCCGAAAATCGGCAGGATCCCGAAATTCACCCAACGGTCGATGGCATGCTCGGTGGTCTGCAGCGGCGATCGGTGCTGGTGTTCGGTGCTGGCGGCGGGAATGGCGAAGGCGAGGATCACCCCGGCCAGCGTGGCGTGGAGACCCGAGTTGTAGATGGCGATCCAGAGCAGCGCGCCCACCGCCAGGTACGGCGGCAGGCGGCATACTCCGGCCCGGTTGAGCGCGAACAGCACCACGATGCAGGCCACCGCGGCCGCGAACCACGTCGCCACAATGCCGGACGAATAGAACACGGCAATGACGACGATGGCCAGCAGGTCATCGACGATCGCGATGCCAACCAGCAACATGCGGATCGCGATCGGCACCCGCGAGCCGAGAATGGCGAGCACCCCGACGGCAAATGCGATGTCGGTGGCTGACGGAATCGCCCACCCGTCGAAGTGCAGGGTGTCGCCCCGGTTGACCAGCACGAAGATGATGGCTGGCACGATCATGCCGCCAACGGCAGCCAGGCCTGGCAGGGCACGGCTGCGCCAGGAGGCGAGTTCGCCGTCGAGCAGTTCCTGCTTGATTTCCAGCCCCACCAGCAGGAAGAAGATCGCCATCAGGCCATCGTTGATCCAGTGTTCGATGGAGAGCCCGAAGATGTGGTGATGCAGCACATCCTCGTAGATGCTCCCGAGGGGCGAATTGGCGACGAGCATGGCCAGCACCGCGGCGGCCAGCAGGACAACGGCAGCTGCGGGTTCGCTGCGAAAGAACCGCTGAAGCATGTGGATTGGTCCAGCTACATGGAGGGTGGCGCGCATCGCCGGAGGGCAATGACTGAAGCTTCCCTATCGTAGCCGGTGTGGGAGCCTGGGACCAGCGATAGCCCCGGGATCGCGTTCGGCCCTTTTCACGATGGTTTGCCTGTGCCAGCATCAACAGGTATGCGCACCACGACCAGCCAAAGGACTTCGCATGACCACACCCGGCGAACGCATCTACGTCACCGACAAAACCCTCGCCCCTGAACCGACCGTCCATCCCAGCACCCTCATCCGCGACAGCACGCTCGGCGAATGGGCCGACATCGGCCCCAATTGCTCGATCGTCGAATCCGACCTCGGTGACTACACCTA
>CAZNQC010000181.1:0-8053 GCA_964574825.1 uncultured Sphaerobacteraceae bacterium | reverse complement strand
CCAGCGCTTGACGCGGAAAACCCGCTCGTGAGACAACAGACTGCACAATCCAAGAGTCGGCGTCGACGAGGATGGGTAGGTGTAGCCCAGCCGGGTACAGCGAACCACGTGGCTGAGAAGTGGTCCCGCGCTCCTGCACCGAGATGACCTCCGAGCCGTGCCTCGAACGCACCCCGCTCCTCGGGTGCAAGTAGGTCGCACCGGTTGGCCCCCGCTATCGGGCCCGGCTGCAGGATCACGATGCGGGTTGCCCCGATCGGCCTGCTAGCCATGGAGGCGCCCACCGCGAGGTGCGCGCGAACCCTGGGTGGTACCACGAGCACGATTGCGTCCCTCGTCCCGCGGATGACGATGGGCGCGATGTCGTTTTCGAGGAGGTACCCCATGGCAGCACCCGGTCGCTACTACATCACCACATCCATCCCCTACGTCAATGGCTCACCTCACATCGGCCACGCGCTCGAGTACGTCCAGTGCGATGTCCTGGCCCGGTTCCACCGCCAGCGCGGTGACACCACTCGCTACCAGACCGGCACCGACGACAACTCGCTCACCAACCTGCAGGCGGCCGACAAGGCCGGCGTCCCTGTGCAGGAACTCGTTTCCACCAACGGCGACCGGTTTGCGGCCATCCGCGATCCGCTCAGCCTCACCACCGATAACCTCATTCGGACCAGTACCGATCCTCTCCATTTCCCGGGAGCACAGAAGCTCTGGCGCGCGATGGATGCCGCCGGCGATATCTACACCCGCGAATACCAGGGGCTCTACTGTGTGCGCTGCGAGCGGTTCTACAAGCCTGAGGAACTGGTCGATGGTTTGTGCCCGATTCACGGCACCGAACCCGAAAAAGTCGACGAGATCAACTACTTCTTCCGGCTCAGCGCTTACGGTGACCGGCTCAGGGAGCTGATCGAATCGAACACGTTCCTGATCCAACCGGAGCACCGCCGCGAGGAAATCCTCTCGTTCATCAGCAGTGGGCTGGAAGACATCAGCATTTCGCGGAGCGCGGAACGGAGCCGGGGTTGGGGCGTGCCGGTGCCGGGCGATCCGAACCAGGTGATGTACGTCTGGGTGGACGCCCTCAGCAACTACATCACCGCCCTCGACTATGCCGATGATGGCCCGGACTACGAAACGTTCTGGGTGGACAACCCGAACCGGGTGCACGTGGTGGGCAAGGACATCATTCGCTTCCACGCGGTCTACTGGCCGGCGTTCCTGCTCTCGGCAAAGGTGCCGTTGCCGACCGTGCTCAACGTTCACGAATTCATCCAGATCGACGGCGAGAAAATCAGCAAGAGCAAGGGCAACTCGGTCGACCCATTCGATCTCGTGGACGACTACGGCATCGACGCGGTGAGGTACTGGTTCCTGCGCGAAATGCCACGCACTGGCGATGGGAACTTCTCGCACGAACGCCTGATCGATCGCTACAACACTGACCTGGCGAACGACCTCGGCAACCTCGTCAACCGTTCGGTCAGCATGCTCCATCGCTATCGTGGTGGCGTCGTGCCGCGGGTGACGGCCGTCACCGATGGGGAGACCGACCTTGCCCAGGTGGCAGCCGGGCTGCAAGAGCGCGTGGCCTCCGCCCTGGACGCCTTCGACTTCCGCGAGGCCATTGCCGCCATCTGGCAACTCGTCACCGCGGCCAACAAGTACATCGACGACACCAAGCCGTGGGTGCTGGCCAAGGCGGCGAAGAACGGCGACGATACCGCGGCGGCCGAGCTGGACCTGGTTCTGGCCAACCTGCTCGAAACAATCCGCCTGCTTGCCGTGCATCTCTCCCCGTTCATTCCCGATGGTGCTGGCCGCATCGCGCGCCAGGTCGGCTTCGAACTGGGCGAGGTGAGCGACGAAGGTCTCGGATCCCAGCGATGGAACGGCGCGCTGGCGGGCCGCGATGTGCCAGCCGCATCCCCGATCTTCCCGAAGATCGAGATTGAGGAAGTCGCCGAGAGTGTTGGCCAGGAGTGACCGACAGTGGGTGATCGCCCACACAATGGGTAGGGGCGGACCTGCCGCGATTGAGCACAAAATATCCAGTACGGGAAGCAAGCGGCTGTTGTCCGCCCTGCCCATTGTCCGGCAATCCTGGGGCGGTCACCGTGGCCGCCCCGCATGATCGGTTGAAGAGGATCTCATGAGCTACGAGGATTTTTCCGGCAAGGTCGCATTGATCACAGGCGCTGGATCGGGCATCGGCAAGGGAGCCGCCCTCGATCTCGGTCGCCGCGGGGCAAAGGTGGCGGTACTTGCTCGCCAACAGGACCGCATCGACGCGGTGGTCAATGAGATCGTCGCCAACGGCGGCGAAGCAATTGGCATCGTGGCCGACGTCAAGAGCCAGGAGCAGATTGAGGCCGCATTCCAGCAGGTCGACGACGCCTGGGGCCGCCTCGACTGCGTGGTCGCCAACGCTGGCAAGAATGGCGTTTTCGCCCCGCTCGACGACCTGACGCTCGATGAGTGGAATGACACGATCGCCACCAATCTGACGGGCACCTTCCTCACAGTGCGCTCCAGCCTGCCATTGCTGCGGCGAACTGGTGGTGGCTCGATCGTGGTCGTTTCCTCGGTGAACGGCTCGCGCACGTTCAATTATTCCGGCGCGACTGCCTACTCGGTCTCCAAGGGTGGCCAGGTCACGTTTGTCAAAATGGTGACCAACGAACTGGCCCAGCAAAAGATCCGCATCAACGTCATCTGCCCGGGAGCCATCGACACCAACATCAACACCGAGGGGACATTCCCCCGCAACCTCGACAGCATTCGCATCCCTATGCAATTCCCAAATGGCGTCAAGCCGCTCACCGACAACGTGCCTGGCACCATCGAAGAGATCGGCAAAACCATCTCGTTCCTGCTTTCAGATGATGCCGGTCACATCAGCGGCACCGAAATCTGGTTCGATGCCGGCACGAGTCTCCTGCTTGGGTAGGCTGGCCTGCTCCTGAATCAATCGTGACCAACTCGTGAGGAACCGGTCGGTGGAGTCACTCCGCCGACCGGTTCGTGTTCTGTCAATCCAATGCTGTGAGTGTGATTGGAATGTCCGTTCAGTCATGACAAAAAGCGAACGTACATCTGGCAGGAGTGACCGTTCACCATAGACAATCGGAACACGCCCCGGTTGGCCCGGTGGAGTGCGGATGATGGAGACCGCGCTCCGGATGGAACCGTGCCAACCAGCATATCGGGGCAACCGCTGCAGACGGGAAGCCAACTGGCATCCCGCTGCAGAGCAAGAAGTGGTTCCACCAGGAATCACTTCTCCGATTGCCCTGATCGACCGGGTACGTGCCCGATCGACGTCGCTCGGGGGAGAAACCACAAGTGGTGGGCGGGCGATCTGCCGCCGGGGGCCGAAAGGAACCCGTGGATCGCTCCTCACAGGGGGAAGGCATGAACACGTTCCGCTCGATTGATGTCGGCCACAGGCTGGCTGCCGCCGTCGTCGCTATCTTGATGGTGCTCGGCCTGTTGGCGCCCGGTGTTGCCGTTGCCGATGGAGGCAATCCGCTGACCGGCACCGCCGTCATCGCCAATGCCAATGGCCAGAACGTCAAGCTCCGCGAAGCGCCCAGCTATGAGGCGGCCGAGCTTGCACGTTTTGCTGAAGGTACCGAGGTCCAGATCGTCGATGGCCCGGTCAGTGGGGACGACGCCACCTGGTACGAAGTGGATGTGAACGACGAAGTTGGCTTCATGGATGCCGACTTCCTCGAACCCGCACCCGAGACCCCTACCGTTCCCCCGACAAGCACCCCCGGTGACACAACCGGCCCCGTCAGCGGCCAGGCCACGGTCTCCGAGAACGTTCACGTCCGCTCCGGACCGAGTACGGCCGACTCGATCGTCGTCACGCTCCAGGCTGGCGCGCGGGTCACGCTCACCGGCGCCGAGCGCAATGGCTTCGTCTCGGTTTCGGCTGCAGGCGGCGATGGCTGGGTTGCGCGTGAGTTCCTGATCCCGGTCGGAACGACCCCAACCCCCACACCCACTGCAACATCCACGCCGTCCGATGCTGTTCGCTATGTGCTGGAAACCGTGCATCTGCGGAGTGGTCCGGCTGAGAGCTACGAGTCGCTCGGCACCCTGCCGGTCGGCACCGAACTGGAATTGCTTGGACCCATTGAGGGGCAGTTTGCCAAGGTCTACTCCCCGCTGGGCGCTGGATGGGTCTATACCCAGGTCATTGGTCCGGAGAAACCGAACCCTACGGCCACCGTTACCCCCACGGCCACCACGACACCTGACGTGACCCCGACGGCGACCGCCACCGACACGCCCGGCCAGACTGGCACACGCTACACCCAGGTCGACACGCATCTGCGGGAGACGGCCAGCGCCGACGCACCTTCAGTCGTCTTCATGGCGGCTGGCGTGCCGGTTGAACTGCAGGGTGAGGAGCAGAATGGCTTCGCCCGGGTTAGCACCGTGTTTGGCGATGGCTGGGTAGCCCTCTCCGATATTGGCGAATCGGCCCCTGGCACCACGCCAACTGCGACCGCCACTCCCGTGACCCCAACGGCCACGACTCCGGTCGAGACGCCAACACCAACCGCCACATCGACACCAGGACAGACGGTTTCCCGCTGGACCACCGAAAACGTCAACCTCCGGGCCGAAGCCGACCCAGGTTCGACTGCGCTGGGTGTGATTCCGGCCGGTACCGAAGTCCAGTTCACGGGTCAAACGGCCAACGACTTCTCACAGGTGCAAACCGACCTCGGAACGGGCTGGATCGCTTCCTCCTTCCTCACCGAGTCCGAGCCGGTGACCACACCGACGCCAACTCCCACCGAAGAGCCTTCAGGAACCCTGCTCTCCTGGCCCGTTCAGGGTGGTGAATGGCGCGTGCTCCAGGGTTATAACGGCTCTTCGCACCAGAACCGTTCATCCACCTGGCAGTACCTCTACTCGCTGGATCTGGTTCGTACCGATGGCTCCACTGTGGGGCAACCGGTCTACGCACCTGCCGATGGCGTGGTTCGCTGGATCGACGAAGCCAGTGGCGGCGGTTCAATCTACCTTGGCGACGGCCTCGCCTTTGCCTGGTTCCACACCATCGTCGACCCGGCCGTCGTCGAGGGTGGCACCGTCACCAAGGGCCAACTGCTGGGAACGATTGCCCCAGCCGGTGTTGCCGGCGGTGGCTCAACCCCGCACCTGCACATCACCATCTGGGAAACGGATGACGAAGGCAACTGGAGCCGCCGCGCCATCCCATTCACCGGCGAAGTGTCCCTCGAAGGAGACGAATTCCCTTCAAACGGCAGTACGTACCAGTGGACTGGCACCATCATCGTTCCGTAGCCGGTGCGTGGTTTGGGATGGGCAATCGAGCCAGCGATTGCCCACAGACCCGGCTGGCAGCATGTAGTTGGCCAGGTGGGCAGGAAACCTGCCTGTTGGCACGGCTACAATGCTCGGAATGATTGATCACACAAGGGCGCGAGACACTATTGCGCCCTTGTGTCGTGCTTCCGGCCCGTCTTTGGTGCCGGGTCGTGGAAACGTAGCGCCCACTTCATGACTCAAGTCGATGCCGATGCACCGGAAATCCTCAGCGAGGCCTTCGAAGGCACGCCCGAGGTTCAAGGAGGAGGGGCGTTCAACGCGCTGAAGAAGTACCGGGACTTCCGGCTGCTCTGGCTTTCGACGTTGTTTGTCGGTATCGCCTTTTTCATGCAGCAGGTGGCACTGGGCTGGATCGCGCTGGACCTGACCAACTCCCCCCTGTTCGTAGGCATCGTGGCCTTCTCCAGTGGTCTGGCCTTCATTCTGGTCGCGGTTCCGGCCGGTTCCTACATCGATCAGCTTGATCGCAAGGTCATCTATCGGACCGCGCAGGGCATTTCGACCGTCAATGCGTTGGCGATGGCGACCCTGGTGCTGACCGGCTGGATTCATGCCTGGCAACTGCCGGTCTTCGCGTTCATCAGCGGCTCGGTGCAGGCCGTGATGATGCCAACGCAACAGTCCCTCGCACCGAATCTGGTCGGCAAGGACGAGCTCTCCAATGCCGTTGGCCTGATGAGTGCCGGGCAGTCGCTCTCCCGCGTGGTGGGACCGACGCTGGCTGGTTCCATCATCGGGTTCGTTTCCACTGGTGGCTCGTTTCTCGTTCAGGCCATGATGATCGGTACCGCCTTCATCATGGCGGCGATGATGCAGATTCCGGCGCGGGCGGCCGTTCAGGGTGGCCCGAAAGGTCTCGCCCGGGTGATGAGTGGTTTCCAGATCGTCTGGGGGCGAGCTGACCTGCGAGCATTGTTCGCCCTGGGATTCGTCACCCCGATCCTGATCCTGCCCTTCGTGCAGTTCCTTAATGTCTTCGCCCGCGATATCCTCGATATCGGCGCCAGCGGTCTTGGCTACATGATGGCCATTTCCGGGGTCGGTTCGGTGATCGGGGCGCTGTTCGTGGCCCAACGGAGGATGGGGGCCGACACCGCTCGCCGGCAGCCTTACATGCTCATCGTGGTGTCACTGGCGGTGATCGGCATCTCCGTCTCAACGAGTGTGGTGCTCACCTTTGGCTTGCTCTTCGTCGAAGGGCTGGTGGCGGCCATCATGCTCAGCACCAACATGGCCCTGGTGCAGATGCGGATCGGTGATGATATCCGTGGACGGGTGCTTGGTGCCTATTCGCTGGGGTTTGGCCTGCTACCGGTGGCAGCCTTGCCAGTTGGTGTGGTGGCCGACCTGGTTTCCACCCAGTTTGCAGTTGGTGCCAGCGCCTTCATCGCCCTGGTGGTCGCCCTTTGGATGAGCTTTCGCTCGGAGGCAATTCGGAACATCTAGGCAGGCACGGCACGGGCCGCGACCAGTTCAGCGCACAGCGACAGGAATATAGGCACCATGACCTATCAGGCAGCCCCGGAACGATACGAGACGATGACCTACCGGCGAACCGGACGCAGCGGGTTGTTGCTGCCGGAGATTTCGCTGGGACTCTGGCAGAACTTTGGCGATGGCCGGTCGCTGGAGGTTCAGCGCGACATCCTGCGCCGGGCATTCGATCTGGGGGTGACCCATTTCGACCTTGCCAACAACTATGGACCCCCGTACGGCTCGGCCGAGGAGAACTTCGGGCGGCACATGGCAGCCGATTTCCGGCCGTATCGTGACGAGCTGGTGATCTCGACCAAGGCCGGATTCGACATGTGGCCTGGTCCCTATGGCAACTGGGGTTCGCGCAAGTATCTGCTTTCGTCGCTGGACCAGAGCCTGCAACGGATGAGTTTGGACTACGTCGATATCTTCTATCATCACCGGCCCGATTTCGAGACGCCGATCGAGGAAACGGCCGGAGCACTCGCCTCGGCGGTGACGAGTGGCAAGGCGCTCTACGTGGGCATTTCCAACTATCCGGCCGATCGAGCAGCGGAGATGATCGGGGCGCTTCAGGCGCATGGCATTCACCTGCTGATCCACCAGCCGCCCTACAACATGTTCAACCGCTCGCTGGAGGATGGCCTCATCCAGGTGCTCGAGGAGCACGGTGTCGGGGCGATTGCCTTCGTACCGTTGGCCCAGGGCTTGCTGACCGACCGGTATCTCAATGGCGTGCCGGCAGAATCGCGCGCGGCTCGCGAAGGATCGTTGAGTGCGGCCCGGATCTCCGAGGTGTATCTCAACCGGGTGCGGGCATTGAACGAGATTGCCGCGGCGCGGGGCCAGTCGCTTGCCCAGTTGGCGCTCCAGTGGATTCTGCGCTTGCCACAGGTGACGTCGGCCCTGATTGGCGCTTCCAGCGTCGCCCAGCTGGAAGCCAATGTCGGCGCGCTCTCGTTCCCAGGGCTGACTGATGACGAGCTGGCAGCGATCGAACCATTGGCCCAGTCACTGGACTGATCGTTTCGCCCCCACACTTTGCGCATCCGGCCAGCTTCCAGACGGAGGCTGGCCGGATGCGTTTTTGGGGAGGACGATCGGATGGTCAGATCGATCGTTCCTCGGGTGAGCGTGGAGCCCAGGACATCCAGCCCCAGCGCAGCGAGCCGAAGCGGAGGAAGAGCCCAACCGCATATCC
>CAZNQC010000180.1:0-8102 GCA_964574825.1 uncultured Sphaerobacteraceae bacterium | reverse complement strand
TCCTCGCGGACTCGCCCCGCAAATCTGCGAAATCGACCCTCATACCATTCGTCACGCTGAGCGACGGTTTCATTCCCCACCGGGGAGGAGTCAGAGATGGGGCATGAAGAGTCCCTCCGTGACGGTTCTCTTCCCCGGGCCGGGGGAGAGTCAGAGATGAGGAGGCATCGACCCAAGGTCGATCTCGGGAGCCTGGCATAGGGCGCATCATCGTAGACGCACTACTGAGTAGACGGTCTGCGACGCACGTCCTGCCACGTGAAGTCCGTCGTCACTCTGAGCGGAGCGAAGAGTCCCCGCGCGAAGCGCATGCGGCGCAGCCGCATCTCACGGAGATGGGGAGCCTGTCTCACGAGGCCCAGGAAGTCCGCAACTGCCTCTTTTGGCAAGGCAGTTGTAGGGGTTGACTCAATACGGGTGATGCAAATTGGGATCAGGCTGTCCGAACAGGGCGGTTGATAGGCTGGAAGGTGCCCAAACTGGGGCAGCTGACCTCGGGAAAGGACCCAGCCGTGGACCCTGATTTCGACACCTTCCTGACCGCAGTCTACACCGAGATTGACACCCTGCTGCAGGCCGAGCTGGTGCTGCCTCCGCACCCCGGACGGCCCCCGCAGATGCGTGACAGCGAGGTTCTGACCCTGCTGGTGATTGGCCAGTGGCGCGGATCGAGCGAACGTGCCCTCCTGCGCTGGGCCCAGGCGCAACTCCAGGATGCCTTCCCCGTCCTGCTCAGCCAGAGCGCCTTCAACCGCCGCGCGCGGCGCCTGGGTCCGGTCGTCACTCGTCTGCTTATCCTGCTCGCCGATCTGCTGACGCCCGAGCCAGCCCCCTATGAAGTCGTGGACACGATGGGCGTGCCCCTGGCTCAGCGCTGCCGGGGAAAGCGTCACCGCTGTTTTGGCGATGAAGCCGGGCTGGGGGTGGGGGGCAGCGACCATACCTTCTTCTACGGCTGCTCGCTGCTGCTGGCGGTCACGCCGGCGGGGGTGATCACCGGGTTTGTGGTGGGGCCGGCCGGCACCCAGGATCGCTGGTTGTTCGATGCCTTCGTCGGCTGGCGGGCGGATCCGACTACCCCACTCTGGACGGTTGAGGATCTGGCGCAGGCGGATTCCCGCAACCGGTCCCGGCACCGGCGCCAGACGGGGGCGACCGGTCCGCGGTGGTGGCCGGAGAGTGTCGGCCACGCCCAGAGCGGGGTCTACCTGACCGATGATGGGTTCAAGGGGCAGGGCTGGCACCGGCATTGGCGGGACGACGACCAGGCGGAGGTGATCAGTAGCACCGACGCCAAACCCGCCGCCCAGGCACATCATCGGCGACGCCAGATTGTGGAGACGATCAATGCGGCCTTGACGGAGGTCTTTCATCTTCCCTTCCCACGGGCGAAGAGCATGTGGGGCGTGGTGAGCCGGATCGCGACCAAGTGTCTGGCCCTGAATCTCGGGATCTGGGCCAACCGGCTCTTCGGCCGGGACGCGCTGGCGTTCGAGACCCTGGTGTCGTGCTGAGCGGCCTCCCCCACACGGTCTTCCCTGTCCGGATACTCCGCACGCAAATTGCATCACCCGTATGGAGTCGCCCCCTACAAAACGTTCACTCAGCACTGTTATCACCTTGCCATATGAGGCCACTCCTGTTGTCCCAGGCCTCGTGAGACAGGCTCGATGCTTCGCTCCGCTCTACATGACGGTCTCACTCCTCATTCCAGGGCGCTCCACTCCAAACGACGAATACGCCCACCCACGCGCAGCCAATCGCGTGGGTTTCGTGTGGATGTCGTGCATGGGATCACCCCCTCCCCAGGAACAGACTCGAAGGCAGGGATCGATCACCGATCCACGCCGACATTTCCGCTCGCGTTCGACCCCAGCAGCCGGAGGAACCCCACTTCCGGGAAGGGAGGTGCAGCACGAATCACCGGGACCCACGGCCTGTGCCAGACGCACCGGCCTGCACCGTTCGACCGTCACCCACACCGGTTCCCGCGACCACCAATCGCCCGGTTCCGGACCGGCTTCCCAATCGTCGCAACGCCTTCAAGGAGCACACAATGAATGCCAAGTCCTCCGGTCCGGCTCGCATCATCGCCCGGATCGCTGCCCTGCTCACCATCGCCTCACTCCTGACCGCCTTTGGCCTGGCTGCCGCAGCCCACACGCCGGCCGCCAACGACCTGCTGGCGACCCGCTACTTCGACAGCGTGATCGAGGATGGCAGCCTGCAAAGCGCATCCACCCTTGTCGCGGCGAACGCCGTGTTGCACACCCCCGAGGGCACCTTCGTAGGTCCGCAGGGCGCCAACGACTTCGCCACCGATATGAACGCCACGTTCGCGAACCTCGACTTCCAGGTAAAGAGCATCGAGGTCGCCGGCGACACGCTGGTGATGCCGTTCACGCTGATCGGAATCAACGTCGCCAGTTACGAAGGCCGCACCGTGAACTGCGCCGGCGTGGCCGTGCCAGGCGTTGCGGTCATCACCTTTGCCGGCGGCACGATCGCCGAGCAATGGATTTCCTACGACCAGGCGATGCTGCGCTCGCAGATTGATGCCTTCAACCTGATCGACGCGGCACTGCGACCTGGCTGCGCGACACAACTGCAGCCGGTGGCACAAGCGGTTGCTACGGCAGATGCGGCCCTGCCGCCGTCGTGCCTTGGAGCGAACCTCTGTGAGCTTCCTTACTAATCACCCGAGTTCCCGATCGACCACCAACTTCCGGGTGGAGCACAGGCTGCCCCACCCCATTCACAGGAGATCAACCATGTTTCCTTCATTCACCCCCCTCCCCGCCGACCACTTCTCCCGTTCGAATCGCACACTGTTCCAGCTGACGCTCGTCCTGATCCTGTCCGCCTTCATCCTCTCTGCCCTGGGCGCGGGGTCGACCCGGGCAGCTGATACCCAACCAACGGTGAGCGCCAAGGTCTTCGATGCCTCCGCGAACCTCATCTCCATTCAGGGTGATGGGTTCACGCCCGGTGGCCGCGTCCAGGTCTTCATCACCGACCTCACGGGCACCACGCTCCACGAACCGGTCTGGACGGTGGCGGCGCCAGGCGCACCGTTCGGCGACTACGGGAACTACAGCGGGGTTTCCGGCTACGGCGATCCCGGCACGATCAACCTGGTGCTCAACCTGGGTGACCAGGCGACCTACGGGCCAAACGGCAGCCAGGATCCGGCCCGCGGCTACGACGCTGGCACCGATCTCGGCACCCTGCAGTTCGCGTCATCGACCCAGGTTCGGGCATTCGACGAGTACGCCAGCACCTGGACCAGCTTCGCCGTGGTGACCACCGAACCCGATTCGACGCTGGAACTCCGGCGCGGATATCCCATCCGGTACGACGTGCCGCAGCGGTGCATGAGTTTCATTCTCTGCAGCTTGCCGCTCTAGCGCCTCACACCTCAACCATCAGCGCCAACCCGGGTGAGGGCAACATCGCCCTCACCCCCACCCACAGGAGAATCACCATGTTTCGTTCATTGACTCTTCCACCGGCTGATCGCATTTCCTGTCACGCTCGCGCCCTGCTTGGATTGCTGTTCGTGCTGTTCCTGAGTGCATCCGCCCTGGTGGCGCCAGGAACAAGGGCGGCCGATCTGGCGGTCACACCCCCGGAACTGACCGCCATCACCCTTGGTTCGACCGGATTGATCCACGTCAGCGGTGACGGTTTCACCCCCGGTGGCCGCGTCCAGATCGTGATCGTCGACTCCTGGGGGAACGCGCTCCACGAACCGTTCTGGACCACGGCGGCGATCGGCGGCCCGTTCGGTGCCGACGGTCTCTACGTGAGCAGCGGCAGCATTGAAGCCCCAGGGACGGTCAATCTCGTCGTCAAGCTGGATGCGACCGCCATCTACGGCCCGCACGGCAGCCAGGACCCTGCCAACGGATACCACGCCGGAGTCGACGTTGGAACCCTGCAGGACGCGTCCGCGATCCACGTTCGGGCACTCGACACGCAGTCCAACCTCTGGAGTGGCCTCGCCAGGGTGAACGCCTGAAGCGATTCGTCGCCAAAGATCGTCCAGCCAGTCAGTCGACATTCACGTTTCGGGAGGGGCGTGGGGAAACCCATCGGCCCTCCCGGAGCCCACAGGAGATCACGCATGCCTCCCAATGCACACGCCTACCCGATGCTGCCCGTCATTCGCCGTACCCGACTGCTCGTTGGTCTCACGCTCGTCCTGCTCCTGTCTGCGTTGATCCCCGGAGCCACCGGTCCGCAGACCGCCAACGCCAGCGTCGCCACACCCACCCTCCAGCGTGTCGCCACCATCCTGCCAGGAGGATTGGTCTCCATCCATGGCGAAGGCTTCTCCCCAGGCGGAATGGTCCAGATCGTCTTCGTCATTCAGGGCGATGAGGCCTCGGCGAGCTCCTCGCACTGGGTGATCGCCAACGCCGCTGCGTATGGACCGCACGGCACACAGGATCCCGCCCGCGGCTACGTGCCAGCAGGATCCTTCACCACCATCGTCGACCTCGACGCTCCTGCGATCCACGGCCCGAACGGCAGCCAGGACCCTGCCCAGGGGTATCGTCCCGCCACAGGTGGTGGCAACATCCTCAATGCTGAAGACCTCCGGGTTCGCGCGTTCGACCACCAAACCGGGTACTGGAGCAACCTGGTGGCGGTGGACGCAACCTTGATGGAATTCCCCGTCAGATCCATCATCCGCACCCTGCCCCGGTCGTGCGTCGTCTTCATTCCCTGTTACCTGCCGTAGTCACGCTCCAGTCATCGCCTTCGCCCCCATCGGGAACTTCCCGGTGGGGGCGAGTCGTGCTCCAGGCAGACTGCCAGCCAGCTGTGTGGGCAGTGTGTGGGTAGCACGCGTGGGCTGCCCGGCGGCGGCGCAGGAGACTGGAATCAGGGGAGGACCGGTACCGCCTCACCCACCGACCCGGTGATTCAACCAGGAGCTGACCATGACCCAGCTGGACTCCATCATCACCTGTTTCTGGCACGCGACCGTCGTGGCAGGAGTCCTGGGGCTCGTCGACGCTGGCACCACCCTGCTGCACCTCGTTGGAGGATTCCGATGACCACCACCAGTCCCTGCGATGGGTCCCAATCCGAGATGACGACCGGCTTCACCTTTGCCGACGAACATCTGGTGATGCACCAGTTCATGTACGAAAGCTCGGCCTCCGACGCGAGTTCACGGGGATTTCTGCCCGACGACGACGAACCCGGAACGGTGCCTCGACACGAGGATGCGTCCCTGCAAACGCCAGCCCGGGTGCGGATCCGGGCCTACCCATAGGACATCCCACCGGCAGTCCAGCCGGACTCCACGACCCACCGCCCTACACCATTCATATGGAAGGACCACGACATGAACGTCACCCTTGCCGCTGCCCGCGCTGGCCTGTTCGCACTTTCAACCTCACTCCTGTTGACCGGTACGGTTGCGGCGACCTCGGCCCAAACATCGCCCCTTCCGCCACTCTCGATGCATTACGTCGACGAGATCCTGGACGGCAATGACCTCGTGGCCGCATCGGCCCTGATCTCGCCTGGAGCGATCCTGACCACGCCCGAGGGATCATTCGTCGGCCCGGCCGGAGTTGGCGAGTTCACCGCCGAACTGGGCGAGTCGTTCAGCAATCTGGACTTCGAAATCACCGGCACCCACGTGGACGGGGATGACCTGGTGATCGAGTTCACGATGACCGGCACGCAAACCGGCACCTACCAGGGAATCCCCGGCCGCTGTGCCGAGATCAGCGTGCCAGGCGAAGCGACCCTGGACCTCGACCAGGAGATGGTGCAGGGACAAGTGATCGACTACGACCGGGCGGAGATCGTGCGCCAGGCATCGCGGTACAACCAGCTGGCGTCGTTCGAGGGCATCTCGTGTGCCAGTAATACCGTGGCAGTCAGCGCCATTGCCGGAGCCATGGCCAGAGCTGCCGCCGGGCTGTTCCAGGGCAACCTGCCACCGACGGACACCGAAGACCCGGACAGCCGCTGCCTCGCCGCCGCGATGTGCGCCCTGCCGTAGCGCAGGTTCACTTCACCATACGCAAACGCGCCGGATGTCGATCTGACATCCGGCGCGTTTCATCGTCTTGTCGAAGGCAGCGAGATCCGCTACGAGGCGGCAGCCTTGTCGAGGTCGATCGCCAGCGAGTTCATGCAATAGCGCAGACCACCCATCTCCTGCGGGCCGTCAGGGAAGACGTGACCGAGATGGGAGTCGCAGCGAGCGCAACGGACCTCAACGCGGACCATGCCGTGTGAACGGTCTTCGATGTTCCTGGTTGAACCCGGGATCGCTTCCGAAAAGCTGGGCCAGCCACACCCATGGTCGAACTTGGTTTCGCTTTCGAACAGCGGGTTGCCGCAGGCCGCACAGCGATACCGTCCATCGTCCCAGACGGCGTTGTACTCACCGGTGAAGGGTCGTTCGGTACCCGCCTCCCGCAGCACGTGGTACTGCTGCGGACCGAGGAGTTCGCGCCACTCGGCTTCGGTGGCCGGAAGTTGCTTCAGGCCGGGGTCGTCAGTGCGGGTCGTCATACCGGGGTCTCCTCCAGCTTGCGCGGCATGGCACAGGTGACACCCGTGCCGCCAATGCCGCAGTAGCCATTCGGCACCTTGTGCAGGTACTGCTGGTGGTAGTCCTCTGCATAGTAGAAGGTGTCGAGCGGGGCAATCTCGGTGGTGATCTCCGGATAGCCCGCCTTCTTCAGTTGTTCGCGGTAGGCCTCGCGAGCCAGTTCAGCGGTTGCCTGCTGGGCTTCGGCGTCGGCCGGAATATAGATCGCCGACCGGTACTGGGTGCCGATATCGCCGCCCTGGCGCATGCCCTGCGTGGGGTCGTGGGACTCGAAGAAGAGCTTGACCAGCTGCTCGTAGGTCACGCGGGCCGGGTCGAAGACGACCATCACCACTTCGGCGTGGCCGGTTTGCCCGGTACAGACTTCCTCGTAGGTTGGGTTGGGGGTATAGCCGCCGCTATAGCCCGCCGCGGTCGTGTAGACACCATCGGTCTGCCAGAAGATGCGCTCGGCGCCCCAGAAGCAGCCCAACCCAAAGTAGGCGATCTCCAGATTGTCCGGGAAGGGCGGCTGGATGGGCGTGCCAAGCACGGCGTGAGTGGTGGGGATGTCGAAAACCGGTTGCGGACGCCCAGGCAGGGCGTTCTCGGGACCAGGCATTTCCGACTTCCTGCCCAACAAGCGATCGAGAATCATGTGAGGTACCTCCAGTGAGTTTCCGTGCACGGGAAGGCACGCGGCGAAACCCACGTCTTTCCATTGTACGGATCAGGTCCAGATTCCGATACAGGCCACTCTGGCAGGAGATGCGCGAATGCTCGTCTGTGGGTAAGCGGTTGCCCCGGTTGACCATCCCCGGCAACCATCGCCCCCACGAAGACGTAAATCCAGTGGCACCTCGTGATTCTGGAGTTGTTCTTGTCGATATCATTGTCTGCCGTCTTGCTGGGCCTGCCGCTGGTGACCGCCGGGGTCCTGCTGCTCTGGAGTGCCGTTTCCGTCATCCGGCAGTCACGCCGGGCGGCGGCCTGGCCGGTGCATCACGCCACGGTGTTGACCAGCGGCAGTTCCACGATTGGACTCTATCGCACCTTCCCGTCTGGCGGTGTGGCCCGGCGGCTCGATCTCCGCTACGCCTGGCTGATCGACGGTCACCGCTTCGAGGGATCCCGGGTGCGATTCACCATCTGGCGGCTGGGTGGCCAGTCCGCCGCCACCACCGAGTCAGCCCTGGCCGGCCTGGTCCCGGGTGCCTCGATTGAGATTCGCGTCGATCCTACCAACCCGCGCGAAGCAGTGGTGGATCCAGCCGTTGATCAGGCCGCGGTTCTCACTGCGCTGTTGGTGGGACCGCTCTTCTTTGGATATGGCAGCTGGCTCCTGCTCACGGGGTTCAACACCGGCGGCTAATGAGGACGCGCCCTGGCTGGACCAACCGTATGCTTGGTACCAGCTTCCTTCTTCCTTATGAATGAACATGAATGAACGGAGACGGTATGAACGGCACTCGCGAAACACTGCTGGCGATTGCCAGTTTTCGCTCGCACACGCGAGAAGTGGTCGTGAACGTCCTGC
>CAZNQC010000179.1:0-8113 GCA_964574825.1 uncultured Sphaerobacteraceae bacterium | reverse complement strand
CCGACCCCGCTCTTTCTCACCGCAGGCGGCCGCCTGACACAGGGGACTCCCGTCACCAGCGACACCATCACCTTTCATACCCAACGCGACGCGGCGGCATTCACCTTCGTGTTCCCGACGCCGACCGAAATCACCGGTCCGGCCCGATTGGACTTGTGGGTTTCAGTGGATGGAGCTGACGACGCGACGATCTTCGTGGCGCTGGAGAAGTGGCATCGCGGCAAGCCCGTCCCGTTCGAAGGGTCCTACGGCTATGGGCGGGACTGGCTGACGAGCGGCTGGCAGCGGCTCTCGTTGCGCGAACTCGACCCCGCTGCATCCACCCCGCTGGAACCGGTCCGCACCTTCGCTCACCCCCAACCACTCAGACCGGGTGAGACAGTCCCGGTCTCGGTTCCGCTCGCCCCCGCGTCGACCTGGTTTGAGACGGGGGATGCGATCCGGTTGCTGGTGGGAGGACGCCCGCTCTCGCCCCGCAATCCGCTGTTCGGGTCGTTCCCGGCATCGTATGTGGCTGGTCCGGAGGCGATGGTGACCCTTCACTGGGGACCGGCCATGCCGTCTGCTCTCACCGTTCCCTGCCTGGCGCAATCAGCAGGGAGTTCAGCATTCAGGGCGACCGGCAAGCCATGGACCAGATAGCTCCCGATCGCGTTGACCACACGCCGATATCAGTGCGTCAGGCCTTGAGAGCACCTTCCTGGAGACCCTTCATGTACCAGCGCTGGGTGATGGCGAAGAAGATCAATCCCGGCGCGATGGCCATGATGTAGACCGCCGCCAATCTCGGCCAGGCCCAGGCCCCCACACCTCCCGACGCCGACGCCAGCACGACGGGCAGTGTCCACTGGCTCTGCTCATTCATGAGACGGCTGGCCAGCAGGTATTCGCCCCAGGCCGCCACGAAATTGATGATCACCACCACCACGATGCCGTTCCGCACGATCGGCAACATCACCTGCAGCAGCATCCGCAGAGGACCCGCCCCATCGATTTTCGCTGCATCCACCAGATCCTTCGGCACGCCCTGGAACACCCCGCGCATCACGAACACCGAAATCGCGATCGAGAGCGCCGTGTAGGGAAAGATCAGCCCCCACGACTTGTTGATCAGTCCCAGTTCGCGCTGCAACTGAAAAATCCCGATGAAGGCCGAGACGCGCGTGGGGAAGAACAGGGACGCCACGAACAGCGCGATCACGATCGTCTTGCCCGGCGCGCGGAGGAAGACCAGCGCGTACCCACCCATCACCGACGCAACGGTGGCCAGCGCCGTGGCCCCGAGCGTGACAAAGATGCTGTTGAAGTAGTTCTGGCGCAGCGACGGCAGCTTCTCCCACGCGTAGTTGTAGTGGGTGAAATCGAAGTTCTGAGGCCAGATTTCGTTCTGGTAAGCATCGGGCAGCGACTTGATCGACAGGATGATCACCCACACGATCGGCAGCAACACCGACAGACAGACCCCGATGATGGTGGCGTGCTTGAGGATCGTCCAGAACGGCCAGTGACGCCTGGGGTGGTAGGCCGCTTCGATCTCGGCGACCGAAAGACGCTGGGTGGAGGTGGATGGGGCGTTGGTAGCCAAGAACCAGTCTCCTTAATCGCGCGAGCGGAAGAGGTAGAACATGCCGAGCACCACGATCAGCATCGCCAGGGCCCCGATCCAGCCAATCGCGGCAGCATATCCCTGTCGCCACTGACCCGTGACGAAGGCGGTCTCCCACATGTACACGGTCCAGGTGTAGGTGGGACTGGTGCGGTCGAACCCGCCGACGATCAGGTATTCGTCGATCACCGCCATGGCCGAACCAAAGCGGACGACGACCAGCACGAGGATGATCGGCAGCAGGCGGGGAATCACGATGTTCCACCAGAGCCGGACTTCGCTGGCGCCGTCGAGCCGGGCAGCTTCGATCAGGTCATGCGGAATCGAGGCGAGACCAGCCAGGAAGAACATGGTGTGGAACCCGATGCCCCACCACCATTCCATGAACGCCACCGAAAAGAAGACCAGGTCGGGATCACCGAGCCACTGGGGTTGGTTACGAATGGTGAAAATACCGAGCACATCAACCAGGAAGTAGTTGATCGGGCCAATGTAGAGGTCGTAGAGCCACTTCCAGAGCACGAACACCAGCGGGCCAGGAATCATGGCCGGAATCAGCAGGATGACGCGGTAGACACCGGCCACCGTGTTGTTGGTCACCCGGTCGACCAGCGTGGCGACGACCAGCGGAATCAGGATCATGCCCGGCACGAACAACAAGGTGAAGAGGGCAGCCCGCTTCATCCCCTGCCAAAGCAACCCGTCCTGCAGGGCTTCACGAAAATTGGCCAGCCCCACGAAGTGCGAGGGCAACCCAACGGCGTTGGTGGCTGACGTGGGATCGAGAAAGCGGAAATCGGTGAAGGCGTACCAGCCGACGAGCACGACCGGCCAAAACTGCCAGAGACCAAAGAAGAACACCGCCGGCAGCAGAAACGCCCAGTTCCCGAATGCTTCGGTGAATCGCCGGCCATGGCGACGCGTCGTCGTGGGTGCGTAGGCCATGACATGCCCTCGTGCGTGCAATGGGGAGAACGATGGCCCGGCACGATCGGTCGATCGTGCCGGGCGCGAGATTGTCTATCGGCCGCGACGCCGGATCGAGGCAAGCGTCGAGGTGTTACCGATCTTGGCGAGTTCGGCGTTCACCGCATCCCAGGCTTCGGTCAGCGCGGCCTTGGCATCGTCCGTGTCACCAGCCAGGTAGGCCACGTAGAAGGGGGCCGCCACATTGAACTGGGTGATCGAGAGTTCGGTCGGCACGATCGCGCTGGCGTTCGGCAGGCTGGCCCAGATCTCGTTGGCCCACGGGTTGGCGGTCAGCCATTCGGGCGGATTCGTTTCGTAGCCATCCCACAGCGACTGCAGCACCGGCAGCTGCCCAACTGGCGGCACACCTTCGTCCGGATTTCCGGCCACCGACTCCTGCCAGATCCGCTCGTCGGTCGAGAGCGTCTGCATGTAGTTGGCGGCCTGTTCCTTGTTCAGGCCGTTGGTGAAGAGCACCGCACCCGTGTCCCAGAACACGGTTCCCCCGTCACCACCGTCCACCTTCGGCAACGGACCAAGTCCGAGCACGGACGGATCCGGCCAGGCCGCCGCCCGCTGGATCGGGGCATTCTGGTACTTGACCCAGTAGCCAACCTGCTGGCCGGTGAAGGCAGCATCGTCCGGCCCAATGCCGTCAACGCCACCCTCGTTGAGCACGTCGGGATTCGCGTACTCGGTCAGTTCCTTCATGATCTCCAGCGCCTGCACGGCGGCATCGCTGTTCCAAAGGAAGAGTCCGGTGTCCGGATCGTAGACATCGGTGGAGATGGAGTGGGTGATCGGCAGCAGTGAGCGCCAGGCGTGGAAGTCGTACGTAACGCCAAACGGGGCGGCGCCTGACTCCTGGACAGTCTTCGCGTTGGCGATCAATTCGTCCCAGGTGGTGGGGGCAACTGCCGGATCGAGCCCGGCCGCTTCCACAAAGCCACCATTCCAGGCCTGGATGATGACATCGAGCAGGAACGGCCAAACGTAGAAGCTGCCGTTGTAGGTTCCTTCGGCCCTGATCGACTCGGGCAGGTCGTCGAGGAATCCAGCGGGAAGATAGGGGTCCCAGGGTTCGATCGCCCCGGATTCGGCGAGGGCAATCATTTCGAGGAACGGCGTTACGCCAATGTACATGTCCCAGGTGGACGTGCCATCGCGGGCTTCCTGCACGAACCGCTCGATGCCGAACCCCTGGGTAGGAGCCACCTCGGCCTTGAGCGGGAAGCCCTCGGCGAAGGATTCGTTGACGGCGTTGAGCGCCGGGTGCAGGTTCACGATCCAGTCGTAGTAGGTGACCGTCAGCTCACCGTCGGTGGCAGCCAGTGCGTGCCGCGTGGCCCCCAAACTGGCGAGTGAGGCGGCAACGGGCGCACTGATCCCGATGGCCGCGGCGCGACGAAGGATGTCTCGCCGGCTACTACGCCCATTGAGGGCATCGGCGAACAACTGACGAGCATGAGCATTCTCGACCATGGGAACCTCCATACGAACTGCGAAAAGTTCAGGACCCAACTGCCGTTACCGGTGAGTTCGAGGGATGATGCCTGCAACGGACTATGGTGTCAACGGGCAATCAGCTCCCGGCTTTTCGCCGGATGTGCTCGCAGCACAACAAACCCCACGCACGGTCAGCGAATATCGGTTCGAGATACACCCTCCTGTCGAGGCGAGCATCCTCGATGCCAGCGGCTTCGTGCATTCCGCATGATCGCACCTGCCGTTGTCTCGCGCATTCAGGGCCCGGACCAGTCACGCAATATCCCTTTGTCCACGTCACCCGGTGCCAGTCACTCCTGATCTCTGCCTCGATCGGGCTGCTTACCGGGCACAGCCGCGACCTCGACCTCATTCCAACCCCAGGCGAGGTACGCGAGAATGGGCGCAGGCTGGGAACACACTGACTGGAGAGGGAACATCTTGAACGGGATCGGACAACTGCGTCGTCTTGCGGAGCCATGGTCGACACTACTGGGCCTGCTGGCAATTGGCCTTGGCGTCTTGGCCATTGCCTCACCACTGATATCGCCAACAGCCGTCATCGTAGCCATCGCGGCGGGAGCAATCGCCGCCGGTGCCGCCCTGCTGCTGACCCGGTATCAGGTGGCCTGGCGCCTGGCAGGTGGACTTTGGCTGGCTGTTGGGCTGGCGGCGGCGGTCTGGCCAGACCACCCGCTGCCAACCCTCTCGATTCTGGTGGGGATCGGTATCCTGGGTACAGGTATCGCGGAACTGGTTGAGGTGTTTCCGGTCCGTCCCCGGCAGTGGGGGCCGCTGCTCAGTCGTGCCGCCCTCGCGCTGGCCGGACTCTCCGCCATCGTGTGGACCAACGTCACGATCGCGTTTGCCACGACGTTGCTGGGCCTGTATCTCCTCACCTATGGACTGCAGTACCTGCTCGACCATCGGCGGTCGAGCCATCGGCACTGGGGCAAACTGCGCACGATCGGCGCGGGTGCCCTCACCCTGCTGATGGTGTGCGCGCTGGTGCTTGGCGGCCGATTCGAGGCCGGTATCCCGCATCCAGATAACTTCTACAATCCTCCAGCCGACGTCCCTGCCGAGCCCGGCGTGCTGCTCCGGGCAGAACCATTCACCGAATCGATCCCCCAGGGTGCCCAGGCCTGGCGCATCCTCTACACCACCACGCGCACCGATGAGACCCCGGCGGTGGCCAGCGGTGTGGTGATGGTGCCGGCCACCCGATCCACCGACCCACTGCCGCTCATCAGCTGGGCGCACGGCACGTCTGGATTTGCCGTGGGATGCGCGCCGTCGATCCTTCCGGGAACCTTCGATGGACCGGCCTATTACATGATCGAGCAGGCGGTGGTGCAGCAAGGCTGGGCCGTGGTCGCCACCGATTACGTGGGACTTGGCACGAAAGGACCTCACCCCTTCCTCGTCGGGGACCAGGAAGCACGGTCGGTGCTGGACGCCACTCGCGCCGCGCGCCAGCTCGAAGAGCTGTCGTTGAGCAACGAAACTGTGGTCTGGGGTCACTCCCAGGGTGGACACGCCGCGCTGTGGACTGGCCAGCTGGCCGAGACGTATGCCCCCGATGTGGGAGTGATTGCGGTGGCCGCGATGGCACCGGCATCCAACCTCCCCGCCCTGGTCAACAGCCTGGAGACGCTCCCGATCGGTGCGATGTTTGGGGCCTACGTGCTGGAGGCCTACAGCCAGATCTATGCGGACGTGAGCTACGACGACGTGGTGACACCGCGCAGCCAGGTGCTGGTGGAAGAAATGGCCTATCGGTGCCTGCACGAACCAGCCGTGGTCGTCTCGATTGCCTCGGCCCTGATCCTTGGCGCGGATGTCTACGATGGCAATCCGATGGATGGTCCCATGGGGCCCTACCTGCGGGAAAACGTTCCGCTTGGTCCCATCGATGTCCCCCTCTTCATTGGACAGGGATTGGCCGACGAGCTCATTTTGCCTCCAACCCAGGCCGAATACGTGCAGGAGCGGTGCGAGATGGGCACCAAGTTGGAGTACCGTACCTATCCGGGACTCAATCACATGCCGCTGGTGGAACCCGGGTCCCAGGCGGTGCCTGATGTGCTGCAATGGACGCAGGACCGGCTCGACGGCAAGGACAACACCGTCAACACCTGTACCTGAACCCATGGCGGGGGCCGGAACGACGCAATCTCGCCCGGCCTCCCGCCAACGATCAGGATTCGGAAGAAGTGCCCGTGTAGAACGCTGTCGTGCGGGCGGCTGCCTCACGCGCCCAGACCGGATCCTCGCCCGCGGCAATCGCGGCATCGGCCCAGGCGTCGGAACTGCCCGTGATGAACTGGATGCCGTCTGGACTCATCGTCGCCTGCTCGACCTCGGCCCGGTCCAGATCCTCGCCTGACGACACGTAGAGCGCGAGTCCCAGCAAGCCGAGATCCCAGCCCACCCCGACCGCACCCGGCCCGAACTGGGTCCAGAAATCACTCAGCGGGGCGATGTGCCGCAACTCGAGCTGGGCGCCGTCGTCCACTGGTGAAAAATGCAGTTCCACCCACGACGTGCCCTCCCCGTATTCCCACGTCGCCCGCAGGAACGCGGGGGCCTGGCACTGCTCGATGGTGCCTCCAGCGTTCCCTTCGAACTGGTAGCGGCCACCGAGGGTGAGGTCACCGGACACCGGCAGGAACCAGCGATGGAGCCGGTCGGCCGTGGTGCAGGCGCTCCACAGATCCTCAACCGTGGTGGGGTACTGCTGGCGAATCACCACCGTCCGCATCTCCACCCCATCGTCGGTGTGAATCAGCAGTTGGCGGTCGATGGCGGCCAGATGGGAAGCGAAATCGATGACGGTCATGCAGACTCCTTGCCAATGCCGGGGTCGGACTCGTTCGAGGCGTCGGCGATCCGGCGTTGTCGTTTACCCCGGGCGATTTCGGTGCCGAGCGCGGCCATGGGCGATGCCCACTGGTCGTGGAACGGCGCCAACCAGGCATCGACCGCACCGAATGCCTCGGGCCGTAGGGAATAGACGCGCTGTCTGCCCTCGGGCCGGACCGCCACGAAGCCCTGCTCGCGAAGCGTCCGGAGATGCTGCGAGACGGCCGGTTGGGAGATCCCGGTTTCGGCGCGAATCACGGTCGTGATTGCACCGGCCGGGGATTCCCCCAGGGCCAGCAGGACTTCAAGAATGCGGCGGCGAACCGGGTCGCCCAGAACATCAAGCGCGTGCATGACGCCATTGTATAAGTCTGTGATTATATTTCAAGCGGCAATCATGAGCCGGCGAAAGGGTACCGTGCCCAAAGGTGTCAGTTGGGATCGTCGCGGCCCATGTCCTGATGATCCCAGTCGTCGTTGCCCTGCAGCAGGGCTCGGATGTGGTTGATCTCGCCGGCATGATAGATGCCGTGCT
The DNA here is from genome assembly GCA_964574825.1 of uncultured Sphaerobacteraceae bacterium. Taxonomy (GTDB): domain Bacteria; phylum Chloroflexota; class Chloroflexia; order Thermomicrobiales; family UBA6265; genus JACCYX01. The sequence continues at coordinate 653 of CAZNQC010000179.1, read as the reverse complement.
GGAGCATCAACTCCACGATTCGCCGGGCAGGAAGCTGGTCACCCCACGGGGCAGAAACCAGGTCGCCCAGCTGGTCATCGGTCAGCTGCGCCACGCTGTCGCGAAAAATCCGGTGCGACTGCCGCAGCCAGACGATCCACCCGTCCGGGGTTTCGGGCCGGGGACCACCATCGATCTGGCCATCGCCCCACTCGCGCTGCCCGTCGCCGAAGGCCCGGTTCTCGTACATCAGGTAGCACATGCCGATATGGGCCACGAGCTCACCAATCGTGCGTCCACCACCAGCCGGTGCCACGTCCCAGTCCTCGGGGCGCACGTTGTGCAGGTTCCAGATCAGCGAGTGCCAGTGGTCATACCCGACCTGGTCGGCGGTTTCCTCCAGCGAGTGATCCAGCAACAGCACCAGTTCATCGACCGCAACCCGCGAAGTCGTCATGGAGGAGTCCTTTTCTGGAGGAGACCGTCACGCAATCAGCCGTGACGGCACTCCTGCGTGCCGGCGAATTGTACGGACACAGTCTGACGCCAGCACGGGACAATTCGCGTCCGCCTTCATCCCACGAGCGCCGTCACCAGGACATCGCAGGCCGGAACCCATCAGCGCTCAAGCGATCTTGATGCGCTCGCCGTTCACTTCCGCGTCGACATGCAGC
>CAZNQC010000178.1:0-8119 GCA_964574825.1 uncultured Sphaerobacteraceae bacterium | reverse complement strand
GTTTCCTCCAGCGTGCCGTCCCAGCCGGACGAGTGGAACGACTCGATCCAGACACGCGGATGGTGATAGAGGTGCGCCAGCGACGAGTGGAGCTTGGCCTCACCGTGATGATCGGAGCCCGGGGCGCTGAACCAGCGATGGGTTTTCATGTAGTCGGCGTAGATATCGACGGTGCCGATCGGGTCACCGGCGCGAGCGGGGTTCTGCTGGTCGACCCCGATGATCATGCCGCGTTGCTGGTGCCAGTCGTGGAGCGGTTTGAAGAACGCGGCTTCGGCGAGGTGGGCGCGGGTCGCGTGGTAGTCGTGACGGACGCGCCCGCCTTCGTCGCCGGAGTCGTCCCAGAGGGCATCGAGGTGGGGCACGATGTCGTAGCCGTGCAGGTGCCGAAACGTTTCGGCGAAGGTGTGGCCCCAGCGCGGCAGGGGTGGCAGTTCGTCCTGGAAGGTCCCCGGGATCACGGAGCCGAAGAGATCGCCGACATGGCGTTCGAATTCGCCGTGAATCGCCTCGAACAGGTCGGCGCAGGCGGTGGGACTGAAATAGTCGAAGCCGGATGGGCGCGAACTGACCAGCGAGAGCCGCACCGGGGACGTTCCCTGCCAGGTCGCAAGCTGGTCGGTCGTCACAATGCGAGAAGGTCCCGTCACCTCGCCGTTCGCATCCAGGTCGTGGACCGTGGCCAGCAGGAGGGTGCTCCCTGGCGTGGGCGCCAGTGAGGCCGGTCCCGCCGTGTCCAGCACCTGCCGATCGAGCGTGAGTCCAACGTGTTCCGGATGCCGGTTGATCACCTGACCCTGGAAGTTGGCCCCGGAGAAGCCGATCTGGTCGTAGAACCAGATGTGCATGCCGAGCTTGCCCGCATGCTCGCAAACCGCCCGGAAGATGCGCCACCACTCGTCGGACATGAACGGAGGGTCGTCGGCGAAGTGCCCATAGAGCGGTCCGGCGGGCGCCAGGCAGATCACGGTGAGGTTGTGGATCCCACCCTCCCGGAAGCGCTCCAGTTGCCACGTCAGCCGTTCGATCTCCAGCCGGTCACCGCTCCACCACCAAAGGGGATTCGGGGAGTATGCCGGTTGGGCCGACCTGAATCCGTCAAACAACGTGCCTTCAGACGTCATTTCCGAGGTCCTCTCGCGCCGGGCAATCGATGGATTGGGTAGCAGGTGGGGAACAGGCGCAGGCTCGTGCACGAGTGTCTCCCCCAGGTTGTGGGGAAGACGCTCATGCCAGTCCGAAGGCGGCTAGAGCTTGAGGGCGCCGCTGGTGAGGCCCTGCACGTAGTAGCGCATCAGGAAGGAGAAGAGGATGGCCAGCGGAATGCAGGCAACCACATAGGCGGCCATCAGGATGCCGAACTGTGACGAGGAGTTGGTCATCGCGTTCCCCTGCAGGCTGACCAGCGCGATCGTCAGGGTGCGATATTGCTGCCCGAGGAGCAGTGACGGGAGCAGGTAGTCGTTCCAGATCGGAACGATGTTGATGACCGCCACGCTGACGATGACCGGGATCGAGAGCGGCACCACGATCTTGCCCAGAATGTGCCATTCCGATGCACCGTCAACGCGAGCGGCGTCGATCAGGTCTTTCGAGATGCCGCCGAAGAACGTGCGAAGAACGAAGATCGAGAAGGCCTGGCCCCCGGCGATGTAGGGCAGGATCAGGCTTCCCCAGTTGCCATTGAGTCCCATGAAGTCGAGGCGCTTGATCTGCAGGTAGAGCGGAATCAGCGTCAGCACGCCCGGGATGAGCAGGAGGGCAAAGATGAGCACGAAGAGCACCCGCCGCAACGGGAAGTTCATGAACGTGAAGGCGTAGGCGCTCATGCAGGCAAACGCAATGATCCCGAGCACACCACCGAACACGATGATGACCGAGTTCAGGATCGGCCGGCCGATCACGTCAAACGCATCCTTGTAGTTCTGCCACTCGATGCCGTTGGGCAGCGCCAGGGGATCCGTTGAAAACTCGAGCTGGGTCTTGGTCGAGTTGATCAGCAGGAAGAAGATCGGAAAAATGGCGCAGATGGCGAGCAGGATGAGCACCAGATAGCGCAGATATTCGGGCAACTTGCGAGACATGGACGTTCACTCCTTGACGGATGGTCGGTTCAACGATGACGGAGTGATCTCACCATCGCTCACGATTGAGGAACTGGCCGATCGCGGTCAGGGCAAGGATGAAGATGAACAGCATCAGCGCGATCGCCATGCTGTAGCCGAAGTCGCCATAGGAAACTGCCATTTCATACATGTAGAACGACACGGTGTAGGTGGAATAGCCGGGACCGCCCTGGGTCATCACCAGTGGGGTCACGATATTTTGACCGGCATTGATGATCGCCAGGATCAGGAGGAGCTTGAACTGGGAGGCCACCAACGGAATCTCGATGGTGAAGAGCCGGCGCCAGCCTCCGGCGCCGTCGAGTTCGGCGGCTTCCATGACTTCGGTGGAAATGTTCTGTAAGCCGGCATAGAAGATCAGCATGTTGAACGCGCTGATCCAGGGGAATCCCATGAAGGCGAGAGCATAGAGCGCAGTATCGGGGCTGCCAATCCAGTAGCGAGTCAGGTGCTCGAGTCCCAGCATTTCGAGGATGGTGTTGAGGAGCCCGTCTCCCTGATAGTAGTAGCGCCATAACAGGATGGTCACGATTCCGGGAACGATAATCGGGATGACGAATACGGTGCGGAAAAGGTATTTGGCGCGATCGCGGGTGAGATGGAAGATCAGGGCTGCGACGACAAATGCGGGAACGATGGCAAACAGGATTTCGAAGAAGGCAAGGATGAGGTTGTTCCTGATCGCGGTTTCAAGGACGAAGTCGTCCATGGCCCGGCGAAAATTGTCCAGCCCGATGAAAACGGGTTCGTTGAATCCGTCCCAGCGGGTGAAGCCGCCAGTGAGTGCCCGGTAGGCGGGGTAATAGCTGAAGTACCCGATGAAGATGAACGTTGGGAGGATCATCAGGTAGGCCGACAGGTGCCGCTTCCAGCGATCCCGCGTGCGGGCAGAAACGGAATGCTGCCCGCTCTCCTGGCCGGTCAGCAGGTTTTCGGATGCCATGGAACCCTCGATTGATTGGGGAACGGACGACCAGGAGACACCATCTCATGGTGTCTCCTGGTCGGTGTATTGCCTGCTCCGGTGGTTATCCGGCCATGCAGGTTTCGATATCGATGTCCGGGTTGGTGGTTTTGTAGTCCTGAACCGCTCGATCCAGTTCTTGCTGAATCACCTGGGTCATCTGGTCGATGTCCAGGTTGCCCGACATATAGAGCCCGAAGTTCTTCTGGAAGTTCGGGTCGAGCGATGCGCTGGAGCTTCCAATGTTGACGACGCGCAGACCCTGGTTGGCCTGTTCGGCGAAGGCTTCCAGGCCCTCTTTCGGCGTCGTGCCAATGAGGGTCGGGGCGAACGAGCCAAGCTCGTTGACGACGGACTCGACCACTTCCGGGGTGCCGATATAGCGCAGGAAGTCCATGACGACGGCCGCCTTGCCTTCCTCTTCCATCGTCTTGTTTGACTCTGGCGTGGACACGGCATATTGGTAGGCGGCGAATGGGCCACCCACCACAGCCGACACATCGGTGCCGGTTGCGAACTCGGTGTCCTCGGTGGTCAGCACCGGGAAGCTGAACGCGTCGAGTTCGAACTCGATGCCCATTGTTTCGAGATTGCGTGGAATCCAACTGCCGCTGTAGAGGATGGCGGTCTTGCCAGCCGCAAAGTCGGCCACGATATTCTCGGCGGCGACACCGGGTTCCTGGGCAACGTATTCCTGCGAGCCCAGATCGGTCCATTCCTTCCACATTGGCAACCAGCCGAGGAACCGTGGGTCTTCCGTGGAGAGGATGCCGGCATTGATCGCGGCGGCTTCGTCCTGTGGTGATTGACCCGGTGTGCCGTCGCAGCCGGTCAGCATGTCGTAGTCGGCGGAGTAGAAGTCCGACCAGAAGTGGCGGCCGAACCAACTGATGTAGTACTCCCCGGCAAACGGGGTGATGCCCGCGTCGCTGAGCGCCTGGGCGGCGGCAATCATTTCCGACCAGCTGGTTGGCTTCTCGGTAATGCCAGCCTGCTCGAAGAGGGACTTGTTGAAGAAGAACGCCGTACCCACGAAGTCGCCGTTCAGCACGTAGATTTCGCCGCCCGGCGCGGTCATGTAGGCCTGGGTGGTGGAATTGAGGACGTCTCCCCAGGCAGTGTTGCCCTCGATGTACGGATTGGGCTCAGCGAACTCGGGCACGAGATTCACCCCGATGCCCTTTGGCAGCACACCGTTGATGGTTGGCCCCTGCACCCAGAAAATGTCCCACAGTTCGCGGCCGGAGGCCTTGACGCGCAGGGTCTGGAGATAGTCGGTGAACTCTTCGTTGATGAAGTTGATGGTCACGCCAGGGTGCTCGGCCTCGTAGGCGTCCGCTGCGTCCTGGAATGCGGTCAGCTGGTTCGCGTTCGGCAGCTGGGAATTGGGTGTGTAGGCCTGGGCGTAGAAGGTGATCTCCCCAGTCCAGTCCGAGTCCTGAGCAATGGCGTGCGTGGCGGCGGTTCCAGCGATTGCGGAGGTGGCCACTGCGCCAGCGCTCACCTTCAATGCATTGCGACGTGAAATCTTGAAGCCCATGGATATTGGTCCTTCCTGAACAGGCGATTGGTCGAGAAGCTGGCACAACCCAGCCAGCAGGATTACGAACCGTCCTCCCTTCTCCGTCCATACAGGGTGGAAGATGGTTTGACACCGGTCTCGTTCGGCCCAATGAGCGAGACGTTCCACGAGTCCGCCACTAGCCCGAGGGGCTGCGCGGTCGTCCTGACGAATTGGATCAGTGCTCTGACTATACCGCCGAGTTGGGAAGCGGGCAAGAATTCTATCGATAATCGACCAGATTTGCGTTTCCTGGGGTCGCAGTTCTCCTGGTCCTGATGAACGAGTCATGGCGATCGAGGTCCGCATTCCCGCACCGGCGTATACGCGCGTTGGGGGCGTAACGTTGTGCCGGCATGCGGGTTCCTCTTTTGGGCAGAGGGGCCGAAATGTTCCGAGTCGCCCTACGTTGCGGAGAGGATGTGGTTGATGAACTGGCGGGTTCGTTCCTGCTGCGGATGATCGAAGAACTCGGCCGGCGTGTTCTGCTCCACAATCTCGCCCTGGTCCAGGAACACCACCTGGTCGGCGATATTGCGGGCGAACCCCATCTGGTGCGTGGCCAGGACCATCGTCATGCCGAGGCCCTTCAGTTCCACGATGATGTCCAACACCTCGCCGACCATCTCCGGATCCAGGGCCGAGGTGATCTCGTCCAGCAGCAGCAACTCCGGTTTCATCGCCAGGGCGCGGATGATGGCGATGCGCTGCTGTTGGCCGCCCGAGAGCCGATCCGGATATTCCCGTGCCTTGTCGGCCAGTCCAAAGCGGAGCAGTAGCGACTCGGCGTTGGCGGTCGCTTCGGCCTTCGACATGCCGAGCACCCGCCGGGGTGCCAGGATGATGTTCTGCATCACCGTCATGTGCGGAAACAGATTGTATTGCTGGAAGACCATGCCAATCTGGCGCCGAATCTCGTCGGCATCGCGGCGCATGGCGGTGAGATCCTGCCCCCGCAGATTGATCTCACCGGCCTGGATCTCTTCCAGCAGGTTGGTGCAGCGCAACAGGGTGGACTTGCCGCAGCCTGACGGGCCGATCAGGCAGGTCACGGTATGTTCGGGCACCACCAGGTTGATGTTCTTCAGCACCACGTTTTGCTGGTAGGCCTTGTAGACCCCGGCATAGTGCAGGAAGGGGTCGCTCATACGTCACCTCCGACCTGGCGGAGCTTGGCCGAGCGTGAGAGCAGGTAGTCGGTCAACCGGGCCAGCGGCACGGTGATGGCGATGAACAATAGCGCCGCCACCAGATAACTGGTGTAGTTGAAGTTGAGTGCCGAGTAGATCTGGGCCTGGCGGGTGGCTTCCAGCGGACCGATCGCCGAAACCAGCGACGTCTCCTTCTGCAGCGCCACGAAGCCGCTCAGCAGGGGAGGAATCACCGCCCGCACGCCCTGGGGCAGCACCACATGGATGAAGGTCTGGGCGTTGTTCAGGCCCAGTGACCGGGCTGCCGCCCGCTGGCTGGGGTGCACCGACTCGATCCCGGCCCGAAACGTTTCGGCGGTGTAGGCTGCCGAGGTGACGATACAGGCGACCGTGCCCCAGAAGACCGGTGAATTGGGGATGCCTTCCAGCCGCAGGCCGGGCACACCAAATCCGAGCATGAAGATGACCAGCAGGGCCGGTGCCCCGCGAAAGAAGTCGATATAGAGGATGGCGACCGCCCGTAGCGGGAACAGCACCGGGTTCTTGCTGACCCGGATCACGGCCAGCAGCAGACCCAGACCGAGCACGATCGGCTCGGCGATCATGAAGATCTTGATATTGAGCTTGAATCCGTCCAGCACCCTCGGCCAGGCGTCCTTGAAGTTTGGCCAGCTGAAGAACGCCTTGCGCACCGACTCCCACCCCTCGGACTGGGAGAGCAGCAGGGCGAAGCCCCCGAACAGCACCACGGTGGAAATGATGGCGATCGCCAGGGACCGCAGCATGGCCGACTGCCGCCACCAGGGTGGGGTTTGCAGCAACTCGCTGAGTTCTTCGGGCGAAAGTGGGGCGCGAGGCGCGACGGCCGGGCTACTCATGACGCGGTCATCCGTGGGGGCGAGCCAGGTGGCCGCCACTTCCGGCCGGGCCTGGCTACCTGGTGAGCGTGGTGAACGCAGCGGCGGGAATGGTCAAGGTGCGACCATTCCCGCCGAGTGCCTGCAGGAACCTAGGAGAAGGTCTGGAGGTCGTCCGGAAGCGGCAACCATTCCTCGGCCAGCGCATCCCGGGTGCCGTCTTCGACCAGCTGACCGATGGCGGCATTGAGGTACGGAATGAGCGGGCTGTCGATCTCGGTGACGAGACCCATGCCTTCGCCAATCACATCCGGCAGCAGGCCAGCCAGCGACATGCCTTCGAACTGGATTTCGGTGTTGTAGATGCCGATCTGCAGCGTCTGGATCACGGCGTCAACCGTGCCGTTGTCGAGCGCCGTCAGCGAGTCGGCATTGGTGTCGTAAACAAGGACATCCTGGTCGGGCTGAATCACGTCGATCAGGAAGGAATGGAAGGTGGTGCCAACCTGGGTGCCCCACTTGAACTGCTTGAGGTCTTCCAGCGTCGTCGCTTCCATGACTGGTGAATCGGTCTTGGTGACCACCACCAGCGGATCATCGTAGTAGGAGTCGCTGAAGCCAACCGCTTCGGCCCGCTGCGGGGTGATCGAGACCTCGCAAATGTAGAAGTCGAATGGCTTCGGGCCTGGTGCGTAGGAGGCGTTGAACGAGGTGTACCCCCATTCAACCTGGTCGGCGGTGAAGCCGAGCGCCTCGGCGATGGCGTAAGTCAACGCGCCTTCGAAGCCCTGGCCGTTGCTCGGGTCATTGTCGATGAACCACGGGGCGTAGACCGGCTGGTCGGTGTGGACGATGAGCTTGCCTTCTTCCCGCAGGGGAAGGGTGGAGATGTCGCCGATGGCAACGGCGGCACCGGCCTCGGGTGATCCCTCCTGGGCGGCGCCACGGCCGAAGATCGCCAGGGCCGCAGCCCCGCCGGAAAGCTGGATTAACGTACGTCGGGTCGACATGATGCGCTCCTCTGTAATTGAAGGTGAGTCCAGGGGCCCCGTTTCGTCCCCGGCCTCGGGGCGAACGATCTGTATATGCTCATACTACACATCGGGAAGCGTCTTGCCAGTGGTGGGCGTGACGGGGGAGACAACGCACGGGTTTGCCTCTCTGGGTGACGCTCCCTGCCGCGTGACCGAACAGCCATCGATGCCACGTCTCTCCAGGTCATTGCGGGTCTGTCTGGACTGTACGAACGAGAAATCTCGGAAACTGTGGCGAGATTCGGCCTGCTCGATGCGTACGAAGGGTAGGACGATCTTTACGCTCCCACCTGGCTGCCAGGAGTTCCACCATGCCACCCAGTTTCACATCCGCCCAGATCAGCCCTCGACACCGACTCGCCTTCCTGCTTAGAGCGACCGGCAATCGGCAATTGTGGAGTCATCGGGGAGGGGCGGACCTGCCGC
>CAZNQC010000177.1:0-8159 GCA_964574825.1 uncultured Sphaerobacteraceae bacterium | reverse complement strand
GTCGCGCCCTGCGTTCGTGTGGAGATATCCATCTATGGGAAGAAGCCGCCTGGACGCAATCGGAAGCGCATCCAGGCGGCATGTTGCCGATAGTGATCGATTAGGAATCGAGGCGGATGACGCTACGGAGCGTTTCACCGCGCTCCATCGCATGGAACGCCTCGTCGTGCTCCTCCAGCGGGATCACCTTCGTCACGACCCGATCGAGATCGAGTTGGCCCTGCTCGTACCAGGCGGCCAACAGCGGGAAGTCGCGGGTCGGCAGGCAGTCGCCATACCAGGAAATCCGCAGCGAGCCGCCGATGTCGAAGAACTTCGCGATCGGCAGTTCATAGGTCGCCTTCTGGTCAGCCACGCCAATTACCACGCAGCGCCCAGCCAGGTCCCGGCACATAATCGCGGTCTCCAACGTTTCCGGCCGTCCCACCGCTTCAAACGAGGCGTCCACGCCATGACCGCCGGTGATTTCCTTGATCGTCGCCACGGCATCGACCTCACGAGGATTCACGGTATGCGTGGCACCGAACTCCTTCGCCCACTCGAGCTTGCGTGGGTCGAGATCGACCGCAATGATCGTCGTCGCCCCCGCCAACCGAGCACCCATGATCACGGAATCACCGACACCGCCACAGCCGATCACCGCCACTGATTCGCCGGGCTGGACGTTGGCCGTGTAAAGCGCTGCACCGACCCCGGTCATCACGCCACAGCCAATCAGGCTCATCTGCTCGGGAGGCAAATCCTCGCGCACCGGAATGCACTGCTTCGCGTGGACGAGCGTGTGCGTGCAGAACGTGCCGATGCCGAGGATCGGCGTCAACACTTCGCCATCAAGCGTTTTCATGCCCTTGTGCGCATTCAGACTGGCGGAACACAGGTGCGGCTTGCCGACCTGGCAGAAGCGACACTCCCCGCAGGGTGCGCGCCAGGCGAGGATCACGTGATCGCCAACTGCGACGTTGGTTACCCCTTCGCCAACCGCTTCGACGATGCCACTTCCTTCGTGGCCAAGCAGAAAGGGGAACCCCTCCGTACCGAACACACCGTTCTTGGCCGAAAGATCAGTGTGGCACACCCCACTGGCGAGAATGCGCACCAGCACTTCACCGGCTTCCGGCTGATCGATCAGGAACTCCTCGATCTCGCCCGGAGCACCCGGGGTGCGGGCAATCACGCCACGCGCACGAATCGGCTCTGCCATCGGTATCCTCCTCATTGCGTCGCACATCACCAGTACCACTCGCAACAGCGCCCCACTCGAACGGAGTAGCGCCTCGCATGGAGCCCAGTGGGTGACCGTCACCGTCACCACGATGCTGGGATGGTACTGCAGAATCACCCACCTGCCGCCAGGAACAGCCGCATCCGGCATGCAAAAAGGGGAGCCGCTAGCTGGCTCCCCGTGATAGTTCAGATGATCGTCGGCGGTGCTTCGAACCTACGCCTTCCCCTCGGAGATGTAATACGTCATGCTCTGGAGGGCTGAGACCGGATCAATCTCACGCACGGTCACCGATTCCGGCACCTTCAGAATCACCGGGGCGTAATTGAGAATCGCTTCGACCCCACCAGCCACCATGCGGTCGGCAATCTCCTGCGCGTACGACTTGGGCGTGGAAATGATGCCGATCCGAATCCGCTCCCGAACAATGGTGTCGGTCAGGTGGTCGTCGTGCAGGATTTCCATGCCATTGACCACGTTGCCGACATTGCGAGCGCTGCGATCGAAGACAGCGACGATGGAGAACGACGACGGCGTGAAGCCCCGGTAATTCGCGATGGCGCGCCCCAGATTGCCGAGTCCCACCAGGGCCACTGGCCACTGGCGATCGAGCCGGAGGATGCGGGAAATCGTCTGCGCGAGGAACTGGGTGTCGTACCCCTTGCCCTGCTTGCCGAACTTGCCAAAGTAGGAAAGATCGCGCCGAATCTGGGCGGCCGTCACGCCAATCAGTTCGGCCAGCTCTTCGGACGACACTGACCGCACATCCGCGTCGGTCAGCGCGCGAAGAGTTCGGACATAGATCGGCAGCCGCCGGATAACGATATCGGGAATCTGATGATCGTCCGCATCAGGCGTGGAACCGGTATGCGGGTCCAGCAGCAGGCTCCTGCCTGCCGGGCGAGCCGACGACTCGTGGCCATTGGCACCGGAAGCATGGACGCCATTGGAGCGATTGCTGGCGGGGAGGTTCTGGCCTTGTTCCTTGGAGATCATGGCATCCTCAGGGTGGATTCCGAGCAGTCCCGGCCCCGAGCCGGGAGGGGGATATGGCCAGATGCACGGTGTTCGCGCCGGGCCCGGGTGACGATGGGCACACCTACTGGAGGACGTTGCGGAACGGTGTGGTAACCAGAGGCACGGGTGCTGAACGCAGATTGACGTGGATCGTGCCCTACTTCACAAATTGTACCCGCTTGTGCAAGGAATTTCACAATCCCTGCCCAGAGGCAACCGATCGGCGTTACAGGAGCTGTTCTGAAGGAACGGGCTGCGAGCTCACCCGGATCGACCCGCCACCCTCCTCGGCTCACCGATGGTGCGGGGGCGGAGGCCAGGGCAATGAGCTGCGATGGTGGACGTATGCTAAACGGTATCCCAGAACACGCGCTGGAATTCGACGGTGTCGTAGTACCCCACCACCGAGACGATCTTGCCACCAGTTACGCGAATCATCGCCACCTGTTCGCTGATCAACTCACGGTTCTGCCGGGCAGAGTACTCGCGAATCACGTACTGCACCGCCGCCCGATCGCTGCCGGCAATCACGTCGGTCACGTCCCAGTGAGCATTCGGATACGAGGACACCACGGTGCCGAAATAGGCAACGATCTCATCGGCCGGGCGAATGGGTGCCGAGTGGGGGTGGGCACGGAAACTGGCGTTGGCTGCCAGGGTGTTGCGCAACCGGCGTGGGTCGCGGGCGTCGATGGCCAGGAAGAACTCGCGGCCCAACGCCTCGACCACTTCCACCGGGCTGAGGCCCGAAGCGGTCCGACGCAATTCGGTTGGTTCGCCACTTCCGGGAGGTGATGTGCTCATGCCAGGGAGGTCCGATCCTTGCTAACCACTGTCTCGCCAGCCCGCGCTAAAGGCTCAGGTGCTCGGGTGACAACTTCAGCAACTCGTCGAGATGCGTACATTGGATAGCGGCCAACCCCTCACGGGCTCCAACCTGGTCGAGCGTTTCATCGAGGGCGCGAAGGTATCGATAGTCAGACAAGGCAAGCCCCTCGGCGAGCTGCCGTATCGACACATTCGGTTCCCGACGGCTACGGCCAACCAGGCCCCAGGCGTCGTCCGGCAGGCTGCGAAGCAATCCGCAGGTGCTCTGGCGCAGGCGTCGAAACTGAGCCATCAGCACCACCGCCGGTTGCACCTGGTCACGTGCAACATCAACCGGATCTTCCTGCCACACCGGAAGGGTATCGAGGTTGGCCCGCGGCTGAGTGGCAATGACGTAGAGCTTCGGATAGATCCGCTGCTCCTCGTCTCGCAGGGCGACAACCAGATCCTTGGCCGTTGGCTCGCCACGATAGAGGGAGCGCTCCAGCCGGTTGGGATCGTGAATGGGTGTCAGCCAGCGCGAGAGGTGATTGGTCGTGAACATGAGGCGCACGATCAGCGCGTTGTTGTCTGCCGCCGCAATCTGCGCCCGAATCTCGTCGCTGACCGGCGCATTGACATCGATGTAGGTCGTCGCGCTGCTCATCCCGCCCTGTCTCTTCCTTCATTCCCCGGCCAATGCTGGCCAAGACTCACAACCCTGCGTGCATTCTAGGCGAGAACGTCGCGTGCCTGCACCAGATGCTTGGTATCGTGATCGTACAACGAACTCATCAACCAGTGCAGGGTAACCCGCCCCCGTTTCGGGAGAACCACGATGCGTTGCCAATCCGGTCGCGGCAACTCCATGAGCCGTTCGACCAATCGCTCGCGCAGGCTGGCGAATTCAGCGAACATCTCGCGCGGATCGAGATCGCGGTACCCATGCTCAATCGCCCAGAGCGAATCATCGTATTCCTGCACGGTCGCGGGGCTCTCGGCCAGAATCAGGTCGAGGCGCTCGGCGTAGATCACTTCCCAGTCGCGAAAATGGGGGATGATTTCAACCAATCCCCAACCTCCGTCCTGGGCCGGTTGCATGAGGTCGTCGAGGGAACGCCCCTCGATCAGCCGCCCCAGTTCCACCGGAACCGACCGGAGGTTGGAGAGAACGGCTTCGACCGGTCGCACATGCTCATCTACCGTGAGGACATCGGGGTCGAGACCGGGCGCACCGTCCGGAGGGGTACCGCCACTGTCCAGCGCCGCCGCGTCTTCACGGGGCTCGTTCGTCATGCACAGTCCAATCGTCACGGACCAGCAGCCGAGGCTGCCGGACTTGTCCGTCGTGCTGGTCCCAGGGTGGAAACTCCACCAGGAACGACACGCCGCCGTGCGTGCTGGCGGTGATTATCCACAACCGTGGGCCAGACCTGCAATCATCATTCCAGGTCGACAGGCACCTGTCGCGGATTCCAGGCACCCGGTTCACCCTCCAGTTTCCAGGCTCGCAGCACCGGCGAGGGGGTCGCCAATGAGACGATCACCATCAGCGCTTCCGGGTAAAAAGCCTCGGCCAGGTCGGTGCGGGAAGGGGTTGGCGCACCAAGCGGATGCGAGTGCACGATGGCACCCAACACCTCGCCGGCTGCCTCGATGTCCCGCAAGGCAGCAACCAGATCACGCACATCAAGATCATAGCGGGTGGGTGAAGCACGCTGGTTCCGCCCCGGGTAGAACCGGGTAGCGGTCGCAATCAGTTCCGCATCTTCCATGGTAAGGCGAGCCGCCAGCAGTCCCACACCTTCGTTTGGCAACTCATTTCGGAGGTGCGCGCACACCTGACTCCAGAGTGCAGGGGACATTCGAAGGCGATCGGCGGCCTGGACCGCTCCGTCATGGCCGCCTCCCATCGCAACCAAATCTGTCTCGCCAGATTGCATCAGTCAGCCCCTCCCATGTGCACCTGGCGATCGACGCGCAGGTCAGCGTCACCTCTACAATGCCTCAGGAATACACTGTGAACGGCGCCGGCGCCCACCATTGCGCCACGCCATCGTCAACCTGGAGCCAAGATGTCACGCCAGACTTCGACGCGACCGATCCTCCACTCCACCATCCTGTCAGCCGGCATCACGCTGGCGCTGTTCATGCTGTCGATCCTCCCGATCACGGCGCAGCAGGGCCATTCGCCCTGGAGTCCTGATTCGGCCACACCGGCCAGCGAGGCGGTGCTGGACGATTGGATCGCCGCCGCGATTCGACCAGAACTGCAGGGCACGATTGCCGAGATCATGCCGGCCAACCTACCGGTTTACGACATTTCCGTCACGCTCGAACCCCAGGCTGAACGCGGCGCCGTGCCATCGCTGACAGGCCACCTGCTGCTGACCTGGACCAACCAGACTGATGAGACGATTGACGCGCTCCCGTTCCGGCTCTTCGCCAACGGACCGGCGGCAGATCACGACGCCCAGATCGTGTCGGACGTGCGCGTAAACGGCATCGCGGTCGACGCCGGGCTGAGTGTCCTGGATTCCGTGCTGACGGTTCCCTTCGAGGAGCCGCTCGCCCCCGGCGACGTGGCCGAGGTCAGCATGGACTTTGCGGCGTTCCTGCCCATCAACTCGACCGACCACTACGGCATTTTCGGCTACGAGACGGAGTCTGGCACGTGGGCGCTCGCCCACTGGTATCCGGTCGTCGCCGGTTGGGATCCGACCAGCGGTTTCCTACTCGATCCACCGAGTGAAAACGGCGACCCGATCTTCACTGATACGGCTCTCTATGACGTGCGCATCACAACCGAACAGGGGTGGCGGGTGGTGACGACCGGCGTTGAGTTTGGAGACGTGGACACGGTGGTTGACGACGGAACGACCACCCGCCGGTTCGTGTCCGGGCCAGCCCGCGACTTCACGATCGTGGCCGATGCTGATTTCGAGGTGGCAACTACCGAGGTGGATGGCATCATCGTCAATTCCTGGTTCAACCCGGGCCAGGAGCGGGTGGGGCACGCCATCGCCGACTACGCCGCCCAGTCCGTCTCCCTGTTCAGTGAACTGCTCTGGCCCTATCCGTTCGTGGAGCTCGATCTGGTACCGGTCAACATGTCCGGTGCGGCCGGGTGCGAATTCTCGCAACTGATCTACATGGGCTCCGATTACTACACCGATAGCGAGAATCTCTCAGTGCCGAACTCGCTGGACTTCACCGTGGCCCACGAGGTGGTGCACCAGTGGTTCTACGGGCTGGTGGGGAACAATCAGTACGCCCACGCCTTTATCGACGAGGGTGTCACCAACTACCTGTCGGCGCAGGTCTACTTCGAGATGACGTATGGACCGGACGCGGCGGCCGCCATTGTCGATCGCCACATCGTGCGGTCCTACGACGCGACGGTGAATGGCGGCGGGGATGTGGTGGTCGACCAGCCGACGGACGACTTCCCGGATGGATACGACTACGTCTTCGCGGCCTACTCCAAGGCGCCGCTCGGGTTTGCGGCGATCCGGGAGGCGATTGGCGACGATGCGTTCTTCGGGGCGCTGGCCGCCTACGTTGACCAGTTCGTGTTCCTCGTCGCCGAACCGGACCAACTGCTGGATGCGTTCGAGCAGGCGTCCGGCCAGGACCTGACCGAGCTCTGGCACGAGTGGTTCGAGGAAGCAGCCGAACTGCCCGCTCCCTGAGTCCATCGGCCGATCACGCACGCTGACGGGGGTTTCGCAAACTGGCCACCTCCCGGAGAATGGTCCCTGCAACGTCGCCGTTCGCTCCGGAAAGGACATTCCACGCATGGCCATCACCGATCTCGGTCACACTGCACTCGCCTGTGCCGATCTCGACGCCTCGCTCGATTTCTACGCGAAGCTGGGGATCACTGAAGCGTTCCGGCTGAAGCGGGACGACGGCTCGACCATCCTCGTCTACCTGCACCTCGGCGGTGACCGCTTCCTGGAACTCTTCCCGGGCGGGCCGAGTGCGGAAGACCGGGCGAATGCTGGTCCGGCAACATTCCGTCACCTTTGCCTGGTGAGTGACGACATTGCGGGTGACGTGGCACGGCTGCGCGAACAGGGCATTACCATCGACCGCGACCTGTCGATCGGGCTGGATGCCAATACTCAGGCCTGGATCACCGACCCGGATGGCAATGCCATCGAGCTGATGCAGCTGCACGCCATTTCGCCGCAGAAGGCCGTCGCCAATGGTGAGGAGCCGGTGGTCCCGAGCAAGGACGCGCTAGCGAAGCTGACAACGTAGAAGCCAACGGAGTCGATGAGTCAACTTCCGGATTCTGCTTCGAGCAGGGTCAGGAAATCGCGGGGAGTGATGATCCGTACGCCTCGGTACTCGCCGATACCTAACAGCCAACCGTCGCCGGTGACGAGATAATCGACGCTCCCAGCAACCGCCGTACCGAGAACGCCATCGTCTTCGGCGTCCTCAGCAACGCCCTGCACGGTGGGATCAGGCGTGATCTTCTCGCTGGTCAAGCGGCGAAGGCGCCCCATGAACTCACTCGGGCGGTTGGGATCAAGACGACGGACAATCTTTGGCCGAGCGAGCACATTTGCCAAGGTGATGAACATCGCGTCAGAGAGAAAGAGGTACATATCGTCGCGAGCCATGAGTTCCATCGCATCATACGCGGGACCATCGTAGGTAATCGCCGCCGATACCAGCACATTCACATCCAGCACGATTCTCACGAACGACTTGCTCGACGTTCTGCTTTTACCTCTGCAACCGCTTCAGTTACCAGATCCTCAATCTCCTCGGTCGAAAGATCAGCAAATCCTGCAGCCATGGCGTCCATCGTCTGTCGGAGATCCGACCAGGCCCGGCGGCGCTCTTCCTTCTGGGCAGCGCGGAAGTCATTGATAGAGATGATTGCCCCAATGGGTTCTCCATCAGCATTGGCAACGACGATCGGTAGCTGCGACTGGTTCACCCGGTCGAGGACGGCTGCCAGGTCACGACTCGCTTCATCGACGGTTGTGGTTTCGATTGAGGAGGGCTGTTTGGGAAGCGCCATGGTGTTCTCCAGTCCGGATGCGATGGGATCATTCTAACCCTCGGATGATTCCGCATGAAACAACGACGGAGG
>CAZNQC010000176.1:5938-8237 GCA_964574825.1 uncultured Sphaerobacteraceae bacterium | reverse complement strand
GCGAACGCCTCCCGGTTCGGCCGGGCGGAGTCCTCCCGTTCGGTGTCGAACGGATCGTCAACCTGGTCGATGGTCGTGCTCCAGCGGGCGGACATCGGCGCGCTCCGGATGCGGCGATGACGGACGACGTAGCGGCTACATCAGGGATAACGGACGTCGCGCCAAAAGTTGTCGGTGGTTGATGCCACTGTACCCCGGTCCGTTTGCCAGTCGTATCCAATCGGGCTGGTTGACACCGCTCCGCGGCACCGGCAGCATGGAGCCAGTGGAACCCTTGTCGAACCGCGTCGCGCATCTACCTCCCAGGAGTGGCATGACCATGTCCCAGCAGGCATCGTCCGGTACCCGAACTCGCCCTGTCGCCCGCCGTTCGCTCGTCCAGTTGGCAGGCGCTGCCGCCGCGCTCGTCGCTGGTGGGAAACTCACCCTCCCGGCCCTCGCCCAAACCCCCGATGCGTCTCCGGTGGCAACCGGCGACTATCGCGTCCGGAAGAACGCGAAGGAGATGTCGGCCGAGGAGAAGTTCAACTTCACCAACGCCATCAAGGCGCTCAAGAAGAAACCCTCCCCATGGATTCCCGGCCTCAACACCTACGACACGTTCGTCATCTGGCACCGCGACGCCTTTACCTGCGGCCTCAACGCCGCCCACATGGGATCTGCCTTCCTCCCGTGGCACCGCCAGTACCTGATGCTGTTCGAGGAGCAACTCCGGTCGGTCGACCCCACCGTCTCCCTCGTCTATTGGGACTGGACCGTGGACCAGGAACCGGACTCCTACGTCTGGCAGCCCGACCTGATGGGCGGTGACGGCTCCGATGACGACAACGAAGCCGTCATCGACGGCCCGTTCGCCAAGGGGTCCTGGGAAATCAACGTTTGGGACCACAGCGACCAGCACCAATTGCCCTGGATCACTCGGGACCTGGGGATGGGCGGTCTCGCCCCGAACCTGCCCACCGCCGACGACCTCGAAGCCACCCTGGCGATTCCGGTCTACGACACCGAACCGTGGACGGCCCTGGCCTACGCCGGGGGCAGCTTCCGCAACTCTCTGGAAGGCTGGCGCGACTGCGTGGTCGAAATGTGCGACGACGTCGATGGGGTAGGACCGGGCTGCACCGGCGACCATGCCATGCACAACCGCGTGCACCTCTGGGTTTCTGGCGAGTTTGCCTTCGCCCATGAACTGGGCATGGAGATGGATGGGCACGACCATGCGACGCCGATTGCCGTCGGAGACGAAGACATGGTGATGGGCACCATGTCGGCGAACACATCCGTCAACGACCCCGTCTTCTGGTTGCACCACACCAACATCGACCGGCTCTGGAACATCTGGATGGAGCGTCACGGCTCGCACTACCTGCCGGAATCAGGCGGTCCGCTTGGACACAACATCGACGACCTGATGTGGCCGTACCAGGGCATCGGCATCGACGCGACACCCCGCACGATGCTCGACTCCAAGGCCCTCGGCTACGTCTACGACACCGATCCGGCGTAGGAGAGGCCAGGACCAACAGACACAGCAGGGGCCGGTTCACAATCGAACCGGCCCCTGGTCATTGGCTATTCGGCAGGGCGACGATCAGGCGGTCACCTTCTGGCCGTAGGGACGCTTCGCCCGGGCCTCGCGGAGGGACAGCGCCCACCATTCGAGCTGGTCGAGCTGCAGCCGGGCGGCGGTGTTGACCCCGTCCGGATTGACCGGCTGGCCATCGGCGGTGAACTGGTCGCGAGCACCGTGGAACGACACCGTTTCGCGAATCGTCATCGCGTGAATCTCGGGGAAGACGACGCGGAGCGGCTCGACAGCACGGAGACCGCCGCTCATCCCGCCGTAACTCACCAGCGCCACCGGCTTGCCCATCCAGGCCGTCTTTGGCACCGCATCGATCGCGGTTTTCAGGTAGCCCGGAAAGGTGTGGTTGTACTCGGGCGTGATGATGACCACGGCATCGGCCTCATCGATCCGCCGGGAGAACTCGCCCTGGTCCGGATGCGCGGAAAAGTCGTTCGGGATGTCGAAGTCGGCAAGGTCGATATAGCCAACCTCGAACCCGCCGTGCTGGCGGGCCTGTTCGGCGTACCAGTTCCCAACTATCGGACCGAAGCGCCCCTCGCGGACGCTGCCCAGGATGACTTCCAGTTTCAATGGTGCCGAATCGATGCCCATGTGTCCCCCTCCGAAAGATGATGCGAGCGGGGAACACAGCCTGTCTCCCCGCACCGAACAATGCCGGGATTGTAAGTAATCAAAGGTAAGTCTTCCAACTCCCCGAGTGGGCTGGTCGGA
>CAZNQC010000176.1:3661-5838 GCA_964574825.1 uncultured Sphaerobacteraceae bacterium | reverse complement strand
CGAAGCCAAGGGAGGTGAACCAGGTTCCTGCCTGCCAGGCGTCGATGGCAGTACGCACGTATGGGATCACGTTTGGCGGCAGGTCATCGAGCGGGAACCAGCGCAGGTCATCGCACTTGTCCGGCTCGCGGTTGGTGACCTCACCAAGCCAGTTGGTGGAGAGCACGAAGAAGTCGATCCGCTCGTCATTCGAGCGGCGGTGCATCACCCCGACCACCTGGGTCGCAGCCGGATCGAGGCGGATACCGGCCTCTTCCTGCGCCTCGCGGCCGATGGCGGCAAGCACGGTTTCATCGCCATCAAGGTGACCGGCCACCACGCTGTAGTTGCCATCTTCGTAGCCGGTATTGAACCGGCGCAGGAGGAGGATCTCACCCTCGCGGAGGAGGAAGAGGTGGACGGCGACAGGGGTGGTGAACCGGTCAACAGTGGTCATGGCATGAGACCCGCACGTCGGCTCAGGGCTTCTGGGCGGCGGCGCGCCTGGCCGCCGGCGAGAACTTGCGGTACCAGACGAAGAAGATGACGCCGAGCACCACCAGTACGTAGAGCGGCTTCTCGATGTAGTCGAGCACCTCGCCGACCCGTTCCCAGTTGTCGCCCATCCACCAGCCGAGAATGATCAGCAACGAGTTCCAGATCCCGCTGCCGAGGGCGGTGTAGAGAATGAACGGAACGAGTGGCATCTGGCGCAACCCGGCCGGCAGTGAGACGATGCTGCGCACGATCGGCACCATGCGGCAGAGGAACACGGCCATATTGCCATGCCGGTCGAACCAGGCATCGGCCGTGTCGAGGTCCTTGCCGGAAACGGCGAACCACTTGCCGTAGCGGTCCACCAGCCAGCGAACCCGGTGCTCGCCAATGGCGTAGGCCACGTAGTACAGGATCAGTGCGCCGACCACGGCTCCGGCGGTAGCCGCCACGATCACCCAGGGGAGCCAGAAGCGGCCCTCGCCAGCCAGGAACCCGGCCAGCGGCAGGATCGCTTCGGATGGGATCGGCGGGAAGATGTTCTCCAGCACGATCATGAAGAAGACGCCGAGATAGCCAGCCGACTCGACGATGTCCTTCGCCCAGTTCGTCAATTCACCCAACAGGCCCAAGGTTCAGCTCCCGATGCGATGGTTGGAAAGGTCGGTGGCGCGGTGCGCGCGGGAGGCGATGATCGCCGGGCACAAGGATAGGCGAAAACCGGCCACCTCGTGGTATCGGGAGTAGCTGGGTCAGCGGGCGACGTGGTCCCAGCTTGCCATCTCCAGGCCAGGTGTCGAGAGGTCGGCGATGGTGATCATCGCGAAGGTCAGCACGGTGCAGCCGGGTTCGAGGTGGCCACCCATCGCGATTTCGGTGTCGGAAAAGGTCACGTGGGCATGGACGCGGCCGTCCAGAATCGCGCCCGTCACGGTCAGGATGTCGTACGGCCCTTCCCCCTTGATGAAGGCGTTTTCGGGCGGCATCACTGGCGTCGACACGACGTGGAAGTGGTAGGTGCTGAGCGACCCCACCCCGGCCAGGATCGCGCCGTGGGTGATGCCGGCTTCTTCGACGGCCGACACGATGCCGGCCAGCAGGTCCTGGCCCGGGTCGAGCCGCACCATCAGGATGCGTTGCGGGGTGAATTCCTGAACGATCATCGGGTCTCCTTGCCGGGGGCGGTAGGTTGATCACACTGACTGCATTGTGACCGCCGCTATCGATCGGTCAAGTGCCCGCCGTCGAGTAGAGGGATGATCTCAGGTGATTTCCGGGGTCGACTCATCGATCAGCACGAGGTGCGCGATGACGGGCAGGTGATCGGAGCCGATATCGTCACCAACGAATGCCGAGAGCGGCTGCCATTCAGCCGACGCCCAGATGTAGTCAATGCGCAGGACAGGACGCACCAGGATGTCGGGAAGCGGCGGGACGCGGACGGGATAGGTCAAGCCGGACCCGCTGCCAACGGCACCAAAGACGTCCTGCAATCCAATTGATTCCAGCTCACGATGGCGAGATTGCAGTGATGTCTCGTTGAGATCCCCCATCAGGAGAAACGGATGTTCCGCTTCGGTGGCAATCTCGACGATTCGATCGAACTGCTCGAACGTCCCCTCGCGGGGTTGCACGATGCCCCCGCTCAGCTCAGGCGGTGGCGGATGCGCGACCAGCACATCGATTGGACGGCCCGCCAGGTC
>CAZNQC010000176.1:0-3561 GCA_964574825.1 uncultured Sphaerobacteraceae bacterium | reverse complement strand
ACCAACCCGTCACCGAGGTTGAAGGTCATGACGGTGAGGGTCGTTCCGTCCGCTTGCAGCGCTGACTCATGACGTTCGGTCAGTTCTGTCTGGGCACGCGAGGCTCCATCGCCGCGTTGAGAGGCGAGGGAAGACGCCAGGACCAATGCAAGCAGGAAGAACAGGCGCATCCACAGGCCTCGCTGCGATGGAGTCATGGGTGTGCTTGCAGGGGCCATCACGTCTTGCCGTTCACTCGGGAAATGCCCACACGTTGCCATTTGGCGGGCAGATCGTGTTCGCTGGTTGTTCCGTGCCAGCGCATCACTGGCCGGAGGGGACCGGGACGATGATTTCGTCTTCCATCACCGTGAGGTTGGCGAGGAAGGATGCGTCGTCGGCCGGCATGAATCCCCAGAGCCCGCCGGTGGACTGCCCGGTTGGCAGGAACGTCTCCGGCTCGTCGCTCTCGGCTCCCTCGGTCACCAGCCAGGTCGCCAGGTCGTCGGTGGCCTGGAGTGATTCCGCGTCGCTGCCGAAGCCGAACGCCATCAGGATATAGGCATCCGACCGGGCAATGATCACGCGTACGGCGACCTGCTGCTCTGGCACGGTTGCCAGGTACACGAACGATTCGTCCCCGAAGGCCGTATTGACCTCCGAGGAAACATCTCCCTGGTCGCCGATTTCAGCAGCGACCGGCTGGATCTCGGCCTCGGCCTGGGCGACGAGGGTGTCGAATGCCGCCGCTGCCGCATCGACCGACTCGAAGCGGGACACGCCCGCCTGCAGCGCGACGAGTCCGGCGGGAAGGTCGCCTTCCGCCACTGGCGAGGCGATTTGGGCCAGCGATGCGAAGTCAACGGTCCAGAGACGCTGGACCGAGGCTTCGATGCCGTCCAGTGCGGCGAGATCCCCAACGATGGCATCGTCCTGGGCGCTGGCCAGGGGGCGGAGAGCAGGAAGGCGCCGGCAGCAAGCATTGCCAGGGCGAGTCGACGAACCATGGAAACCTCCCGAGGGCCGAGTGTGTGGTGTGGCAAGACGAACGTCATGTCCCACGTTGACCTTAGCAGGCCACGCGCCGATCCCACCACCAGGGGCCCTGGTGGCGTGCAACGGCGCGTGTGGCTACCGAAGCAGCCCCATTGGATGTCGAGTGGATCACTCGATGGGAGTGAGGAGAGCTATGGATTCGAGCCGGCGGTCGAGTGCGTGCGCATGAACGCGGTCATCGCGGCGAGGGCCTTCATGCCATCATCGTTGTCGAGGTTGAATTGATACTCGTGACCGAGGTGGGGTTCGTGATCCTTCGCATAGAACAACGTGGTGACGTCCACGCCGAGCGATTGCAGTTTGGCTGCGAACGCACGTGATTGCTTGTCCGTCAGCGGATCGCCGTTGCCGCCGCTGATCCATACCGGTGGATAGCCGGCGGTGACATGCTCAATGGTCGACATCTGGTGAATGGCCGCCGTATCGGTGCTCCGATTGCCGGTGTAGGCCCAGAGTGAGGTCTGCGTGCCCCAGACCAGCAGCTCGGCAAGGGTCGTCTCCGGCATGCCGGTGGTGTTGACGAACGCGGACATGACGTAGATCCCGCAGTTGAGGAGCAGGCCACGGATCTGCTCAGGCTGGAGCGCGGGGACGATTCCGATCTCGGCAGCGAAGTCCGGATTCGTGGCGATCGCTGCCATCTGGCTGGTGAGTTGGGCCCCGGCCGAATCGCCCGCCAGGAATAGCTGGTGCGGATCGACGTGAAAGCGATCGGCGTTGGCCAGGATGTAGGCGTGGGCGTCATTCAACTGGTGGACGGCGGTCGGATAGGACTTGTGCGGACCGAGCGAGTAGTTGACGGCAATGACGGTGAACCCCTCGTTGGCAATGAGCTGGAAGTAGGGAGTCGTGTTGGTCTTGTCGCCCGATATCCAGGCGCCGCCGTGGGTCCAGATCAATGTCGGCAGCGTCTCACCCTCCTTCAGGGTTGCGGGGAAGTAGACGTCGAGCCGGGCATCCCTGTCGTGCTTGCGATACGCCTGGTTGGTGATGACCGAGACGCCGGAGGCCGGGGCGTGCTTTTCGAGTGCCTTCTTCGTCTTGGCGGCGCCCCGGCCGAACACGTAGCGGATGAGTGCCGCGCCCGGTCGGGGGCTGACATTGATCGCGATGAGCGGGATGGTGACGAGCCCCACGGGCGCCCAGATCCAGCGTTGCCAGTGCCACTTCGTCCGGCTATTGCTCGCCGAATTGCTACCCATGGATTCCCTCTCTCGTGCACGGTGGACGTTCTCGGTCCTCATTCTCTGCGATCGGCGGACCCCTGGCAAAGGCGGGATTCACCAGTTTCCTCGAACCCAGGAGAACTTGAGATAGCACTGACAAGGGGGCGCATACGTCGGGCCGATCTCTGCCCTGGAAATGCCGATGCACATACCAATTACGCGCAAGTTGATATGTTGGTATGGAATTGACGACGCAACGGTCCACGTGTAGCCAGGCTGTGTAGCCGAGCGAGCGAAGTCGACGTGCGTCGTGCGAGCGTGATCGTGCCTCCAGTACCTACGTATTTGGCGCCGAAACTGGCAATGGTGAATACGCAATTTTGCGGATTTGATTGGCATATCAACCCGGCAGAATGTGAATGGGTCCAGCATCACTGGTTTCGAGGGCATCATCGGCCATCACTCGCTCATCACCCCCTGGAAGGCACGAACGTGTCGTTGCGTATTCTCGCCCTGTTCCTCCTGACAACGTCCATGATGATTGCCGCCGGGTTGGCGTCGTCGCCGGCCGGTTCATCACAGCCTGCCAATTGCAGCGGGACCGCATCACTCCGGGCGGTGCACCTGACCGTGCCTGCCAACCGTGCCATCACCTTTCCGCTGGCCGAGATTGTTGCCAGCGACGTGCATGCGGCCGGTGACCTGGAGGCCGTGCTCGCCATGGCCCGGCCGGATGGATCACTTCGCTTCGCCCCGGTTGCCGAGTCTGCCGGCGGCAGCGCCCGGATCACGCCTTCGGGACTGACCTTCGTGCCGCAGCGTGGCTTCGTCGGAGCGTCGGCCGGCTGGGTCCTGGCCACGTATCCACCCGAGGGGACATCGCGCGTCCAGACCGCAGCCTGCGCCGGGTCTGCGAGCAGCGACCCGATCGAGACGGTGCTGGTCACGTTCGAAGTGCGCAACACCCTTCCCATCGCCTTCGATGACACGGTGACGATGCCCGTGGTGGCGCGCACGATGGATGTCGGGCCGGAGTCTGGTGTGCTGGCCAACGATGTCGACTGGAATGGCGATCGTCTGGTCGTCCATGCGGCGGGGGTGACGACGTTCCCGTGGGGGACGGTTCACCTCGCGGCCAACGGGTCATACCGCATCGTGGTGACCGACCGTGACGCACTGGCGCCCGCGACCGTTCGGTACCTGGTCTGGGACCAGCAGGGATCTCCCACCAGCGTTGACGTGGGGTACCTCACGATTGATTTCACTGCAGCCTGACCGGCACGACATCGGCCCCGGCGAAAGAACTCGCCGGGGCCGATGTCGTGCCGGTTGCTGGTTTACGTCGATCAGGCCTCTGGCG
>CAZNQC010000175.1:0-8262 GCA_964574825.1 uncultured Sphaerobacteraceae bacterium | reverse complement strand
CGCGGTAATTCCACGCAAAATACGGCCCAAACAGCCCATGGAATCAACGATTCCTGAATTACCGAATTGAAGAATTACCGCGGAACGAAACGCACCCCAGCCACCTTGGCAATCGAGGCTTCACCGCGCCGGCTCGGCGCCAGACGGACATCACCATTCACCGTTCCCCCGCGTACGAACAGCCAATCTGGATCGAGGTGGCGAGATTTGGCCGTCTCGATGCGTTCGATAGATACAGCCGGACCTCACCACCGACATACCCGCCACCGGCTGCGAAAGGATTTCAACCATGACCCAACCCATCTCAAAGCCGGAGGCCAATGCACCCCCGGCCGACCCGGCACCGTACGCGCTGGCCCTGGCTGCCGCGCACCTCGATCCGTTGATGAACGACCCGGCGGCGGCGCTGCTGGCGGCCATGCAAACCAGGGTTGCGGACAATGATGTCTCCCCGGAGATTGCCGCCCTGCGCCTGCTGCTGTATCGCCTGCTGACCGAGCACCACGACCTGCCGTCACTGGTGCCACTGCTGACCAGGGTGGTCTCGGCGGCGATCCAGGCGGCCCGCATGCGTCGCTCGCTCGATGGCCAGGGCGCCGAGGAATTGCTCGGCGCCGTTGCCACCATCCTCGACGAACTCGCCTCCAGCCAACGTTGATTCGTGCCCGGGAGCGGGTCTATCCCGCTCCCGGTACCCGTCAGGAATATCCCATGAGCACGCCCACCGAACGTTTTCGCGAGCAACTGGCCGCATTGCAACGTCCTCCCTCAACCTCCCAGTCCGAACCAATCGACTTGCGCCCCGGAAATGCCTACGAAGCCGTCACTCGCCAGATGGTGGAATCGCTGACCGATGAGCTCCGGGAGATCCGGGGTCGGCTCAACGGCCTGATCTTCATGATGATCGGCGCCATCGTGCTCGATATCGTGACCAGGATTGGTGGCCAATGAGCGACTCGCCAACGCTGTGCCGTGTCATGACCAGCCTGGAAGCCTGGTCACACGAGTTGCTGCCGCGCCGCGCGTTGCGTCCGTATCAGGTGGCGCCGGCAACCGCCATCCTGCGCTCGGTGTTGGAGCGCAGGGGCGAGCAATTCGCCGTCGTCTTCAGTCGCCAGGCGGGCAAGGATGAAATGCTGGCCCAGTTGCTCTCGTTCCTGCTGCTGCGGTATTCCCGCCAGGGTGGCCAGATCGTGGTCGCCGCACCCACATTGCGGCCCCAGGCGGAGATCTCTCAACGCCGGTTGCTGGCATGCCTGCGGGCCAATCCGCTGGCGGCGCCATTCACCACCGGGCGCGGAAACCAGGTGACGGTCGGCCAGGCCAGCGTCATCTTTGCCTCGGCCTCGCCCCAGGCCAACGCCCGGGGGCTGACCGCCAACCTGTTGCTGGTGGCCAACGAGGCGCAGGATATCGCCCCGGCGGTGTGGGATGCCGTGTTCGACCCCATGGCCGCCTCCACCAACGCCACCACCCTGTTCATGGGCACGGTCTGGAGCCAGCACGGGTTGTTGGCGCGCCAGATGCGGTTTCTGCAGGAGCAGGAGGGGCCAGAGCGGGGACCACTGGTCTGGCGCGTGCCCTGGCCCGAAGTGGCGGCGGTGCTCCCCGCCTACGGTGACCGCGTGCGAGCCCGGATTGCCCAGCTGGGCGAGCGGCATCCGTTTATCCGCACCGAGTACTGCCTCGAGGAACTGGACGGTGAGGACGGGCTCTTTCCACCCGACCGCCTCGCTCGCCTGCAGGGCACCCATTCCCGCCGGGATGGACCGGAACCGGGCCAGCGTTACGCCCTGCTGGTGGATGTTGGTGGGGAAGAGCGGGATTTGCCCACCGAGTCGGGCGATCGATCGGGGCGCAGTCGTGACAGCACGGCGGTCACCATCGTCGAGGTGGACCTGTCGAGCCGGGCCGATGATCTGCCGCTCTATCGCATCGTGCATCGCCTGCAGTGGACCGGCCTGTCCCAACCCGATATCCACGAACAGATCGTCGGCCTGGTCGATTGGTGGCACGCCGGATGGATCGTGGTCGACGCCACGGGACTGGGGGCCGGACTGGCGTCGTTTCTCGAATCGACCTACCGGCGGCCCGGGCCGGGAAGAGCACCCGTGCGGGTTGAGCCATTCGTGTTTACCGCAGCCAGCAAGAGCCGGTTGGGCTGGGACCTGGTGGGCCTGATCGATGCGGGCCGATTGCTCGATCACCGCCCCGCTGATCCTCCCGATCCGGTGGCCGCGGAGTTTGGTCTACAGCTCCGCGCCATCGTCAGCGAGGTGCTGCCGGGTCCTGGCCGGTTGCTGCGCTGGTCCGTGCCAACTGCGGCTGGCCACGACGACCTGGTGATGAGCCTGGCCCTGGTGTCCGCGCTCGATGCGCTCGATCACCATCCCCGCATCGCCCGGGGTCAAAACGGACCCTGACGTCGTTTTACCGGCCGGGGATGGTGCCATCTGGCCCGAACGGATCAGGTTCCATGCCCAGTCAGCGTGGAATGCTGGAAAGGTATGGCACCAATTCTGGGAATTTGCTTGACCAGCCATTGAAGTGGGCTATATGGTGGCCGGTGGGGTCAGCAACAGCGGCGAATCTGGTGGCAGGGGCCAGTCTCCACGCGGATTGCAGCCAGGTTGTCACGTGATCTTCCACCGCCGCCCCGTCGCTACGACAGGTTCGACCTGGATTCTGGAGTCCATTCCCTTGGCTTGCTCACCACGACTCTCCCGGACTGCAATGCTGGCCTTTTGCAGCCTTTCGCTGCTCCTGCTTGCCGCCTGTGGATCAGCCGACGATCCAGATCCCACCGTCGCCCCCACCGTGCAATCCGTCACCGCGCCCACCGAAGCGCCGGTCGTGGCTTCGCCGTCCCCCGTCGCAACCCCCCAGGCCTATCCCGCGGCCAGCCCGGTGGTGTCAGACATCGACCCCGACGTGCTCTACGAAAAGGGAGTCAACGAACTCGGCGTGATTCCGGTGGTGATGTATCACGCATTCCTCTCCGGACCCACCGACGATGTCTGGACGCGCAACCTTGACGATTTCCGCGCCGACCTCCAGTACCTCTACGACAACAACTACTACGTCATTTCCGTGCGCGACCTGATCGACAACACGATCGACGTGCCGTTGGGCAAGCACCCGGTGGTGCTCACCTACGACGACGCGTCGGCGCGACAGTTCCAGTTCATGATGAACGACCAGGGTGAACTCGTTCCCACGCCAGACAGCGCCGTGGGGGTGCTGGAGGACTTCTTTGCCGCCCATCCCGACTTTGGCAAGGGCTCGCATTTCGGCATTGTGGGAAACAACTGCTTTGGGTGGCCCGATGACATCGTGGAGTACAACACCGGCGACGAATACTGCCAGCTCAAGTTGCAATGGCTTTCCGATCACGGCTACGAGGTTGGCAACCACACCTGGACCCACGAAAACCTCAACCTGCAGGATGGAGACGGGGTGGCCAAGCAGGTCGGCAAGAACGCCCAGTTCATCGACGAGCGGGTGCAGGGGCCTGGCAACCAGAGCCTGATCCTCACGCTGCCGTTCGGCGAGAAGCCCGCTCCGGGGACGGACGGCGCGTCGTACCTCAAGAACGGTGTCTGGTACGACGGGAACGACTACGTGATCGAAGCGATCATGTTGGTGGCCGGAGGGCCGATGTATTCGCCGTCCAGCACCTGGTTCGATCCCATGGAGATTACTCGCTTCAACTCCGACGACCAGTCGCACAGCCTCTGGTTTGGCGCCTTCGAGCGGGGCGAGATTCCGCTCTACACCAGCGACGGCAATCCGGACACGATCACGATTCCCGATCCGTTGCCGAAATACCTGCAAAATGAACTCGATCCGGCATTCATCGCCGACCAGGGCAAGACACTGATCACCTACGACGTTCCCGTGGGTGACCACAGTTCGCCGGAAACCGGTGACTCCGGGATGGCTATCGTGCCGGACCTCCAGATTGGGGCGGTCGTTTACACCAACGACGAGTTCGTGCGGCTTCGCAGCGATGCATCGACCTCGGGCGAGGTGCTTGAGGAACTGGCATCAGGTGAGGAACTGACCATCGTGGACGGACCGGTTGAGGCGGATGGATACACCTGGTGGCAGGTGACAACTGCCCAGGGCACCACCGGCTGGGTGGCGGTCGACTTCCTCTCGGCGGCACCGAGTTAGCCCCACACCCCACGATCAGTAGGTGTTCACGTTTGAGGGGAATTGTTCGGTACGGGCCGACCTTCCGAGTCTGAGCAGGGAGCGAACAGGCACGACCTGGCTCGGATGGTGTCGGCCCTGTTCACATGAGACCCGCATTCATTGCTGAACAGTTGCCACGATCACCGCGGTTCGGAAACCGGGTTGGCAGGATGTATGCTGAACGGGCGGTATCAACGGCGATACCGCCTGGCAGACACCTATCGGCCGGTTCTTCCGGTCAAGTGAGCGATCCGCCCATGCGCAGTCTTGTATTTGCCATCTTCCTGCTCCCCACGCTCCTGCTGGCGGGTGCGGCCCAGGGACAGTCGACTCCCGATGCTGCATCTCCGCTGACCGGGACGGCCTGGCAGTGGCACGAGTTCCAAAGTTCGAACGACACCATCGTGACACCCGCGGGAGATCAACTGGACCTGCTTGTCTTCCGGCCCGATGGCGTGGTGGAGATTGCCACTGCGTGTGCAACCGGGGAGGGGGCCTGGGTCGATACTGCCGACGGTCTCGATATCGACCTGACCGATCTTGATGAGGCAGATTGCGCCGAGGATTCGGCCACCGCGCTCCTGCTGCGCGATCTGGACATGTCCACCAGCTACGTGCTTGAGGACGGGGACCTGTTCATCGCCCTGCCAATGGACGGCGGTATCCACCAGTTCACCCCGTCGCTGGCGGGCATCACCTGGTCCTGGGTCGAGTTCCAGAGTTCGGACGATTCCATCGTGACGCCAGGCACGGATGAGACGCATCAGGTGTCGTTTGGCGCAGACGGCGTGGTGACGATCGAGACCCCCTGCGCCTCCGGCACGGGGACCTTCAGCGACACGGCGGACGGCCTGGCGATCGACCTCGCGGCCGTCGATGCCAGCGACTGTGCTGAGGACTCACCCACCACGGTGCTGCTGCGTGACCTCGATATGGCAACGAGCTACGTCATCCAGCATGGTCACCTCTGGATTGCCCTGCCAATGGACAGCGGCATTCACCAGTTCGAACCGATCTGGCCAGAAGATGTTGCCGCCTAGCACCGTGATGTCGTTCGTGCGGCGACCGGAACTTACGCCTCAGGTGGGCCGGCAAGGAGCTCTTCGGCCACCCAGCCCTCGAAACCCTGTTCGGTGATCACTCGCCACCAGGTATGCGTGTCAGCCGAGACTGGGCCGTCCAGGACGTGCAGTGGTGTGCGGCTCAACAGCACGCGCTGGACCGGGGCAGTCGCCGAGGGAAGGTCTCGCAGGCGCACGCCAGGATCCGCCGTCACCACCTCGGACCCGGTGGCCATGACTGGGAGATCGGTCAGGGATGGCGGTTGATACGTTCCATCGTCGGCGAACCGCACGAGAACCTTTCCCGAGTTCTCGATGAACGTGGCGTCGAATTCATCAGCCAGTGATGCCGGGAGTGGGTCCGGCACCGCCACCGTCGCCGCATCCCCATCGCTGGTGTAGACCAGCACCTCGCCCCGTTCGATGCGCCCAAACCAGTCAGCCAGGCCGGCGGGATCGGTGTTGATGCGGCTGATCGCCATCGGGCTGAATGCGGTACTCGCCGGTGATGGCGTCATGCCATGATCCACGCGAATGATGGCGCTGGGGCGATAGGTGCGGGACGACCAGGCGAAGCCGCCGATCATGTCCTCCTCGGCGAGGGACCCGCTGGCCGGCGCGACTCCGAACGGCAGCGTCAGGATATCGCTCCGGTTGCCGGGACCCTGCAGCAGCGTGTCGATGAAGTCCGCGTTGCCACCTACCTCGGCCGCGAAGTCCGCGGCACTCAGCAGCCCCAGGTTCTGGTGCGACCAGGTGTGATTGCCGACCTCATACCCATGGTCGGAAAGCCACTGCAGCT
Source organism: uncultured Sphaerobacteraceae bacterium (assembly GCA_964574825.1). GTDB lineage: Bacteria > Chloroflexota > Chloroflexia > Thermomicrobiales > UBA6265 > JACCYX01. Next base: position 2,202 of record CAZNQC010000175.1, on the reverse strand, counting down.
TGTGCGCGCACTCGGCCTCCCAGGCTGCCGAGCGGTCGGGGTTGCTCTTGAAGGCGAAGCATTGCTGGCCCACGATCGCGAAGTGCCCACCGCGTCCGAAGTCGGGATAGGTGGTGAAGAAGGCTTCCATCACCCCCATCGCCGAGTCGGGCGATGGCACCTGAACGCCGCTGGCATTCGTGGTGAACTGGAACTGCCTGGCCGCCGAATCGTCGAAGGTCAGCACCACCGGATGCTTGCCGGCCGGAATGTCGATGGCGTTGTCGATCAGGTCGGTGACGGAAATGACGTGGAAGTTGTGCAGGTAGAGCCAGGTCAGGTCGGCCCGGAAGTCGTCAAGCGAGCGCGTGTACGGATCGGCGGTGGGGTTCGTGGTGAAGGCGTGATACATCAGCACCGGCACGACACCCAACTCGTTCACTCGCAGGGCCCGCAGGTTGAGGTTGGCAGAGGTGGCATTGAGCGCAGGTGCTGCCTGAACCACTCCCTGTCCCATCAGGGAGAGCATCAGCACTAGCAGAATCATGGACCGTCGAAACCGGGCACCGGAAAGGTTCATCGCACGCACTCGCACCGGGTATCAATCGCCTCCGCCGTCAAGGGACGGTCCCGAGAGTATGATGCCAGTGTACGTACATATTGGCAAGGTATCCGCCGGGCTATCTCTCCGGATGACAGGTCGCGGTCGTTGTCATGGTCTGGCAGGTGGCCCGGCCAGGAAATCTTCCGCCACCCAACCTTCCGTGCCATCGTCCATCCTCACCTGCCACCAGGTGTAACCATTGGCCTTCTTCGGTCCCCCAAGGATGGTGAGCGGGGTGTGGTGCTTCAGCAGCTTGACCAGGTCGCCCTTGGTGGAAGGCTCGCTGCGAAGCCGCACACCGGACTCACTCGTTACCACCAGCACGCCGGGTTCCAGCTTGGGCCGGGCGGTGAGTTTGGGTTCCACGTAGGTGCCGTCGTCCGGATACTGGACCAGGGTCTTGCCCGAGGCGGCGATCAGCGCCGGATCGAACTCGTTCTGCAGGAACTCCGGCAATGGATCAGGGATCGTCACGGTGTCCGGGTTGCCATCGCTCGTGTAGAGCGGAATCTCGCCCCGTTCGATCTTGCCGAACCACAGGTCCAGCGAGGCCGGGTCGGTGTTGAAGCGCTTGATCCGGTACGGATTGAACCAGGAACTCGACGGCGAGTACATCGGACCGCCGTCGACCAGCACGATCGCATCGAGCACGTAATGTTGGTTGTCCCACCAGACGCCGTTGGCCAGGTAGGCAGCGCCTTCGGTGCCGTCGGCTGGCAGGTTGCCATACGGCAGCGTCAGGATCGCCCATTGGTTGCCTGGACCGTCGACATTGGCGTCAATGAAGGCTGCTGTCTGGGCGACTTCATTGTTGACGCTCCAGCCATCGATTGCCGCCAGGCTCGGATGCGTCCAGGTGTGGTTGCCCACCTCGTAGCCATGATCGGAGAGCCACTGCAGTTTGAGCGGGCAGTGGGTGTCCCAGGTGTTCACGCCCGCCGGATCGTAGACATTGGCGAAGCAGTAGGAACCGGTAATGGCGAAGTGACCGCCCCGGCCGAAATCCGGGTAGTCGGCGAAAAACGATTCCAGCACCCCCACAGCGGTGCTGGGAGACGGTGTGAGCTCACCGTTTTCGTCAACGATGAACTGGAACTGGCTGTCGGAGGCATCGTCGAACGTGAGGACCACCGGATGCTTCCCGGCCGGGACGTCGATCGTGTTGTCGACCAGGTCGCGCATGGACAGGACGAAGAAGTCGTGATCGTAGAGCCAGAACAGGTCGTTCCAGAAGTCGCCGAGGTTGCGCATCCACTGGTTGGTGGATTCTCCGGTGGTGAAGGTGTGATACATCAGCACCGGAATGGTGCCGAGTTCGTTGACGCCCAGTGCCTGCAGGTCGGTTGGGGAGAGCGCCGCAGACGCCGCTGCCGGTGTGCCGCTCGGTCCGATCGGCTCGGCGGATGGATCCGTCGCTGGAGTTTGGGCCAGGGTGGCCATCTGAAAGCCCGGGGCCAGGATGATTGCGGCGAGCAACACCAGCAGGAATGACGACACGCGATTGGACGGCACGATGGATGCTCCAGGAGAACGCGACCGCGCACGCCACGAATGTGCAGCGCACGAACACTGGTTGGAGGCGCACCCAATCGCCCGCTCCTGGCCGAGCGTGTCGTGGG
>CAZNQC010000174.1:0-8374 GCA_964574825.1 uncultured Sphaerobacteraceae bacterium | reverse complement strand
CGATGTTCGCGCCCGGTGCGGACAGCCGCTACAACAATGGGGGATTCATCCTGCTGGGGTTGGCGATCGAGGCCGTTTCAGGGCTGACCTATCACGATTACGTTCGGCAGCACGTCTTCGAGCGGGCCGGGATGAACGATTCCGACTTTCTGGCGCTGGACGGGATCAACCACAACCTCGCCGAGCACTACAAACGGATCGAAGACGAGGATGGCGGGGTGACCTGGCGGAAGAATATCTACGCCTACCCACCGATTGGCGATCCAGCCGGCGGCGTGAACGTCACGGCGCGAGACCTGGAGCGGTTCCTGCGCGCCCTGGCGGCGGGGAAACTCCTGGGACCGGAGTTCACTGAGGCGATGCTGACACCACAGGTAAAATCCCACGACTACGATGATGGCAGCGAATGCTGGTACAGCTTCGCCACCCAGATCGATGTCGAAACCGACGGGACGATCTCGGCCTGGGGCAAGGATGGCCAGAACACCGGCGTCGCCTCGAACGCCGAAGTGCTGCCCGACCTCGATGTGGCGGTGATCCTGCTGGCAAATATCGACTGCAACGTCTGGAAGCTCGACCGCGACATCGATCGCATCCTGCGGGGACGTGATGAATCCGCCTGACTCAGGGACGACTGAGCCTACCGGCGCACTTCAGGATGCTATCGACCTCCAGCCTTCCGCACGTGAAATTGCCGCAGCCATCACGCAGCTCTGCGTCGATCACGTTGGCAGCGACCTCGAAACGCTGCTCTTTCACGGATCGGCGGTGAAGGGCGGCATCATCCGGGGATCGAGTGATGTCGACTTCGTCATGATCGTGCGGCCCGGGATTTTGACGGCAGGCAATGAACTCCCGCTGGCTCGTGCAATCACATTTCACCGGCAGCTCGCCGCGATTGACCCGGTGCCGTTTCGCTATCTCCAGGGGCATATCTGCTCGCGCCAACGGCCGCCAGGACTGGGATTCATCCCGGGCACCCATGTCATCGCCGCCGGATCAGCGGACGTACCGCTGGCCTCCAGCGCGCAACTCCTGGCAGCCGCCGTCGAAGCGCTGGCAACCCTCAACCGGCCGGGACGTCGCGACCGACTCAGTAATGCCCTGCTGAATCACGGCGAGGACAGGTTGCACCGGGAAGTCCGCTGGCTTTGCACCGATGTCTGGCCGGTCTCGTTCCATATCGCCTGCCTGGTTGAAGGCGATGGAATCAAGGCGTGGCAACGCAACAAGATGGGGAACGTGGAGTTCCTGCACCATGATCCAATCGTGGGCGGTCCGCTGCGACACTGGCTGGAGGTCGTCTCCCACCACTACGCAAGCGGAGAGGGCGTGGAATCCGGATTGGCAACCATCGAGGCAGGCTCGGCCTTTCTCGATGCCGCCGCAGATTGGTTCGCGCGCTACCGGTCGACGCACGCCGAGGTGCCCGATGCCTGAGAAGACGCCCCACACGTTCCGGTTGACATTGCCGCTGCCACCGAGCGTCAACAACCAGTACGTGACGGTTGGTGACCGGCGCGTGCTGAGCAAGGAAGCCCGGGCATTCCGGCGCGATGTCGAAGTGTTGCTGGAACAGATTCGTGCGAAGGACATTCTGACGCCGAAGGTGGAGAAAGCGTTCCAGAAGGACTTGCTGGGTGTCTATCTCACCTTCTTCTTCACCTCCCCGATGCGACGCGACCTGGACGGCGGACTGAAGATCACGCTCGACGCCCTGGGCGATGCGATTGGGTTCGATGACCGGCGGGTGGTGGACCTGCACCTGACCAAGCAGATCGATCCGTTGAATCCCCGGCTGGAAGTGGAGATCGAGACGATCCTCGATTGGTCATTCGACCAGGAATTCGTCTATTTGGGTGATGACGAAGCGTAGCCGCATCCCGGAGCGCCACGCCCGGTTCGGGCATCCACTTCTAACTCTTTTGTCAGATATCCAGGCCCTCAACAACCTCACCGCGATCCTCAAGTCCTCCCACAAGGTGACGTAGCCACCCACCCCATTCCTGCGGCATACTTCAGCCACGATGTGCACGACGGGAGGACCGCGTGAACCAGCTCATCACGGACAACCTGAGCGAAATCGCGCGATTGTGCGAGGAATACGGCATCGCCGAGCTCGACCTCTTTGGATCGGCCACCACAGACGAGTTTGATCCCGGGCGAAGCGATGTGGACTTCATCGTTGAGCTCGGCGGCTACGAGCCGGGCGTCGCCAGGCGCTACGGGCGCTTTGCACGCGCACTCGAAGCGCTGCTAGGGAGACCGGTCGATCTCATCACTGAGGAGCAGATTCAGAACCCGTATTTCCGCAGGACGGTGGAGAAGCAGCGCATTGTCGTCTACAGAAGAGCGGATCGTGAAGCTGTTGCATGACGTCATCGCGTACAGCCAGGAAGCGATCGACACCTGCGCACCGCTGTCCCGCGATGAGTTTGCCGACGACCGCGTGGTGCAGCATGCGGTGGCCTACGCTGTGATCGTCCTCGGGGAAGCGTTGCGCCAGGCTGAGCGCCTCGACCCCACATTGGCTGACGATATCCCCGACCTTCGCGACGTGGTGGATACGCGGAACCGCATTGTCCACGGGTACGAATCGGTGAACGTTCGACTCCTTTGGGACATCGTGGCCGACGACCTGCCTCCATTCACGGAACTGGTGGCGGAAGCGATCGAGCGTAGGACTTCAGCATGACGATGACGATCACGTCACGCCCCTATACATCCGAACCAGGTTTCTCGACCGATTTTTACCGCGTCCGCGACTTCCTGGTTCGGATCAACTCGCCGCGCCTGATCACGCCGGTCTTTCCCTGGGCTCGCTGGCAATGGGCCTTCTCACTACCGTACCAGGACGAAGCCAACCTCAGCCGAATCACGCTCTGGGAGGATGAGGGTGAAATCGTCGGTGTCGCCACCTTTGAACTGCAGTTGGGAGAGGCCTTTCTGATCGTCGATCCGACCTACGAGCATCTGCTGCCGGAGCTGGTTGGGGTGGCGAGTGAGCGGCTGGTGAACGACAAAGGTCAGGTGAAGATCATCGTGTCCGATCGAGATGGCGCGCTGCAGGACGCAGTTTATGTCGCGGGGTACCGTCCTTCCGACGAGCGGGAATGGGACTCCTGGCTGCCAATTGCCCAGATCGAATTGACCGTCGATCTCGCCGATGGCTATCGGTTGGCCAGCCGCGCCGACGAACCGGACGACGACCTCTACGGAGAAACCCTCTGGCGCGGCTTCAATCACGAGCCGGAAGGTCCGTTCGCTCCGACGGCACGCGACCGAGCACTCTACGACCGGCTGCGCTCGGACCCCGCCTACCAGATGGACAAGCAGATGCTGGTGATTGCTCCCGATGGGCGGGGAGCCGCATTCTGCGGGATCTGGCACCTGCCCGGCACGCCCTATGCAATCGTGGAGCCAGTGGCGACCGCCCCCGAGCACCGCCGCAAGGGACTCGCCCGGGCAGCGATCCACGAAGCAATCCGGCGGGTCGCGGCGCAGGGTGCGACCGAGGTCTGGGTGGGCTCAAACCTGCCGTTGTATCGGTCAATCGGCTTCCGGCCCTATGGGGCAGACACCTGGTGGGTGCAGCCGGGCGACGACTGGCGATAGCTCTCAGGCCACCTCGCACACAGGCCAGACAACATCCGCGCCACCTACTGCCTGCACCGCCGCCATCCAGGCGCGGAAGGTCGGCCCGTACGAGGATGCGAGGGTGACGTCGGGTAGAATCAGGTCAGCAGGCGGGCGCTCCTCATCGTCCCGTACCACCAGCCATCCCACCACGGAGAACACCCCTTGAGCACCGGACAGGACACCCACGATCACGGCACCGCCACCATCGATTCCGTGGTGATTCTCGATTTCGGCTCGCAGTACAGCCAGCTCATCACCCGCCGGGTGCGTGAGATCGGCGTCTACGGTGAGCTGTTCCACCACGACGCCACATGGGACGACGTCAAGGGCCTGAACCCGAAGGCGATCATTCTCTCGGGAGGCCCGAACTCGGTCTACGAAGACGGTGCCCCACAGCTTCCGGCCTGGGTGCTGGAACAGGACCTGCCGGTGCTGGGCATCTGCTACGGATTGCAGGCATTGGCCCAGGCGCTTGGCGGCACGGTCGAACCGGGCACCCGGAAAGAGTACGGCCGGGCATCCATCACCATTGACCGGTCCGGCGACGATGTCCCGCTCTTCCAGGACCTGCCCGAAGAGGTCACCGTCTGGATGTCGCACGGTGACCATGTCGCCCAGGCGCCAGAGGGCTTCACGGTGGTGGCCACCTCGGACAATGCCCCGATCGTCGCGATGGAGCGCGGGAAGCTGGTCGGTATTCAGTTCCACCCCGAGGTCAATCACACCGAGCACGGCACCGACATTCTGCGCAACTTCCTGGTCACAATTGCCGGCATCTCGCCGACCTGGTCGTCGCAATCGTTCATCGACGAAGCGGTTGCCAGCATCAAGGCGCAGGTCGGTGACGGGCGGGTGCTGCTGGCGCTTTCCGGCGGGGTCGATTCGTCGGTTGCCGCTGCCCTGATCCACAAGGCGATCGGCGACCAGTTGACGCCGGTGTTCGTCAACAACGGCTTGCTCCGGCAGGGCGAAGCCGACCTGGTGCAGGAGGTCTTCCGCAACCACTTCGGCATGGAACTGATCTACGTCGACGCAACCGAGCGGTTTCTGGAGATGCTCTCTGGCGTCGCCGATCCGGAAACCAAGCGCAAGGTGATCGGCGAGCAGTTCATTCGTGTCTTCGAGCGCGAAGCAGACAAGGCCGGACCATTCGAATTCCTGGCCCAGGGCACGCTCTACCCGGACGTGATCGAAAGCACCACCAAGGACACCGGAGCGGCGGTCAAGATCAAGACCCACCACAACGTTGGTGGATTGCCAGACGACATGCAGTTCGAACTGATCGAGCCGCTGAAGTGGCTGTTCAAGGACGAGGTCCGCAAGGTAGGCCGTACGCTTGGCCTGCCGGAGGAAATCGTCGAACGGCAGCCATTCCCGGGGCCGGGTCTGGCGGTGCGCACGATGAGCGCGGTGGATGAGGACGATCTGGTGCTGCTGCGCGGGGCTGACGCGGTGGTGCGCGAGGAGATCGAGGCGGCTGGTCTGGCCGGGGATGTCTGGCAGTACTTTGCGGTGCTGCTACCGGTGCGGTCGACCGGCGTGATGGGCGATTACCGCACCTACGGCCGGGTGGCAGCCGTTCGCGCCATCACCAGCCAGGACGCAATGACCGCCGACTTTGCCCGATTGCCCTGGGATGTACTCACCCGCATCTCGAACCGGATCGTCAACGAAGTCCACGGCATTACCCGAGTTGTCTACGATATTACGTCCAAACCACCAGCAACGATCGAATGGGAGTAGTCAAGTCGCCATGATCGACACCACGCAGATCACCCAGGTCATACCCACACCGGAAATGATCCGTCTGTGGGCAGATGAACTGATCCCGGGCGATGTCTGGTACTGGGACGATTCGCCCCTCGATCTGGATCTGACTGGATGCCAGGTCCTGACCCGCGAGGCGTATCGGTCTCATCCCACCTACAACACCATTCGCTTCATGAATGCCTACATGGAATGGAAGATGCCGGCCGAGGTTACGCAGGTCATCGTCAGCGATCGAGCGTGGATCGGAAGTCTCTCCACGGCCGACCGGCAACGAGTGCTCCAGAAGCAAGTGGACCTGAAACGTGGGCTCGTGTTCCCGGCCGCCTGGTTCGGCGAACTTCCGGCGCAGCTTCAGGAGTTCGTGGTGGCGGATCAGGTTGTGCTCGGTCAGGCCGTCTGGGCCAGTCTTCCGCCCGCCGTACAGCACCGAGTGCTCCTGGCCTATCAGCGACAATGCGACGAGGTGGATTGCTACCCGGTCCCGGATAGCGCTCCTCAACATGTCCGAGCAATTGCCAACACGTTCAGTCCCCATGAGGGCACCAACTGCTTCGCCATTACGGCCTATGCTGTAACTGAGGCCTCCGATCTCCTGGCGACCTGGTTGACGGTTTCACCCATAGATCTGGTCGCACCTCTCGGCTATCGCAAGGTGCCGGACGTCCAGCCGATCGCGGACGACATCGTGATCTTCGAGCTCGAAGGCAAGGTGATCCACGCTGCCTGGTGCGTAGGTCACGACCGGTTTCTCAACAAGAACGCACAATCCCGGTTTGCTCCGATTCGCATCGTCGATTGGAAGATGCTTGATGCCGAATGGCTTGCCGATTGGCCGAACACCAGTGTGACGTTGTATCGACGAGGAACAGCATGATTCTCGAAGTTGCGATGCTCGATGTCCGCCCCGGTGAGGAAGCCGCATTCGAGGAGGCTTTTGCCGAGGCATCGGCCATCATCGCCAGCATGCCGGGTTACATCCGGCATTCGCTGCAACGACGTATCGAGCCGCCGGTGCGCTACCTGCTGCTGGTGGAATGGGAAACGCTGGAGGACCACACGGTCGGTTTCCGGGAATCAGCGGAGTACCAGCAATGGCGAGCCCTACTCCATCATTTCTACGATCCCTTCCCAGTCGTCGAGCATTTCGAACGCGTCGGCCTCGGCAACTAACGACAGCCGATTGGCCCCAATACGGGTTTGATGTCGATCACCGGTGTGCCGTCGATGGCCTCCAGGTGGTCGACGGCAATGGTGCTCCCCTCGATTGCCGTCACGGTAGTGCGATGCAGACCAATGGGATTGGGCCGATCGGGTGAGCGGGTGGCAAAGACACCACAGAGCGGGCGCTCAAGTTCGCGACGGGGATGGACTTGCAAGACATCCCGGTTGGCCTGGTGCAGCCAGGTGAGGACGAAGATGGACGTTCCCGCTTCGAGTTGCAGCAGCCCACCAACCACCTCGTCCCGCAGCACAATCCGGGCCGATGGAGCGTCTTCGTCGGCCTGGCGCGGGGCGTCCTTCCGGTCGGTCAGATCCGACTCGATCCGGCCGATAGGGTGCAACGCAATTGTCTCGACATCGTAGACAGACATGGGTCCTCCGACGCGAATGCATTTCGTATGATGCCGCCATTGTGACCTTCGTCGGACATGAAAGGCGAGACTCATGCCGCTGCAACACACCTCGGTTGTCGATACGCTGCTGGACCTGATGGCTCTTCCCGCCCCCAGCGGCCAGGAAGAACCGGTGCTGGCCTGGTGCCGGAAAACCTGGGCTGCCCTGGGTGCCGAGGTCGAAACGAGCGCCATCGGCAACGTCTACGCCCACGTCGGCGGGACCGGTCCACGCGTGCTGCTGCAGGGACATGCCGACGAAATCTCGTTCGTGGTGCGGAGCATCGACGAGCGCGGATTCGTCTGGCTGGCGGATGGTCAGGGGAGCAGCCGCCAGTTCCACAGCCGCTATCCGGTTGGCCAACCAGCCCTGATTCTGACTCGGACCGGCACGGTGGAGGGCGTGTTCGCCGCGCCGACCGGCCATATCCTGAGCACGCGTGAGGGCGGTGCCGACTCGGTGCGTGATACCGCTGGTGACGTATTCGTGGATGTCGGGGCGGACTCACGACTCGAGGCGGAAGCGCTCGGCATCCATCCGGGCGCCGGGGTGATCTGGAACCCAGTCAACCGGCGGCTGGGTCACCGGATCGTGGGCAAGTCGATCGACAATCGGGTTTCGCTGGCCCTGATGACGCACCTGATCGCGGAGGTTGCGAAGGAGGATCTGGCTTGCAGCCTGACCCTTGCGGCAACGGTGCAGGAGGAAATCGGTCTCGTCGGCGCCCTCTCGTTGGGGACGCCGGATCGCTACGACCTGGCGATTGCGATCGACAACGGGCCAATTGCCGACTATCCAGGGACCGAGCCGGGCGAGTTACCGGTGCACCTGGGAGGCGGGCCGACGCTGGTCTACAAGGATTCGATGGTGCACTACGACCGGCGGGTGATCGACCGGCTCCACGAGGTTGCGGAGGCCAATGGAATCGTCGTGCAGCCTGGCGTGTACTCCGGATTCGGGAGTGATGGGGCGGCCCTGATGCGGTCGGGAGTGCCAACGGCTTTGCTGGCCGTCTCGACTCGCTATACGCATTCGCCGTTCGAAATGGCCGACGCCCGCGACATCGAGGCGAGTCTTGAGTTGCTGAAAGCGTTCGTCACCACCCCCTTCGAACCGCTCCCGCTGGGACCGACCTGAACCATCGCCTCTGCACCAGATTTCCGGCGTCCTCTCGTCACTGTCGAAAGGGGATGCGCGAACCTGAAGTGAGCGACGGATCAGGCAGGCGGTTCGCGCGAAAAACCAGGCAGGATTGACGAGCGGGGCCTTCGCTGACAGGATGAACTCAAGCAAATTGGCACTGGCGCGGACCATTTTGACAGGAATCGGGGCCAAAGGTCCCAGAAACGCG
>CAZNQC010000173.1:7408-8490 GCA_964574825.1 uncultured Sphaerobacteraceae bacterium | reverse complement strand
GCTGGCGGTGGACCGATCGTGACACGATGGAACCTCCAGCCGGGTTTCGGCGTCCCCACCTTGAAAGACCGTGAACATCAGAACGGGGGACTCCAGTGACATCGGCACAGTTTTCACGACGGACGTTGGTGGGTGGAGCGGCGGCGATTGCGGTTGCCTTTCGCGCAGGGCAACACCGCGTTCACGCCCAGCCGGACTACCTGACGGACACCAGCTTCACCAGCAAATATGGCGTGGAGGTGACGTGGGGGAAGGAATGGGAACCTTACGCCGTGGGCTCCTACGTGCTACCCGAGAGCACCAAGGATCATCTGGTGCTCTCACTTGGCGGTCCATTTGCGAGCGGCAACCTGTCGCTCAACGTGACCGTGTTCCCCAGCACGCCCGAAATCGAGTCCGATCCGATGGGATTCCTCTGGGCTGAACGTTCTGCTGGAGTTCCCGACGGCATCATCCAGATCGAAGATGAGGTTGAGAATGCCACCGGGGTGGCCTTCGTGACCTCTACCGACGAAGGGGACGTCAGCGCGATCGGTTACTCGGAACTTCGCCTGCCGCCGACCGAGGACGATCCGGTCGTGATGGTTTCCCTGAGTTGCAAGCCGATCGATCTCGACGTGCGGGAACTCCGCCGGGGACTCCGCACACTCGAGATCGGGAACGACGATGCGATCGAGGTGATGGATACCTCCGACGTGCTGGACACGCTGGAACGCCTGACGACATAGTCACCTTCATTTCCCCACCGATGGTCGCCAGGCGGTCGGCGAGGTTCCTGGAGGCGTGGGATGGCCACGATGTTCGAATTGCATGACGATCAGGAACGCGCGCGGAGGATCGGCGACCGGCTCCAGGCGCTGCGCGAACAGCAAGGCCTTTCGCTGGCCGAGGTTGCGCGGGAGACTGGGGTAAGTGCGGGCACGATCACGCGGTTCGAGCGCTTCGCGGCAGATGGGCCGACGGACAAGCCATTCCGGTACGAGCCGTGGGGAGCGGAGTATCTCGAGCGGTGGCTCGACGGCACGCTGACGCCCGACATCATCACGAAACACGATCTCCAGCGGGTTCTCGAACGTGATCCG
>CAZNQC010000173.1:1918-7308 GCA_964574825.1 uncultured Sphaerobacteraceae bacterium | reverse complement strand
GCCACCATGCGCGTGATCTCCAGGTCGTAGCCGGCGTGGGTGCCGTCCTGATCGATGCTGTTGACACAGATTTCACCAGCGCCCAGCTCGGCCCCACGGACGGCCCACTCGAGCGCGTCCAGGCCGGTGAAGGTGCGGGCGCCATCGATAGCGATTTCATACCCACTCGGGATCGCCTCAGTCACCGGCACACGTTTGACCTGCATGGAGAGCACGACGGCCTGCGAGCCGAATTCCTTCGCCCCGTGCGCGATCAGATCGGGATTGCGCACGGCCTGGGAGTCGATCGAGATCTTCTCCGCGCCAACCGCCAGCACGGCATGCATGTCGTCGACCGACTTGATGCCCCCGCCGACGCAGAGCGGCACGAACATCTGGCGGGAAACCCGGCTCACCATTTCCAGATCGGGTCCCCGGCGTTCGGCGCTGGCGAGGATGTCGAAGACGATGACCTCGTCGATCTGCTCGTCGTAGACGAAGCGGGCCAGGTCCTCGACGGGCGCGATGTCGATGTTGTCCTGAAAGGCGTGGCCCTTGGTGACCAGCCCATTCCGAACGTCGAAGCAGGCAATCAACCGTGGCACGAGCGAGGTCATGGCAGATCCTCCCGGGTGAACGAGGCGAACCGCTGCAGCAGGTTCAGGCCAACAGAGCCGGACTTCTCGATGTGGAACTGCGTGGCCATGATGTGCCCACGAGCCACGATTGCGGCGAAATCACCGTCGTAGTCAGCCGTGCCGGCCACCAGGGACGCCTCGGCCGGAACCGCGTAGTAGGAGTTCACAAAGTAGAAATAGGGGTCATCCGGCAGGTTGGCCACGAAGGGATGACTGGCTGCCGCCGAGACACGGTTCCAGCCCATGTGCGGCACCCGGACAGCCGACCGGTCAAATGCGCGCACCCGACCCGGAAACCAGCCAAGGCAGGTGGCGTCCTGCTCGTCGCTGGCCTCGAAGATCACCTGCAAGCCGACGCAGACACCAAGGAACGGCGTTTGGGCATCGATCACCCGATGCTGCAGGAAGTCGAGCCAGCCGTCCTCCCGCAGGTATTGCATGGTCGTGCCCGCCGCCCCGACTCCAGGCAGGATGATGTGCGTGATGTTGCCAACGTCGTCCGGATGGCGGGCAACCTGATGCGGAATCCCCAGGCTCTCCAGGGCATAGGAAACACTCTGCGAGTTGCCCGTTCGATAGTCAATCACCAGCACGTTTGTGTCACTCATGGTTCTCCCCATACCGATTCCGCCTTGAACCAGGGCACACCTCGCCGTTCCCACTCCGCCGCCTGCTGGGCCAGGGCCTGGTGGAAAGCCTCCCAGGTGGTGGGGTCGTCCTGGTCGGCGGCCGGAGCCCAGCCTTTCTCCAGCACGCCGGGCAGGCGCGGCAGGAGCATGAAGAAAAGGTCGTCACGATTGGTGATCGTTTCGCACCAGATGGCGCCCTCGACTCCGACGATGCGGTCTTCCGGAAGTCCATCGATCAGGGTGACAGGGTCCCAGGCAAAGTAGTCCTTCACCGAGACAACGCCGTAGGGACTGATGCCCAGGCGGGCACGGAGGGCTTCCTGTTCCGGGTCCAGCGACGGCTCACCGTACTTGCCATCGAGATAGACCCGGTTGGCGCGGGAGAGGAGGATATCCGCCCCCTGTTCGAGGGCGCGGGGCAGGTCACCCTGGGCCATCTCCAGCATGTGCCGGATCGCCTCCCGCATCTCGGGAGTCATCCGGTCGAGCATCGCGCGGGCGTCGTCGTCCAGGTCGTCGGCCGTGAGACCGGCCATTTCGGACGGAATCCATTCCTGCACGATATCGCCCGGCTGCAGCGTGCCGCGGGCCGATTCCTGCCAGCCGATCGGTTCCTTGCCGACGGAGCGGACAATGGCCCGGGTTTCGTCGATGAACCGCAGGTAGAGGTCTTCGCTCATGCCCAGCGCTTCATCGCCTCCGAGGTGAATGTAGTTGCCGGGCGTGAGCGCGGCCAGTTCGGCCATGACCTCGGTGATGAAGGGGAAGACGCGCGGATTGTCGGGGTGCATCCACTGGAAGTACGACTCGAGGGACATCACGTCGCCGGGCGCGGACGAGCCATCACCGGCCAGTTCGGGGTAGGCCCGGAAGATGGCGGCCGTGTGACCCGGCAGGTCGAACTCCGGCACGACCGTGATACCGCGATCGGCAGCGTAGGCGACGAGATCGCGGTACTCGTCCTGCGTGTAGAAGCCGCCGGGGCGATCATCGCGGGCCGTTTGGCCACCGACTTCGGTGAGCTTCGGCCAGCCAGGAATTTCGATGCGCCAACCTTCGTGGTCGGTGAGATGGAAGTGAAAGACGTTCGCCTTGTAGAGCGCAAGCAGGTCGATCACGTCGCGAACCGTTTCGGTGGAGTGGAAGGTGCGGACGGTGTCGAACGAGAGACCGCGCCAGGCAAACCGGGGCGCGTCGAGGATGGTGAGAGGTGCGATTTCAATGCCAGCATCGGTGACCGGCGAGGTGATGGCGAGTTGGTAGAGGGACGTCAGTCCATGGCGAATGCCGTCCTGAGTGGTGGCGGTGATGGTCACTCCATCGGCGGCAACTACCAGGCGGTAACGTTCCAATTGCGGATCGCCGCCATCGGCCCGGGTGCCCAGCGTATCCGGAAGGGACGCCAGCTCGGGATCGTCCGGCACGAGTTCGAGGCGAATGGCGGGGCTGGCGGCGCTCCCGGCCAACTCGATGCCAGTCGCGGCCAGGAGGTTGGTCCGGAAGCGATCGGCAATCGGAGCCAGCCCATCGGGGCCACTGAAGCCGGTGGCGGACGAGAGGATGAATGGCGCACCGTCACCTTCCGTCACGCTGAACGGGGTGGGAATGATCGCGGGCATGAACTGACTCCTGACGCAGTCTGGACGACGGCCTGTCGGTGCTCTACGCCGGGCGGCGGGGCATGACGTCCGCGGGGATCGGGGAAACGAACGGGCGGTTGGTGGTCGCCGCTTCGAACTCGGCCCGGGCGGCACCCAGCAATTCCGGGTCGGCGACCGCATCAGCGGCGGTGATCGCCATGATCCGGGCCGCGTGCATCATGCCCTTGTGACCAATCGACATGCCGGAGGTGGCGGTGTTGGCCCAGGAGTGTCCGGGTGCCCCGGCGACGAAGCAGCTGGTCCAGACCTGCGCAACCGGGGTGTTCCAGGACACATCCGAGACATCGGTCGAGCCGGAAAGGACTTCTCCCTCGTCCATGATCGGCAACACCACGCCAGTCACACCGGCATCGAGATAGCCGTCGTCGAGATAGTCGCCCTTGAGGATGCCACGCCGCAATTGTTCGTCGTAGCTGCGGGCGATCTGCTGGGCAAACGTGATTTCGGCGTCGTCAAACTCGACACCGCCAATCTGGTCGAGCACCTCGCTCATGTGGCGGGTGAGGGCCATGTTCGGCAGGTAGTTGTACGACCCGGCCTGAAAGTTGATCTCGACCGTCGTTTCGGTCATCAGGGCCGCACCCCGGGCAATGTTGTGAACGCGCTCGAGCAACTCATCGACCTGGTGACGCTCGGGTGATCGTACGTAATACCAGACTTCGCAATCATCCGGCACGACATTGGGCGCGCCGCCACCGTTGGTGATGACGTAGTGGATGCGGGCCTTCTCCGGCATGTGTTCCCGCAGGAAGTTGACCCCGACGTTCATCAGCTCGACGGCATCCAGGGCGGAGCGACCAGTTTCCGGGTTGGCGGCGGCGTGGGCAGTGCGCCCGTGGAACCGGTACTTGATTTTGGACGAAGCAAGAGTGCTACCGCCCATCGGCATGTTGGCCGCGCCGGGGTGCCAGGTGAGGGCAAAGTCAAGGTCGTCGAACACACCAGCCCGGGCCATGAAGCTCTTGCCCTCACCGGTTTCCTCGGCCGGGCAGCCGTAATAGCGCACCGTGCCCGGTTGACCGGAATGTTCCAGCCAGGCCTTCATCACGCTCGCGGCAGCCAGCGAGGCGGTGCCCAGCAGGTTGTGTCCGCAGCCGTGACCAGGACCATCCGGGACAACCGCCTGTTGCACGGCCACCCGTTCCTGCGAGAGACCGGGCAAGGCATCGTACTCACCCAGAAAGCCAATGACCGGACCGCCCTCGCCCTGAGTCCACTCGGCCATGAAGGCGGTCGGCAAATCGCCAAGGCCGAAGGTGATGTCAAAGCCGTCCGCGGCGAGGTCATCGGCCTGGACCTGGGCCGCGTAGGACTCCCGGAGCGCAACTTCGGGATGCTCCCAGATCTGGTTGGCGATGCCGATGAAGCGGCTTTCGCGTTCGTCGAGCCAGTCGATGATGTCCTCGTGGATGGGCATTGCGATGCTCCTGGGTATCCGTCCGGGCGGGCCGACATTGAGGGTGCCTATCAGGGACGACACGAGGTCGTCCCCTACGATGTTGGGCGCCCGGTCAGTCGGCGGCAGCGGTGCGAGGTTTGACGTGGGCCGGGATCGGGCTCTGGTACGATCGCCCCTTGGTGGAGGCGTCGAATTCGGCCTTCGCCTGAGCGATCAGAGCCGGGTTCTTGATCAACTCGGCGGCGGTGGAGGCCATCGCCTTGGCGGCATGCAGCATGCCCTTGTGGCCGATCGACATCCCCGAGGTGGCGGTGTTGGCCCACGAGTGTCCCGGGGCGCCCAGCACGAAGCAGGCCGTCGTGATCTGGCCAGTCGGCACCACCCAGGAGACGTCGGCGACATCGGTGCCGCCCATCATCACTTCGCCCTCGCCATGGATCGGGAAGACATCGCCGGTGACCCCTTCGTCGAGCAGGTTCTCGTCCAGACCGTGCGCAGCCAGGACACCCTTGCGCAGATCCTCCGGGTAGGCCTGGGCGATCTGGCGAGCGAAGTCCTTTTCCTCCGTGCTGAACTCGATCGACCCGAGGTCGTCCAGCGACTTCATCAGCAGGTCGATGAGGACCTTGTTCGGGAGCAGGTTGTAGATGCCAGAGATGAAGGTTTCCTCGACTGTGGTCTCGGTCATCAGGGCCGCGCCCTGGGCGACCTTGCGAACCCGGTCAGTCAATTCGTTGACCTGGTGGCGCTCTGGCGAGCGGATGAAGTACCAGACCTCGGCATCGTCCGGCACCACGTTTGGTGCGCCGCCGCCGTTGGTGATGACGTAGTGCAGCCGGGCCGAGTCAGGGGTGTGTTCGCGCAGGTAGTTGACCCCAACGTTCATGAGTTCGACCGCGTCCAGGGCCGAGCGGCCGGTTTCCGGGTTGGCGGCGGCGTGGGCCGTGCGACCCCGGAAGCGGAACTTGACGTTGTCCGAGGCAAGGCTGGAGACGGCGGTCGGGGTGTTGGTGGACCCGGGGTGCCAGGAGAGGGCGATGTCGAGGTCGTCAAACAGACCGGCCCGCGCCATGAAGTTCTTGCC
>CAZNQC010000173.1:0-1818 GCA_964574825.1 uncultured Sphaerobacteraceae bacterium | reverse complement strand
AGAGGGCGATGTCGAGGTCGTCAAACAGACCGGCCCGCGCCATGAAGTTCTTGCCTTCGACGGTCTCTTCGGCGGGGCAGCCGTAGTAACGGATCGTCGCCGGGAGCCCGCTGTGCTCGAGCCAGGCTTTCAGCACACTGGTTGCGGCCAGCGCAGCCGTGCCGAGCAGATTGTGCCCACAGCCGTGACCGGGACCATTGCTGACCAGCGCGTTCTGGACAGGTGAGCGGTCCTGCGAAAGACCTGGCAGGGCGTCGTATTCCCCGAGGAAGCCAATCACCGGGCCGCCTTCCCCCTGCGACCATTCGGCCACAAAAGCAGTCGGCAGGTCGGCGATGCCCATCGTGATCGTGAAGCCGTCGGCAGCGAGATCCTCGGCCTGGAGCTTGGCGGCCTTCGTCTCGGTCAGCGCCACCTCCGGGTTTTCCCAGATCTGGTTGGCAATGCCGATGAATCGTCCTTCACGCTCGTCGAGCCATTCCGCCACTTCGGTATGCGTTGCCATCTTGAGAGTTGTTCCTTCCATATATTCGGAGCTACGTATTTTCAGCACTCTGGTGTCAAGCCGCGCTACCCTTCGGCTGGCGGCGGCACGTAGCGCGGCTTGATGTGGTCCGGAGTCGGCGCCAGGTAGGGGCGACCACCGGTGCGTTGGACCAGTTCGGCGCGAGCGCGCCCGATGATCGACGGTTCCAGCACGGCATCGGCCGCGGTCGCCGCCATGATTTTGGCCGCGTGCAGCATGCCCTTGTGCCCAATCGACATGGCACCGGTCGACGTGATCGCCCACGAGTGGCCCGGAATGCCGAGCGCCCAGGTGGCGGTCGTGATCTGCGAGGTTGGGGCGATCCACGAAACCTCGGCCACGTCGGTCGAGCCGGGCATCACTTCACCGCGATCCTTGATCGGCCAGATCTCGCCGCTGAGACCAGCGTCGATCAGATCGAGCGGCAGATGCTGGCGCGTCATCAGCGACTCGCGCAATTCCCGCGGAAACTGGCTGGCGACTGACTGGGCGTAGGCAATCTCTTCCGGCGTGAACTCCAGCGGCCCGATGTCCTGCATGACCTCCATCAGGTGATCGGCCAGCACGTCGTTCGGCAGGACATTGTGCGAACCCGAGATGAAGATCTCCTCCATCGTCGTTTCGGTCATCAGGGCGGCACCCTCGGCGACCTTGCGCACGCGCTCGGTCAGTTCATCAACCTGATGCCGTTCGGGTGAGCGGATGAAGTACCAGACTTCCGCTTCGTCGGGCACCACGTTTGGGGCGCCGCCGCCGTTGGTGATCACGTAATGGATGCGGGCTTTCTCCGGCATGTGTTCGCGGAGAAAGTTCACGCCCACATTCATCAATTCGACGGCATCGAGCGCGGAGCGGCCGGTCTCCGGGTTGGCCGCCGCGTGGGCCGTGCGCCCGTGGAAGCGGAACTTGACGCCGTCCACCGCCAGACTGCTGCCGGCCCAGACGGTGTTCTTCGACCCCGGATGCCAGGTCAATGCCATGCTCAGGTCGTCGAAGGCGCCAGCCCGGGCCATGAATTCCTTGCCCTCACCGGTTTCTTCGGCCGGACACCCGTAGTAGCGGACCGTGGCCGGGTGGCCAGTGTGCTGCAACCAGGCTTTCAGGACACTCGCGGCGGCGAGGGAGGCGGTTCCCAGCAGGTTGTGCCCACAGCCATGCCCGGGACCGTCGGGCACGATGGGATCCTGGAGATCCTGGTTCTTTTGCGAGAGACCGGGCAGGGCGTCGTATTCACCAAGGAAGCCGATGATCGGACCGCCTTCGCCCTGCGTCCACTCCGCCATGAAGGCGGT
>CAZNQC010000172.1:0-8503 GCA_964574825.1 uncultured Sphaerobacteraceae bacterium | reverse complement strand
CCAAGGTCGACCCGGAACAGCGAACCGGCCAGTTCCCCCTCCACCGGTCCACGTTGACCACCACCGGCCGTCGTGACATAAGCGGTCCCGAGATCAGACCCACCGAATGCAATACTGGACACCTTGCGCACCGGGAATGGCACCTTGCCGAGTAACGTGCCATCGGCGCCGTAGTGGTAAAGTCCCTGCCCGTCCCACCGGGCCGACCAGATCGTGCCCTCCGCATCGACACACATGCCGTCCGGGCCGCCCGGTCCGGCACTGGTATCGATCAACACCTCGCGCCCACCGATTTCTCCGGTCACCGGGTCGAGCGAGATCGTCCAGATCAGTTTCTGGCCGGTGTCGGTGTAATACATCGTGCGCTCGTCGGCCGTGAAGCCGAACCCGTTCGAGCAGCCAATATCGTCGAACAGCATCGTCAACGAACCGTCATGATCGAGCCGGTAGAGCCGGCCCGGAACGTCGCCGGTCGGCATCGTGCCGCAGAAAACCTGGCCTCCCGGCGCGGCTGTCACATCGTTGAACCGGCTGCCTTCTTCCCCCGCGATCGACTCGACCACCGTCGAAGCCACGCCATCCTGCAGGCGGAGAATGGTGCCGAACGAGCAGAAGAGCAGCAGCGCTCCATCGGCCTGAAACGTGAAGCCACCGATCTCGTGGTCATGCTGATAGGCGAGCGCGTTCTCGCCCGTGGCCGGATCGAAGCGATAGAGGCGCCCAGCCGGGATGTCGACCCAGTAGAGCACCTGTTCCTGCGGATGCCAGAGCGGCCCTTCCCCAGTGACACATGGCAGGTCGACGACAACCTCCGGGGCGGGAGTGACGATGATCGGCGTCTCTTCGTTCAGCATGGTGCAGCATTCCTCAACTGGCATTTGCGTGAGATTCGGAAGACCCTACCGTTCGTTGGCCCAGCGCATGATCAGCGGTTTTCGCCGGCGGCCGTGCTCAACGAGACCGGCCCGGATCTGTGGAGGCACCGGCCCAAATGGCAGGCGGGTGGCGTCGCTGGTGATGATGCCACCTTCCTTCATCAGAATCTTGGTGGCTCGCAGACCGCATTGTCGATTCTCGTAGTGAATCATCGGCAACCACGCCTCCCACAGGGCCGTGGCCTGTTCGCGATCGCCCGCCAGCCACAGGCGAACGACATCGCCCAGCACGTCGGGAATCATCGAGCTCGGCATCGTCCCGGTCGCCCCGGCTTCGAGGTCCGGGATGAGCGTGATGCTCTCCTCGCCGTCAAATGGGCCCGGCAGGGCATCACCGGCCAGCTCGATCAGTGCCCGCAGTTTGGCGGCGGCATTGGCCGACTCCACCTTGACGTACTGCACGTGGGGAATCTCCCGCGCCAGGTCGGCCAGCAGCCCGGCGGGTAAAGGCGTTCCGCTCATCGGGGCGTCCTGAATCATGATCGGAATCGAGATCGCCCCGGCGATGGTGCTGAAGAATTCGCGGATCGCATCCGGCTCTGCCCGCAATGTCGCGCCGTGATAGGGCGGCATCACCATCACCATGGCGGCGCCGGCCTCTTCCGCGGCCCGGCTCCGTTCGGCGGCGATGCGGGAACTGTAGTGACTCGTCGTGACGATGATCGGCACCCGGCCGTTCACCTGCTCGAACGCCACTGCCTGGAGTTCATCCCGCTCACGGTCGGTCAGCGCGAACTGTTCCGCGTAGTTGGCCAGGATGCAGATGGCATCGACCCCGGCATCGACCAGGAAGTCAAAGACCCGCCGCTGGCTGTCAATGTCCAGTGATTCATCGGTGGCGAAGGTTGTCGGAGCGATGGGCATCACGCCGCGAAGTGGCTGGGTGAGAGTCATGGCAAGTCTCCGAACGAGGGACGAGCAGACGATTTCGGTCTTTGGGCGCAGCGTACAGAACTGCATGGTCGCATCGGTGCTGGCTCCTGTCCAGCACGCCCATTTTCCTCCGGATCCTCCTCAAATCCGGCTCAATTCGCCAGTGTTGCCACGGTGATGTGCAAGATGACCAGTTTTCATGACGGCATTCGTGAAACCTGCACCTAGTTGCCGGAATTGCCCGGTTTTTACACTGCGAACAGTCCACACACCGGCGTGTGAATTGTGCAAAGTGTGCACCGACAGACACGGATTGGCACCCGAGCGGTGTTGGTTCACACTCCGGGGAGGAGCGGTTCATGGTTGACGCGGGTAATACCGCCTGGGTACTCACATCCGCCGCGTTGGTGATGTTGATGACCCCGGCACTCGGATTCTTCTATGGTGGACTGGTGAGCCGCAAGAACGTGCTCTCCACCATCATGCACTCGTTCTTCATCCTGGCGCTGATCTCGGTCGTCTGGGTGCTCTGGGGCTACACGCTCGTCTTTGGTGACGACAAGGGCGGCATCATCGGCGGTCTCGACTATCTGGGCCTCCGCAACATCGAGCCTTCGGCCATTCTCGAAGGTCCGAACATTCCGATGTACGTGTTCATCTCCTTCCAGATGATGTTCGCGGCCATCACCCCGGCGCTCATCACCGGTGCGTTCGCCGAGCGCAAGCGGTTCAAGGCCTTCGTCGTCTTCTCCATTCTCTGGTCCACGTTCGTCTACGCTCCGCTGGCCCACTGGGTGTGGGGTGGTGGCTGGCTGGCCGAACTCGGCGCGATCGACTTCGCCGGTGGCCTCGTCATCCACATCTCCTCCGGTGTCGCCGCCCTGGTTGCTGCCCTGGTCCTTGGCAAGCGCAAGACGTTCGGCACGCCGCAGACCGATCCGCACGACCTGACGATGACGGTGCTTGGCGCCGGACTCCTCTGGTTCGGTTGGTTCGGCTTCAATGCCGGGAGCGCTCTGGCCGCCAACACCCAGGCCGCGACCGCCTTCCTCGTCACGAACGTCGCCGCCGCGATGGGCGCCCTCACCTGGCTCTCCGTCGCCTGGATTCGCCATGGCCGCCCGAGCGTGCTCGGTGCCGCCGCTGGTGCGGTTGCTGGTCTGGTCGGTATCACTCCCGCCGCTGGCTTCGTTGGCCCGATGGCTGCGATCATCATCGGCTTCGGTGCTGGTCTCTTCTGCTGCCTCGCGCTCGAACTGGTCAAGGGTCAGTTCCAGGTCGATGACGCGCTCGATGTCTTCGCGGTTCACGGTATCGGCGGCATCTGGGGTGCCCTCGCCACGGGTCTCTTCGCCGAGGAAGCCTTCGGCGGTGTCAACGGTGCCTTCTTTGGGAACCCGGAACTGCTCTGGAACCAGACCGTCGCAACTGCCGCGGCCATCGCCTTCGCCGCCGTGATGACCTTCATCATCCTCAAGGTCGTCAACCTGATCATCCCTCTCCGCGTCGAAGAGGATGCCGAGGTGCTTGGCCTCGATACCTCGCAGCACGGTGAGGTGGCCTACCAACTCTAGGAACCGGTTGTTCGTTGCCGGAATCCGGGCAGTTGCGTACCGCAGCGACCCGGATTCCCACCAGGGGCAGATGCCCAGGGAGATAGTCGGATGATGATGGCCATTGCATTCCTGATGTTCGCCGTGTTGATCGCCGGTTGGCTGCTGGCTCCCGAAGGCAGCCGCGAGGAGCTTCCCGAGGTGTCGCCCGCTCCCAAGCTCTCGCCGGAGACGATGCCGAGCAAGGCGTAGTTCCTCCATTCTCATGCATGTTCTGGCCGGAGGGCGATCCCGCACAGGGTTCGCCCTCCGGCCGTCTGCCAGTCAGGTCAGGTGGCCGCAGGTGCCCGGAGAAAGGCCACGATCTCGGCCAGCGGGGGATTGAATCCATCCGTCGAGTCGACCTGCAGCAGGGGAATATCGAGGGGCAGGGGGCGCCCTCCGCCCTGTTCGATCCGTTCGATCAGGTCGTCCAGCGCCTCAACGTCGGCGTGGACCGGATGTCGTTCGCCAGCGTCGGCACGGCCTCGATAGCGCTCGATCACCTGATCGTCGGGAATCGTGCAATGCACCTGGCGGAGGTCGGCGAAAGGTTTGAGTGGTCCCAGGTCGGCCGGAGCGAGATTGGGCAGGAAATTGGCTTCGATGATGCACGATTGTCCTGCACCGAGCAGCTCACGGGCCACGAGGAACACCAGCGCGATCGCCTGGGCACCGATGCGGGTGGATTCAGCCCGGTCGATCTCACTCCCCTCCCGGTAGCCAACGTCGAACAGGAGTTCCTTGAATCCGTCCTTGGTGAACAGCGGCCAACCCAGCTCACGTTGCACCTGTTCGGCCAGGGTGGATTTGCCGGTGGCTGGCAAGCCACAGATCACGGCCAGCACCGGCCGGGGCGCCTGCTGATCGTCGTTTGTGGCCGGTTCACGGTTCATGGAAATGACCTCGCATGTGCGGGCGAATCGGACAGATGTGGTCTGGTCAGGGCTGAGCACTGCAGTACACTGCCAGCCAGCATGATCGAACACCATGAGGGAGATTGCCGGGAATGATGCGGGACTCGGTCGCGCCACAGCGTATTCAGGAAGTGTCCACGCGAATCATCGACCAGGTCGAAACGGTGATCGTGGGCAAACGTCAGGTCATCGAGCAGGTCGTGATTGGCGTGCTCTGCGAAGGGCATGTGCTGCTCGAAGACGTGCCCGGGATCGGCAAGACCGTGCTTGCGCGGTCGATGGCCGCCGCATTGGGCGGGGCCTTTGGCCGCGTCCAGTTTACGCCGGACCTCCTGCCGTCCGATATCACCGGCTCACTGGTGTTCGATCCCCGGTCAGCCGAGTTCAGCTATCGCCAGGGTCCGATCGTCACCAACATCCTGCTGGCCGACGAGATCAATCGCGCCGGGCCACGCACTCAGGCCGCCCTGCTCGAAGCGATGGAAGAGCGCCAGGTGTCGGTGGAGCGGGAGCGGATCACGCTGCCACGACCCTTCTTCGTGCTGGCCACCCAGAACCCGGTTGAGCTGGAGGGCACGTTTCCGCTGCCGGAGGCGCAACTCGACCGCTTCCTGATCCGCACCACTATTGGGTACCCCGGCCTCGACGACGAACGAAGCATGTTGCGCCGATTCCGCGTCGGTACGCCCCTGGCCGAGGTGACACCGGTCACCTCCCCGGAGGAAATCCTCGAGTTGATCGGATTGGTCCGGGAAGTCCATCTCGGGGTGGCCGTCGAGGATTACCTGCTGGACCTGGTGCGGCGCACGCGCCAGAGCGACAGCATCGAAGTAGGTGCCAGCCCGCGTGCGTCGCTCGCGCTGGTTCGGGCGTCACAGGCCCGAGCCGCCTTGCATGGCCGTGGGTACGTGACACCGGACGATGTCCGGGAGATGGCGCCGGTTGTGCTGGCCCACCGCATCATGGCCACCTCACAGTCGGACCTGCTGGGACACACCAACGAGGACATCATCAAGGCGGTTATCGCCGAGACTCCCGTGCCGGTCGAAGATATCCAGGCGGTCTAGGCGTGCACCAAACGGCGACGAATCGCTCCCGTCCGGGACTGCGCGACCGGTTCTACGCAATCGTCGATTGGCTCTCCAATCCCGATGTTGGATTGGACACCGGCCGCTGGCTGGGGTTGGCCCTTGGTGTGGGGCTGCTCGCAGCCATCATGCGCCAGCCGATCGTGGCCCTGATTGCCATTGGGATTGCCGCAGTTGCCTTGTTGACCCGGCTCTGGTGGTCGTGGTCCCTGCGCGGGCTGACCTACGAGCGGACCGTCTCCCAGCTTCGCGCATTCCATGGCGACACCGTCAATGTGACCTTGACCGCCACCAACGCCAAGCCGCTGCCCCTCACGCGCCTCGATATCGCCGACCTCGTCTCGGCGAACGTCGTCATTGCCGGACGCGAACTGGAACGGAGTGACCAGGGTCCGGCCAAAATCCTGCGCACGCTCTACAGTCTTGGGATGTACGAAAAGGTCAACTACACCTACCACGTACCCTGTCACAAGCGCGGCTGGCACCGCTTCGGACCGGCCACGGCCGTCGCCAGTGATCCCCTGGGGCTCGTTGCTCGCCGCGAGCCAATCGGCGGTGAGGCCCGTTTCCTCGTCTATCCGCGGGTGGTGCCGATCACCGACCTGATCGTTCCTCCTCGCCAGCCGTTCGGCGATCTGAAGCCACAGCGATCGGTGATCGAGGATCCGATGCGCATGTCCGGAGTCCGCGAGTATCAGCCGGGAGATTCACCCAAGCGCATCCACTGGCGAGCGACGGCCCGCACCGGCACGATGCAGACGCGCGTCTTCGAACCGAGCGCATCGCCGGTCGCGGCCATCTTCCTCGATACCATCACCTTCTCGTTCCTGTGGGAAGGCCAGAACTCCGCACTGCTGGAGCTTGCGGTCACCACGGCAGCCTCGCTCTCCAACCAGTTGCTGGCGGGGCGGCACCAGGTCGGTCTGTACGCCAACGCGCCGATTCCGAACAAGGCGCGCACCGTACGGGTCCCACCCGGCCGCCGGCCAGGGCAATTGACCCGGATTCTGGAAGACCTCGCGACACTGATGCCGGCCTTTGGCGACCGCATCGAGCGGATGATCATCCAGGAGATGCCGCGCCTGCCCTGGGGCGCTACCGTGGTGATCATCACCTCCCGGGTAACCGACACGCTGCAGCGGTCACTGCTCCGGCTCAGCCGGGGTGGCAGTGGTCAGCGATTCGTCATTGTCGGCATCGGCGTGCAGCCACAATTGCTGCCGGAGCTGCGGCGCCGCATCACCGTCTATCACCTGTCCGACGCCGAAGCCTGGGATGAGATCGACCAGATCACGATGACGAGGGTGGCCCAATGAGCGACCCCGCCTTCCATAGCGATGTCGGCCGCAACTCGCGATCGCGCGACCGGGCCCTGCGGCGGCAGTCGATTCGCCACACCTGGCCCGCCCTGATCATGATTCCGGCCCTGGTCGGGATCCTGCATGCCTGCGCCTTTGCGGTGTTGATCAAGCTCTTTCTCGGACCAACCTTCGGGCTCTCCGGCGGGCATCCTGCTCCGTGGCCCGGCGCCATCGCAATTGTCTTTCTCCTGTCGTTCTGGACCAACCGGTTTATCGGCCGGTGGGAACGGGCCGGTTTTCTCACGCAGGTGGCAACCTTTGTTGCCTGGGCAGTGGTCTGGCTGGGCTGGATCGCCATCGATCCCGCCTTCAACGCCACCACGTTCTGGTCGCATCCGGATCGGCTCGTTCGTGAAGATGCCTGGCTGATTCCCTCCCTCCTGATCTCTCTCATCACCTGGTGGGTCGGCATTCTCTACGCGGCCAGCATTGCCAGCATTTCCGCCGAAGAGTTGCGCACCACCGTCCAGCGCGATTGGCTGGTGCTGTTCGGCTCCATCATCCTGGCAGCCATCGTTGGTGGTGAGGCTGGGGATGCCGGCATTCATGCGGCCCGGATCGCGGTGCCGCTGCAGTTGCTGGTCTCGGTTGCGCTGGTGGCCGGGGCGGAAACCGAAGTCACCCGCCGGATGGCCTTTCGCCGGGGTGGCACCGCTCCCAGCTGGGGACGCTGGCTGCGGCTGGTCAGCGCGGTTGGGGCAGGCATCATCGTCGTGACGGTAGTCGTCCTGGCCTTGCTTAGCCCCGGTGCCCTCGATGCCATCATGGGGGCCATTGTCACCGTTCTGCGCTGGGTTGGTTTTGTGCTCCAGTACGTGCTCTATGCCGTCGTCTGGACGATCTTCACGATCCTCGGTGCCATCGCCCGGCTGTTCAATTACCTCTTCGGCGACATGTTCGGTCCCGTTGAGCCCCCCCAGATGCCGATCGCCCCGCAAATGGAGGGGATCGACCAGATGGAGCAACAGGGCGAGACTGGCACCTGGGAATACGCCTACCTGCTGCGCTGGGGTGCCCTCGGGGCTGTCGTGCTGACCGTGGTATTCGTGCTCTTTCGCCTCACCCAGCGCCCGGCTCCCGAAGACGATGATGCGATAGTGGACGAACAGCGAGAATCGGTCTTTTCCGCCGACCTGGCCCGGCAGCAATTGCGCGATCTCTTCCGGCGTCGCCAGAAGGATGCTCCGCCGACGCGGCTGGATCTCGACAAACCACCGGCCGACCTGCGGGAGACGATGGTCTACCTCGAAGTGCTGGCCCGGCGACAGGGTGAGGGCCGGCGACCGGATGAGACCCCAGAGGACTTTGCGGCTCGGTTGCGCGCCCATTGGGCTGGCGTATCCACCCCATTGGTGCAGTTCCCCGGTCAGTACGACCGTGTCCGCTATGGTGAAGAGGTCCAGCCGGGCGACGCCGAGGAGGCTGCCCGCACCTGGTCGCAGATCTGGTCCGCCCGCAAGACGGCGGACCAGCCAGATTCGAAGCGAGACCGCAACTGATACCGACTCCGGAAGTTCGCTCGGGTCATTCGTCGTGAAGGTGACACAGACCGCTGCGGGTGGCGACTGGCCAATACCTGCCATGAGTGCTGGGACCGAACATCCCAACGATTTCTTTCATTCCACGGTGTTTCGGGCGGAGCCGGTATTCAGGTTTGTATGCTAGAGCCCACCGTCGAATTTGCCTGGTGCGCAGTTGCCTCAGTATGCACCGCGCCCTACTCTTTTCTACTTTCTA
>CAZNQC010000171.1:0-8601 GCA_964574825.1 uncultured Sphaerobacteraceae bacterium | reverse complement strand
ATATGAGGCCACTCCTGTTGTCCCAGGCCTCGTGAGACAGGCTCGACTCTTCGCTGGCGCTCAGAGTGACGAGCAAACCCGGGTTGGCTGTGGCAACCATTCCGCGAATCACCGCAATGTATGGGCCACCAGGCCCTCGCGTCTCATGAAATCCTCGCGTCTCGAGGAGAGCAGCGAGAGTCTGGCGGCCCATCTGAGGCACTCGATCAGTAGCCGAGGATGTTGCCTTCGACGCGGCCGTCGGTGCCGCCGATGAGGAGGCCGGTTTCCGGGTCGCGGGCGATGATCTGCATGGCGCCACCACCGTCCCAGGGGTCGAGCACCTTGACCTGGTGACCCTTCGCACGGAGGGCATCGATCACCGCAGGGTCAAGCCGGTCCTCGATCCAGAGTTCGAATGGGTTGGCGACGACGGAGGGATCGGTACCGGGCCAACTCGTCCAGCGCGGGGCTTCGATGGCAGCCTGGGCATCGAGACCACCGTCGATCATGTTGACCAGCGCCTGGAGGTTCCATTGGGGTTGGCCATCGCCACCGGGAGTGCCACCGACGAGGACCGGCCGGCCACTGGCATCGGCAACGAGGTAGCAGTTGAGCGTGTGCATGGTTTTCTTGCCGGGGGCGTACTGATTGACGTGACCTTCCTGAAGGGTGAAGCCACGGCCAACCCGGTTGTTGAAGAGGACACCCGTGTCTCCCCCGACTACGCCCGACCCGAAGGCACTGGAGACGGACTGGATCAGCGAGACCATCATCCCGTCCTCGTCGATCACGTTGAGATAGGTCGTGTCGCCATCGCTGAGTGGACCGCCATCGACCTTGGTCGCGGCATTGTCCGGATCGATCGCAGCATGGCGCTTGGCAGCCCACGGCTTGCCGAGGATCGTGTCGAGCGGGGTGGCGTGGAAGTTCGAATCGGCGACGTGGCGCAGGCGATCGGCATAGGCGAGTTTCTTGGCCTCGACCATGGTGTGGATGGAATCGGCCGAGAATGGGTCGGAGAGATCGGTATGTTCGACGATGTTGAGCGATTCGAGCAGGATCAGGCCCTGGGATGGAATGGCGGTCTGGTAGACGGCGTAGTTCCGGTAGGTGGTTGAGTATGGCGTGCCGATGTCGGTGGCGTGATCGGCAAAGTCCTCGACGGTGAAGGGTGAGCCGACCGAGTTGAGATAGGCAACGAGGCGCTGGGCGAGAACGCCTTCATAGAAGGAGCGGCCGCCGTTCGTACCAATCGACTCGATGGTGTCGGCGAGGTCCGGCTGCTTGAGGATGTCGCCAGGTTGGGGTGTCTCACCATTGGCGAGGAAGACGGTTGCAGCCGCCTGGTCCTGGCGAAGCAGACTGGCGCTCGACGCGATGGCGGCCGCACCCAGCGGTTGGAGGGGGAAGCCGTGGCGGGCGAGTTCGATAGCGCGTTCGGCGACCTGGGTGAAGGTCATGGTGCCGTAGCGGGTCAGGAGTTGTTCGTAGGCATCGACCATGCCGGGGACGGAGATCGAGAGCGGTCCCTGATAGGGCATCTGGCCGTCGGCCGAGCCATTGGACCGCATGAGGTCGATGGAGGCATTGCGCGGGGAAATGCCGCTGCCCTGGACGGAGACGACCTGACCCTCGGCACCTTCAGCGCCGGGAACGTGGAGGACGGCAAAGAGATCGCCGCCGAGCCCGCACATTTCGGGCATGACGACGGCTGCAACCAATCCAGCGCCAACGGCGGCATCGACGGCGTTGCCCCCAGTCCGGAGGATGGCAAGACCGGCTTCGGCGATGAGGGGATGGGCGGCACCAACCATGCCCGATTCGGTGTAGAGCGGCCAGGCGTGGCGGCGGGGCCAGGTGGTTTCTGGTGCGGTTGTCGTGGGAAAGCCGATCATGGAGTGCCTCCGGGGTTGACGGGCGGTGCGAGCAGTCTGGAAATGATTGTCCCGATTTCCGGGACCATGGCAAGGAGGAGGAACGAGTAACGAGAAGCGAGTTTGATCATGATGGAACCTGCTGGCCCGTGAATGTGTCCACGGTAATTCTTTAATTCGCTAAATCAGAAATCGTTGATTCCATGGGCTGGTTGGCCGTATTTTCCGCGGAATTACCGCGATTTACCGTGGAGGTGAGTAATGAGTAAAGAGAAACGAGTAAAGAGGATGGGCAGGTTCTGTGTGCAGAACTGGACAGGCCGATCCTTCGCTGTGCTCAGGACAGGTTTCGTCTGCCCCGATCTGGGATCGTGCTGACCAGCGTGATGCCGAGCTGGTTTGTCTCCGATCCCTACTTATCGTACGCATCGAGAGGCCGAAATCTCGCCACCATTTTCCAGATTGGCTGTACGTTCGCGGGGTTGGGTAGGGAGGAGTGAGTGGAGAGCGTGAGTTGGGGCAATGACTGGATGGTGATGCAGAGTCGGCGGCCAGACCATGCGACCCGGGGCGCCAGACTCGGCGCAACGGCACCTGGCGATAGGTGAGTTCCGGCGCCGAGCCGGTGGCCCGTACACCACAGGGGTTGCGGAGTCGTGGCCTTGGAAGTGGTTCCCGGGCGCGATGAGACCGACGAATCTCGTGCTTGCGATGGGGACGCGACTCCGTCGCGAGCGCAATCACGCATGGATCCCTCGACTCCGCTGCGCTCCGCTCGGGATGACGAGAGCAATTTTCGGGTAAGGCACTTCACAGCAAACAGGCTACTCAGAGCAGCAAGATTCTGGAGGGAAGTCGCATCGGGAAAGACCGGCGTACTCCGGGTGGCGATTGGTTCCGAGGAGAACACATCGTCGACGGTGGTCGACCTCGGGGACAAGGGGCTTGGCGGAGGTGAGGCGCTGGCGCTGGCTTATCGAAA
This sequence comes from uncultured Sphaerobacteraceae bacterium, assembly GCA_964574825.1. Taxonomy (GTDB): domain Bacteria; phylum Chloroflexota; class Chloroflexia; order Thermomicrobiales; family UBA6265; genus JACCYX01. The sequence goes on along the minus strand of CAZNQC010000171.1, from coordinate 5,763 downwards.
TGAGAAGCCGGTGAGGACGGCGTCGAGGTCGGCGAGGGTGGTCGAGGCGGAGTTGAACCAGACATCCCAGAGTGGCGCCAGATCCTGGCCGGAAGCAGCTTCGAAGGCGAGTCGCAGGTCGGCAGGGGTGCTGACGCCGAAGCGGAAGGTTTCCGCATACCTCGCCAGCCCGACGAGATAGGCGTCGGTGCCGATCGCCTGGCGGATGGCTTCGAAGCCGATCACCCCCTTGCCGTAGACGAGGGCAGCCCGTTCGGCAGTGGCGACCGTGGTGGTAACGGGATCATCGACGATGCCATCCTGGCCCCGTTCGAGCATGGCGCGGTAGGGAGCTGCAATGTCGTCCGCCAGGTAAGTGCTGACGTCCCGATCGCCACTGGCGGCCAGGGCCAGCACGGCGAGATGGCTGGCGAGACTTTCGCTGAGGAAGTTGTGTCGGTTGTTGTTGGAGCCGATAACGAGCGGCACCCACTGATGAGCCAGTTCGTGCGCGAGAACGAAGCGCAGATCGGCGCGGGTGGCGGGATCGAGTTCCGTGGCAGCCTGGCGTTCGAGGTCCAGCCAGATCGAGCCGCTCCAGGCAATGCCGCCAAAGCCGTTGAGCGAGACCGGCACCAGGTCCAGCTCGGCCCCGGGAAGCTCTCCGAACCAGGCGGCATAGAGAGGAAGTACGCTGGCGGCAGTATCAAGCACGAGGTCGACGAGATCCGGGTCGGCCCATGAAACCGGCAGCGCGAGCCGCACCTGCACGTCGCCCACCTGACGGGTCGTCACCTCCAGGGAAGCAGCTGGCAGCAACACCAGGGTCAGGTCGCGGACCGGTGGCGTCTCGATCGTGACCTGCCTGGTTTCTCCGCCGAGCGCGGCTTCGTGGGTCATTTCGCCAGTCCCGAACACGGAGAGGCCGGTGGGCATGGTGAGCGTGAGGGACCAGGTGGCGCTGGTGGCGAAGGTCGGATTCCCGAGCGTACCGGGAGGATCGAGATACCAGCCAGTGCTGGATTCCCAGCCCGCCAGGATCGGCAGCCAGTCCGCCAGCCACCACCCCGTGCCGGGCGTCCCGTGCAGGACGTTGACGGCCATGGAGGTGCCGGTGGGAATGGTGGTCGTGAATGCCAGGACCACATCACCTTCGTCGGCGACGAGAACCGGCGCGGGCAACTCGACCCAGAGCACGGTTTCGTCGCGCTCCAGCGCAAACTGCACCTCTCGACCCGCGACCGTCGCCGAGGTGATCTCGATGCCGCCCTGGTCGTAGGCCGGAGCGTTGGGATAGAGGCGGAAGGGGAGCCGGGACTGAGGTTGCCCGGTCTGGTTGGTCCAGGTGAGGCGCAGGGTGCCCGCAATCGTGCGGGCGGCAGGGTCGAAGGCAGCATCGACCACATAACGATCGAACGTGATGTCGGCTGGGATGCCCAGTTGGGCGCGAGTTGGCGAGGCAGGCACGAACGGAGCCACCAGCATCACCGCCAGCACGATGGCGAAGATCCGGTGCCACCTGGTGCCACCGGGAACTGATTTGTCACGCATGCACCGTGAATCCTGACCTGATTCGGAACCTGCGCCAATAGACAGGGCAGACAACAGCCGCTCGATTACTGAGCACAACATTTCGTGACTGTTCGCGGCAGGTCTGCCCCTACCCGAATACGCCGACACGCACCAAATTGCGCAAGCTTCCGGGTGCCATCACCTACTGATGCGGCCATTCCGTGCAGGCTGCACAATCGGACACTGGCCGATCTTTTTGACCCAGCGTCCCAGAATATGGGACCATGGTGTTCAATCACGCAATGTTGCTTGATCACACTCTACCGTACGCTGCCTGGGCCAACGCCCACGTTTTGCCGACTGCATGGCCACTCCCGAGATTGCCATGTCCGATCGGCCACACAGATTTGGTCACATTTCCCCGGCACGACCGGAGGTGGTGGACAGCCGGTTGCGGCAATGATGCCGCAGCCACGCGCGAATGACTTCACGATCACCGTGAAGCAACCTCGTGGAGGAGACACACATGGGCAAGGAATTCCGGACATCCCGCCGTTCCCTGACACTTTCGGCCGCGGCCGCCATGGCGGCACCTGCCGTGCTTGGTGGTGTTGCCACCGCCGTCGTTCCGGCCATGGCTGCCGCACAGGACGATGCGCCTGTTCTGCGCCTGGGCACCAATGCCGCCGACATTGCGAACCTCGATCCCCACATGGCATCTGGTACGCAGGACCGCACGATCGTCGATATGGTGTTCAACGGCCTGATTCGCTTCGTTCCGGGCGACTCCACGTCCTTCGAGCCGGACATCGCCACCGAAATGCCGGTGATGACCGAGAACGAGGATGGCACGCAGACGTGGACGTTCACGCTGCGTGACGATGTGCAGGTTCACCCGTCGGCCACGGCCGGGACCGAGGCCTACACGCTGACCTCGGCTGACGTCCTCTTCTCGTTCGAGAAGGCCGCCAACCCCGATGCATCGAGCTACTCCGGCAACTACGCCGGCTGGTCGTTCGCGGCCCCGGACGACACCACGTTCGAAATCACGATCGAATCGCCGATTTCGGAGAGCCTGTTCCTGCCGCAGGTGGCGAACTACTCGGGCGGATACATCGTGCCGCAGCAGCCCTACGAGGCCCTCGGCGCCGATGGCTTCCTGTCCAACCCGGTCGGCACCGGACCGTTCGCCTTCGACAGCTACACCGCCCAGCAGAACGTGACGCTGACGGCCTTCGCCGACTACTTCCGCGGGGCACCCCAACTTGGTGGCGTGGAAGTCCGCTTCGTGGCCGACGGCACCAGCCGCGAGCTGGCGTTGCAGTCGAATGACCTCGACGTCATCGCCGGGTTCCCGGACGCCCTCTGGGTCGACCAGATGAACCAGCAGGACGGCATCGTGGTCGATGTCTTCGGTGTGGGTGAGGTCGTCTTCCTCAACCTCGACGTGAACCACGAAATCCTGCAGGACCCACTGGTTCGCGAAGCGATTCTGCTGGCGGTCAACCGCGAGAACACCCTCGCCCTGGCCGGTTCGCCGGTGGCCGAGCCGGTCTTCTCGATCGTGCCGGACGCCTTCATGCCGGGTGGCCTCTCGGAAGATGCCGCCAACGAAGCCGGTGTGAACTTCACGCAGGACATCGAGCGGGCGAAGGAACTGCTGGCCGAGGCCGGGTATCCGGACGGGTTCGAGCTGAACCTGGTCACTTCCGAGCAGGATGCCTACCGCAACGCCTACACGGTGCTGCAGGAAGAACTCCGCCAGATCGGCATCACGGTGAATCTCGAAGTGGTGCAGCACCAGGCCATGCACGACCTGATTCGCGAAGACGCGAACGCGATCGTGATCTACGTGGCATTCCGCCCGACGGCCGACGTGTACCTCACCCAGTTCTTCACCAGCGGCGGCGGCGTGACGAACTTCTCGAACTACCAGCTGGACGACCTGGTGACCGAGGCTCGCTCCACCACCGACACCGACGAGCAGACGGCGCTCTGGGAACAGGCAAACGTCGACATCATCCAGAACTTCGCCGGGTACGGCCTGATGTACAACAATCAGGTCTATGCCAAGCGAGACAACGTGGACTACGGCCACACACCTGTGTCCGTGGTGCAGCTCTACCCCGGTATCGACGAAACCACCTCGATTTCGTCGTAGACCACCCCGGAGCAATCCGGAACTGAGGAAGGGCACCGTCCTGGCTGGCGGTGCCCTTCCCATCCGACACCCTGCGATTGCGACTGGCGCAATCCACCTCGCGCAACAGCAAGGGCACATCCATGCTCAGGCAAATCCTGCGGCGCCTGCTGCTTGCCATTCCCACCCTGTTCGTGGTGATCACCATCATCTTCGTGCTGGTCCGGGTGATTCCGGGCGATCCAGCCGTGGCGGCCCTGGGCGACCAGGCCTCGGAACAGGCCCTCCAGCAGCTGCGCGAACAACTGGGTCTGGACAAGCCCATCTGGCAACAGTACATCGACTACATGGCCGGGCTTCTGCGCGGCGACTTTGGCAACTCGATGATTTCGCGGGCCCCGGCCTGGAACCAGATAGCCGGGGTGCTGCCGCACTCGCTCGAACTGGCCGCGGCGGCGATCTTCATCGCCCTCGCCCTCGGTGTGCCGACCGGCATCCTGACGGCCGTGAAGCAGAACACCTGGATCGACTATCTCGGGCGCGTGCTCTCGCTGGCGGGTCTTTCGGCACCGGCGTTCTATATCGGTATCCTGCTGATCTACATCTTCGCGGCCAAACTGGGCTGGTTTCCGGCGATCGGCGCGGGTGACTTCTCCGATCCCTGGCAGAACCTGCGGGCTTTGGTGCTGCCGGCCTTCACGCTCGGACTGGTCGAAACGGCGTTCGTGGCCCGGATGACCCGCTCGGTGATGCTGAACGTGCTTTCGGATGACTACGTACGAACGGCGCGGGCGAAGGGCCTGACCGAACGCACGGTGATGATGAAGCACGCCTTCCGGGCGGCGCTGGTGCCAATCGTGGGCCTGGTCGGCCTGTTCGCGATCTCGCTGATCGGCTCCTCGGTGTTGACCGAAGAAGTCTTCGCCCGGCCCGGTCTCGGTAAGTTGATGATCGGTGCTGTCCGGCAGCGTGACTACACCCTGCTGCAGGCCGTGATGGTGGTGTACGCCATCATCATTGTGGTCATCAACATCGTCGTCGACCTGATTTACGGCTGGGTCGATCCGCGTGTGAGGAGATCGTAATGGCGCAGTCATCAACCGCCAACCCGGGCGGGGCGCCAGCCTCTCCCGCGCCAACCATCAAGCTGGTCTCGCAGCGGCGCCGGGCCTGGCGAGCATTCAGCAAGAACTACGCCGCCCTGGTCGGGCTGATCCTGATCGTGTTCCTGGTGCTGGTGGCGATCTTCGCCCCCTGGATCGCGCCGCACAACCCGATCGAGCAGAGCACGATCAACCGCCTGGCACCTCCCTCGTGGGAGTACCCGCTCGGACGCGATGACTTCGGCCGTGACGTGCTCTCCCGCATCATCTACGGCACGCGCGTGGCGCTCACCGTTGGTGTGCTCTCGGTGGTGCTGGGAGGCGTGCTCGGCACCACGATCGGCGTGGTGGCCGGGTATGTCGGCGGCAAGACCGAGACCCTGCTGATGCGCCTGGTGGACGTGCTGCTCTCGTTCCCCGACCTGATCACCGGTCTGCTGGTGATGGCAGTGCTGGGATCGGGGCAGATCAAGCTGATCGTGGCGATTGGGCTGACGATTGCTCCCCGGTTCGCGCGGATCGCTTACGGTCCGACCATGGCCCTGAAGGAGAAGGAGTTCGTGGAAGCGGCCCGGGCGCTGGGTCAGAAGAGCCGGGTGATCCTGAGCCGGCACATCCTGCCGAATATCGCGGGTGAGCTGCTGGTGCTGGCCAGCCTGTGGACGGCGGCCGCGATCCGGTTGGAAGCGAGTCTCAGCTTCATCGGTCTCGGCGTGCCACCGCCGACCCCAACCTGGGGGCAGATGATCCGCGACGGCACGCGGTTCCTGACCCAGGAACCGCTGTTGAGCATCGCGCCCGGTGTGGCGCTGCTGATCACGGTGTTTGCGTTCAATCTGGTGGGAGACGGATTGCGGGACGTGCTCGACCCGCGGGCGAACAAGTAGCCAGGCCGGAAGTTCCAACCCGGACACGAGGGAAGCCCATACAGCAGCCGATCGTCACAAGCAGGGGATTCCCCTGGCGGCTGCTGAGGGCTTCCGTACTGACCCAGGCCAACCATCCGTATGCCAAGGATGGAGAACCGTC
>CAZNQC010000170.1:0-8639 GCA_964574825.1 uncultured Sphaerobacteraceae bacterium | reverse complement strand
CGGCTGGCCGCGGTGCCAAACTCGTAGTCGTAGTTGAAGTAGTCCCGCTCGGCCCACCCCGAGCCAATCCCCAGCACGAAGCGGCCACCGGAGATGTGGTCGATGGTGCGTGACATGTCGGCCAGCAGGTTCGGGTTTCGATAGGAGTTGCAGGTCACCAGCGACCCGATCTGGGCGCGATCGGTCACTTCGGCCATCGCCGCCAGCAACGTGTACGCCTCGAAGTGGAGCCCGTTGGCATCCCCGCTCAACGGGTAGAAGTGATCCCAGTTGAAGATCACATCGACCCCAAGATCATCTGCGGCAACCCAGGCTGCCCGCATCTGCTCATAGGTGCCATGCTGCGGCTGAACCTGCACGCTCACCTTGACTGGACGTTGCTCCGTCATGCTCATCTCCCTGTGTACCGAACTGACATCGACATGGCAGCAAGTCTCGCCGCGCGCCGGACGCAACGTCACCTCGCCATACGTCGGGGAGGACCGTCATTCGGGCCAGTCGCGGTCGGCCATGGCCAGAATCTCGGCTGCTGGCAGCCGCCGTGGATCACGCAGATGCTCCTCAATCGGCAACGCGACATCGACCGGCACCCCATGCCCCTCGACGCATCGTCCATCCCGGTCAAAGGTTAGCGCCGTCGAAATGGAAGCAAAGAGTCCATCGCGCAACTGGATCGTGCGTGGACGCCCACTTCCACCCCCACTCGGCTCACCCACAATCTGCACGTGAGGCAATCCACCGAGCCCGAGAATCGCATCCTCCGACGCCGAGTAGGTGATTCGGTCGATCAGGAACCGCACTGGCCGGTTCCAGGTGCCGCTCACGGGCGGCTGACCAACCATGGGCGACAGCTCACTCAGACGTCCCGCACCGATACTGAACTGAATGCTGCCCAACAATGTCTCGTCAGGCAGAAACCGATCGCGGAACCGTTTGGCAGCCACCAGGCTTCCGCCGACATTCCCCCGCAGGTCCACCAGCAGCCGCGCCCGACCCGCGAAGTCGCGAAAGGCCGCCTCGATCCGCTCCCACCAGGCAGCCGTATGGAGCCAACCCCGGATTCGGAGGTAGGCAGTCCCACTCGGCAACACGGACCATGAAACTGGCTCAATCCACGGTAATGGCTGATAGGTCTCGGTCCACTCGATGATGCGACCAGTGCCGGAGGTAGATCGTAACTGCCGCTCGGCCCCGACGGCACCGGCCAACCAGCGGAAACCGGTCACGGTTGGACGCGTCCGTGGGGTGGCTGCCGTCCGCGACCACCACGCATCGCCATCCACATCCAGCAACGGATCGCCCGGACGAACACCAGCCGCCCAGGCCGCCGACCAGGTCGGCACCGCCACCAGCCAGGCCCGACCCGGCTCCACCCATGCCTGGTACGGCAACCGGGCATTGATCCGACCATCCTTTACCCAGGTGTGGGCGTCCTGCAGGTCGGCAAACCATCGCTGCATCGAGACCAGGGACGCGTCCGTCGCCAGCACGTCCATTCGGTGCCGACCTACGATGGCGTCCCAATCCAAACCTCGCAAGGCAAAGGCCGGATAGGTCTCCAGCGCCTCCTCCGCCAGCGTATCGAAGGTGCCTTCCGCGGATGGTGGAACGAACGGAGTCGAACGATTGGCTCCGGACCGGAACGCCGAGCGCAGCAACTGGAATGCCGCGCCCACCGCCCCCACGTCGGGACCATCGATTGCGACCAGACGCCGGTCCCGGTCGACGGTCACCACCGGCTCCGCTGATGGCGTTAGACCAGCATCGGCAAAGGCCGGATTCAGCGCGGCCGGACCAATCAGGCAGCGAACGGGAGCCACCCGTGCATCGGCGCCTGTTGCCCACCGTACCGGACAGCCCAATTCCGCTTCGAGTTCGGCCTGCTCGCCAACCAGGAGAGTTGCAAAACTGGCCATGGGATCGAACGGATCGTCCGGCATTGCGGGCAGCACCGTCGCACACCATGCCTCGCCGGCAAAGGGCCGAGCATCGTTACCGGGGCGCTCCGGAACACTACCGCTCACGATCACCGCTGGAGGCACCACCAAACGGCTTCCAACGCGGTCCCGCCTCGCTTTCCGCACCATCGTCGTCTGTTGTGGCGACGGGCGTGGAGGTACTCGGGGTCGAGGGGATCACATCGTCGGAAATGGTCTGCTGGGAATGCGCGGGAAACTCCTCCACAACCTCAACGTGGTCGGTGTCATCATCGCGAAGCGCATTCCGGCTCAGCATCCAGCGCCAGCCGGACTGCTGCCCCTCGCGGCTAACCTGCCGCCCGGCGAAATAGTCGGTCAGGATCACCTGAATCGCCGCCGCTATCGGGATCGCCAGAATGGCACCAGTCACCCCCATGAATTGCGTTCCGGCCAGAATCGCCACGAACACGGTCAGAGGAGAGAGCCCCACAGCCCCACGCATCACGCGCGGCACCAGAATCCAGTTCTCCAGACCCTGCATGCAAAGGATCACGATGCCAACCAGCAGCGCCTTTTCCCAGCCCTGGGTGAGCGCCACGATCACGGCCGGAATACCACCGATCCATGGTCCAACTATCGGGATGATCTCGGTGATGCCGGCCCACAACCCAAGCAGGGGCCAGAAACGAATGTCAAGAATCCAGTAGGAAATTGTGGCCACCACGCCGATGATCAGACAGAGGATCAGCTGGCCGCGCATCCAGCCGCCGACCTTGTCTTCCACGTCCTGCCAGATGCGGTCGATTCGTGGCTGCCGGCGAGGATCCAGTTGCCCGATCACCAGCTTGCGTATGAACGCCTTCTCCATCAGGTAATAGAACGTGATCACCAGGGTCGTCACAATGGCGACAATGGCCGCCGTCACACCAGAGATCACCGGAATCACCGTCTGCACGGTATCCGGCGACACACTGACGTTGGTGTCGGGGTTGTCGAGGAACTCCAGGACGCGCCCAAGTAACTGCTGGCCGGTTCCATTCAGCAGCTGGTTCTCGCTGTCGCGCCAATCGTCCTGGAGTTGATGGAGCTGCTCGGGAATCTCGGTGCGAAAGGTATCAGCCTGATCGCTAATGACCGGGATGATCAGGAACACCAGCAGCACCAGCAGGCCGATGATGGCGGCGTAGACCATGAAGATGGCGGCCGGCCGGGGAGCATGACTGCTGCGTTGGATCTTGCCAACCGGACCTTCGAGGATGGTGCCGAGGAGCAGACCGAACAGGGCGATGATCACCACGTACTCGATCCGGGTCATCACCCAGAAGATCAACAGCACCATGAACAGGCTCACAGCCGTGAGCCCACTCCGTTGTTCGCCTTCGGGCTCACGGGGCTGTGGAGGTTCGCCACGTGGCCGTGCAGCAGAACCGGGGATCGATGACATGCTGGCCAATCCATTTCCACGAGATACCACGACGGCGCGAACTCGTCGCGCCGTCTCCTGCAGGATTCACATTGTACGTTGAGGATCAGGCAATAGGCTTGGTCACCCAGTAGCTCGCTTCGAGCGGGTTGACCTTCTGGGGCCGTTCGTCACGCCGCAGGCTGTTCCAGGCCGTGGAGAACGAGAAGTACTCGCGGCCATCGACAACCACACGGCGAGCGGCTCCGAACGGGCGGGTGACGGCGAAGATCTCGCGCGGTGGCCGAGACACCACTTCCGTCTGGAACCAGCCATGATCGGCACAGCGACCGGCGTGAATCTGCCAGGTGATGTCGGCGGTGACCCCACCAAGGTCACGAACCAGCACATCGGTCAAGGGACCATCACAAATCGGGCACCGCATTGGCGTGCGGATATTGATGCGGTCGCGGGCGGGGACGGATGACATGGACAGACCCACTCTTTCTGGCGCGCCACTCCTGGCGGCCGGGTGAACTGAACACGAACGGGGAGTACCTGTGGGGCCGGAGATCGATCCGATGGATGATGCTCCGCGATGCAGGACAAGCTCCCGCATCTCATCATGGTCATGATACCACCGGAACGACGACCTTCCCGCCCGGCATGGCACCTCACTGAAGAGGTGCCCGGGCCTGAGTGGCTGGCGTACACTCTCCGCAGCGAACACGGTGCTTTCACGGTAGGTATGCGCGCTCATGTCCCAGCCTCCAACCCGACCATTTGAATCCCTGGCGTGGTATCACGACGCGGCACGCCACGGCTTCCAGGATGACGACCGTCCAAGCTGGAGCCGCTGGGCAGCAGGCTGGGGGATGCTCCGTTCTCACCTGAGCGTCTTCGCCATCGGCATGGTGATGCTCTACGCGTTGAACCTGTTCTTCGATCCGGAAGCCCGCTGGGCTGGGTGGTGGATTCTGGCATGGACGGCCCTGCTCGGCATTCACGCCATCATCGTGGCGATGCTCTGGGCCTTCCGCCAATGGAACGACGAGCCAGCCGACGAACCCCTCTTCGTGCCGGTGCGGACGGTGCCCGGCACGTGGTCCCTTCCCCCCGACCAGGTTTCAGTGCAGGACGCCGACTTCCGCTCACCTGGCGGCGCCGATGACCAGTCAACCTGGAATCCATGGCAGACGCCAGAGCCCGAGCCGGAAGTGCCCGAGAGCGAACGCGCATCGTGGTCGGAAGCCGCCGGGGCTGCGTGGCTCACTCGCAACAAAAAGACACCGCAACCACCGGAGGAGTCGTGACTGGCACCATTACCCGCGATTTCACGGTGGCCGTCTTCGTGGTGCGGCAGGGTCACGTGATTCTGCATCCACATCGGCGGTTGGGAATCTGGTTGCCCCCAGGCGGTCACATCGAGCCGAATGAACTCCCCGACGAAGCGGCCCGCCGCGAAGTTCTCGAAGAAACCGGGCTCGAGGTCGAACTTGTGGGAGGGCATGGGTTGCCGGTGGACTATCCTGGCCAACCGATCCAACTCGTTCGCCCCGAAGGGATCCAGTTGGAGACCATTGGTCCCGGTCACGAACACATCGACCTGATCTACTTCGCCCGGCCACTCGATTCCGGACCAGGCCTGCCTGCCGTGCTGGATGGGATGGAGTGGGTGGACGCCTCCCGTCTCGACGCCATCGACCTGAACCAGGAAGTGCGCGACTGGTGCGACCTGGCTCTCGCAGCTGCCAGATTGTGGGACGTTCCGTCCTGACGCGTGAGCCTCAGTCGCCGCCGAGATCGGCAATCAGCCGGAACGACCCAGCGGTCAAACCACCGTCGACCGGGAGATTGACGCCCGTGATCCAGGCCGCCTCGTCGGAACAGAGGAAGGCTGCCGCGGCCGCGATGTCATCGACTTCACCGACGCGGCCGAGGGGGTACCAGGCCGTGAGGTCGTCGAGCGCGGTGGGATCAACCGCCAGTCGCTCGCTCCAGATCGGGGTGCGGATGGTGCCGGGCGAGATGACGTTGGCCCGGATCCCTTGCGGCCCGTGGCGCATTGCCAGGTTCTGCGTGAGGTTGATCAGTCCAGCCTTGGCGGCCGAATAGCCTTCCTCGCCGATGCCGAACATGCCGTTGACCGAGGCGATGTTGAGGATTACCCCACGGCCACGTTCGACCATGGCGGGCAGCACCGCCCGGCAACACAGATAAGCACCGCGGAGAACCACATCGAAGTTGATGTCCCACTCCTGCGGTGACATCTCGATGACGTTGGCGCCGACAGACAGCCCGGCGTTGTTGACCAGGATGTCTACCGAACCCAATGTCCGGGCCACGGTTTCGACGCCAGCCGCGACCTGATCCTCGCTGGAGACGTCCATGGCGAGACCGATCGCGTTGCCGCCAGCCTCCCGCAGGGTCGTGGCAGTCTCCTCGGCACGGGAGACAATCTTGTCCGCCACTGCTACCCGCGCCCCTTCGGCCACGAACCGGGTGGCGATGGCCCGGCCAATGCCGGAACCACCACCTGTCACAAGCGCCGTTCTGCCCTCGTACCGCATGGATCAGGCCTCGGATTCCACTGGGTATTCCTTCGCCACGGCCTGCATCAGTCCACGCATATAGCCCAGGGCGTAGAGGCGTCCCATCGTTTCGTAGCCGGGATGATCGTTGTCCTCACCCGCCATGGTCGGCACGTGATCGACACGCGCCGGGCCGGCGTAGTCGACATCGGCATAGGCCCGCATGGCTTCCACCATGTCCGTCTGACCGTTGTCGTGGAACGTCTCGACAAACTTGTCGCGATTGCCGCGCACGTCACGGAAGTGGACGAACTTGATGGCGCCCTGGCGGCCGAAGTGACGAATCGTCTCCGGGACATCGACACCCATCGCCGAGAAGTTGCCCTGGCAGAAGGTCAGCCCGTTGTGCTTGCTGGGGTACATGTCCAGCACGCGCTGGAAGTTCTCCGGCGAGGTGAGAATGCGGCCAATGCCGCGAACCGGGGAACGGGGAGGATCGTCGGGGTGGACGGCCAGGAACACGCCGGCCTTCTCCGCCACGGGCACTACCTTGCGCAGGAAGTACTCCATGCGCTCCCACATCTGCTCTTCGGTGACCACGCCCCACTCGGTGAGACCCCGCGCCTCATTGACATCGTTGTCGTAGCCGGTGACGAGGGCGCCGCCCCGTTCCGGCACACCAAAGTCGGTGCGGAGCCAGCCGATGCCGGCCATCCAGTTGTGGCACATGATGGGGATGTTCAGCTTGCCCATGTTTTCGATGAGCTGGCAGAAGTGGCCGATGTGCTCGTCGCGGTCACCCAGGCCGAGTTTGATTGGTTCCTGGATTGAAGAGGGGGCGGACTCGATGACGGTGACATCCAGCCCCTGCGCGGCGAACTTTTCCTTGATTTTCCGCAGCCGGTCGAAGTCCCAGGCGGGAGCCTCATCCGGGTCGTCGGTGATGCCGGTCACGACCTGCTTCACACCAAGCTGCTTGCTCAAGTCCCACATGATGGAGTGTTCGCGATTGGTAAGCACTTCGGCCAATTGCATCCGCATCGCCATGGAAATTCAGCTCCTTGCCTCGAGTCCTGATTCAGCCGGATTGGTTTCCTGCTGTGTTGCTGCTGCCAGGCATTGTCACCGCAGGTGGGTGACCTGAAAAGGGGGCAGTTGCGACTTCGAAGTACCTCTGCACGGCTGAACACAGGGCCGACATGGGGGGACGGGCACCAGGCAGGCCGGACAGCAGTCGCCTTCACCTCCCATGCTGAATGTCGCACCTGATCGGCGGCAGGTCCTCCCCAACGCGATGACTTCGCGATCACCCATTGCCGGTCACCCCATTGTCCGTCCTGTGATACTGGCCACGTCCCAACCGCCCCAACGAGGTCTCCGGACCGTTTACCAGATGGTCATCGAGTCCGCGAACATGGCCCGATAGTCGGCTTCCACAGCCGGGCGGGGCGAGATCTGGGTGATGCGGGACTGCGGCAATGTGCCCTTGACCAGATCGTCCAGGTCATCGGCCGTGATGCCGACGGCATTGAGGCCATTCGGCATGCCAACCTGCTGCATCAGGCTCACCAGCGTGTCGGCCAGGATCGTCCCGGCATCTTCCGGTGCCGCTCCGCGCACGTCCGCGCCGAGCAAACGGGCGGCTTCCAGGTGACGTGCAGGGTCGGCTTCGGCCGTCCAGCGGAAGATGGCGGGGGCGGTCAGGATGACAGACATGCCGTGGGGCACCAGGGTGTGATCGTCCGGGTAGCCGGGGGCCACGTAGTCTCGAGCGAGCGCGGAGACTGGATAGCTCATGGCATGGGGCAAGTGAACCCCGGCGTTGCCGAATCCGATGCCGGCGGTGGTCGAGGCGAGGAACATGCCTTCGCGTGCCTCATCGTCGCTGGGGTCGTTGACCGCGCGGGTCAGGTAGGCGGCGCCCAACTCGATGGCGCGGGCCGCCCAGATGTCGCTCAGGGGATTGGCACCCTGGTAGACGGTGCGTTTCATGGGATCGGCCGCCGCGTCCCGCTCGCTGAAGGGTATTGCCGTGTAGGACTCCAGCGCGTGGCAGAGAACATCCAGCCCGGAGGAGGCGGCAACCATCGGCGGCATGGTGCGGGTGTTGTCGGGATCGATGATGCCCATGTTCGGCCGGAGCGACCGATGGGCAATGGCGGTTTTGACATGCGCGGAGGAGAGATCGAAGACCGCGTTGCCGGTGGTTTCCGAACCGGTACCGGCCGTGGTGGGAATTGCGATGTGGGGTTTGAGCGGACCCGGCACCTGTTTGCCCTGGCCCAGTGGCGGATACACGTAGGCCAGAAACTCATCGGGCCAGGTCGAATAGAGGTTGGCCACCTTGGCCGTATCGATCACGGATCCGCCGCCCACCGAGACGAAGCCGTCGTAGCCGCCCTGGCTGGCGGCTTCAATGGCGGCCTGCCAGGACGTGTCGGTTGGTTCCACCCGGACATCGGCGAAGATGTCGAAGGCAATCCCGGCTTCTTCCAGCGATGCGACGGCCGTTGCCACCGGGGGCAGTTCACCAACCCGTGGATCGGTCACCACCAGCACGTTACGACAGCCCAGCGCCCGGATTCGCGCGCCAACCTCACGCGTGGCGCCCTGTCCAAAAACGATCGAGGAGGCATCAGCTGTAAAGATGGTTTCCTTGGTCACGGATGAAACTCCTTCCCCGGAGGGATGGCCATTGACGCCACTACCAGTGCGATGGCCTGATGCTACCCGGAAAGCTGGCGTTCGTGAACACTCGCCAGACTGACACTGCCAGCGATAGCGCGT
>CAZNQC010000169.1:0-8725 GCA_964574825.1 uncultured Sphaerobacteraceae bacterium | reverse complement strand
AAAGAATTACCGCGGAACGAAAGCACAGGCGATCCATCTGCCAGATCGTCATCGGCCCACTCCTGAACGGCCCTGCTCGCCAGGACCTCCGAACCATCCAGTCCTGAAATTGCCGGCGACCGGGTGGAACCGGGCGAACCCTGTAGGTACAGGCGAACGTTCGCGGATATGTGACGAAAAGACACGGAAGCAATCGTTTCTAAGGTGAACGCCGCGTCTCCCGCATGCTTGACGCCACTCTCAACCGTATGAGATACATCATCGTCGGTATTGAACGGATCGTCCGTGCAGTGCGTGCAACGGGCGATGATGGCTGAGCAATGGTGGATGGAGATCGGATGATGAGGGCGAAACCGGACCGCGGGCCATCGATCGGGCGAACCGCCCTGCTGCTGCTTGCCGCGCTGGCGCTGGTGACGAGCGCGCTGATGGCAACCGTCATGCCAGCTGCCGCGGCCACGGCCACCACCACCGCCAATCTCAATCTGCGCACTGGCCCCGGAACCTCATTTGCCGCCTCCCAGGTGGTGCCGTCGGGTTCGACCGTCGAGGTAACGGGCACCGCCCAGTTCGGGTATGTCCCGGTCACTGTTGGCGGGGCAACCGGGTGGGTGCTTGAGACGTATCTCAACCTCGCCCAGTCCCCGGACACGACTGGCACCCGCTACGTGTTCGATGGACGCCTGAACCTTCGCTCCGGTCCGGGCACGTCCTACGCAGTGCTGTCGGTCATGCCGGACGGCGCGGCAGTGACCGTCAGTGGGGCCGAGGAGAATGGTTTCTCCCCCATCACCTGGAACGGCACCTCGGGCTGGGCGGCGGCGCAATACCTGACGAGCGCAAACCCGGATCCGGGGGAGACGGTGTCGGATACCGCAACCACCACTGCCCGGATCTATCTCCGCTCCGGCCCGGGCACCTCCTACGGTGCGCGCACGGTCGTCCCGACGGCCACCGTGGTCGACGTGACGGGTGCTGCGCAGGGCGACTACACCCCGATTCGCTACGATGGCGTCACAGGCTGGGTGGCGACGGCGTTTCTGACGACGGAAGCAGGTGACGACGCCCCGGTCGAGATCAGCAAGGTGACGACGGCGGCAGTCAATCTACGGTCGGGACCGGGCACCAACCATCCCGCCCAGCGGGTGCTCCCGCCGGGAACCGCCGTCACCGTGACCGGAGCGGAAGAGAACGGCTTCCTGCCCGTCACCTGGGGAACGCTGACCGGCTACGTCTCGAGTGCCTGGCTGACCGATCCTGGCTCGGCCGATGACCCGGGAGCGGCGGTGGATGGCGACGACGACATCATTGCCATCATCTACGCGGCCGCCGATCGTTGGGGCCAGCCTCGAGCCGACATGCTGCGCGTGGCCCGCTGCGAATCGAATCTCGATCCATCAGCTGTGAACCCATCCAGCGGTGCGAGCGGTCTCTTCCAGTTCATGCCCTCAACCTTCGCCGGCACGCCGAACGGCAAGCGCGGCGAGAGCATCTTTGATGCCTACTCCAGCGCCGATGCGACGGGATGGATGTGGGCCAACGGGATGCGCAACCACTGGGAATGCCAGTAGTCGGAACAGTCGGTCGCCAGGAAGCGATCGGTAGTCGGAAGAGGTCCCGCTTCAGTCGATGGGCACCGGCATCAGCGGGGTGTCCAGGCCAGCCAGCCTCGTGCGGCAACATAGGCAACGGCGAGGATGATCGCCAGAATGATGTCGACGGTGCCGGTGAAGACGGCGCCGTCGGCATCGCGGTACCCAACCATCAGCACGACACCGACAATCGCCTTCTGGGCAATGAGTACCTCCCAGACACCCGGCAGACTGCGTGGCCGCCAGGCCAGCAGCAGGAAGAGCGCGGCATAGACCGGGAAGCTGAAGAGGTCGTGGACGGCGGTCACCTGCAGCGTTTGATCGGCGTCCCGCACGGTATCGATGGCAGGCCAGATCGATCCAAGTGCGCCCAGCGCCGAGAGGACGAGCAGCAAGCGGGCGAGCAGGTCGAGGGGGTCGTTCGAGCGGATCATTGGCGCCTTTCGTTGCCGAACCGAACGGGTCTTTCCTGTGGAGCAGCTTATCGGGATGCCTCCCGCCAGGAGGTAGCCGATTCGGCAGGGTGGTGATCTGAATGAGTCACGTCATGGCTGGGGATCGACCGGCACCTGCTCGTCTGACACACTGCCGGATATCGATCGTTCACCCATGAGGAACGCATTGTGACCATCCATGTTCGCCCCTACCGTGCCACCGACGAGCAGTCCCTGATCGCCTGCTGGAACGCCACGCTCTGGGCCGACCCCATCGATGCCCGAACCTGGCGGTCGCGTTACCTGCTCGACCCGCAGTTCGAATCCGAAACCTGCCTGATCGCCGAGGTGAATGGTGCGGTGACCGGGTTCTGCTTCGGCATGCGGGGGCCCGATTCGCCGGAAGCCGCCATCGTGGCCCTCGGGGTGCAGGCCGAAGCCCAACAGCGAGGGATTGGCACGGCGTTGCTGGCGCAGTTGGTGGAAACATGGCGGAATGCCGGCGTTGAGCGCGTCTCCGTTGGTCCCTATGTCCCCACCTACATCACACCCGGAGTGGATGAGGCTGCCTATCCGGCGGCGATCGCATTCCTGCAGAACCAGGGCTTCGAGGTGGCGAGCCGACCCATCTCGATGCGGGCAACGCTGATGGGCTACAGGACGTCGGATGACCTGGTGGCAAGGGAACGTGCCCTGGCAGAATCTGGATGCGTGGTGCGCCCAGCTGAGGCGGAGGACATCCTCCCGTTGCGCCACTTTCTCCGCGAGCACTTTCCGGAGTGGCAGGCTGAGGTCAACGACGTGCTGGCCGACCTCTTCGTGGGGGACAGTGGCCGCTGCACGTTGCTGGTGGCAGAGCGGGACGGAGACATCCTGGGGTTCGCCCAGTCCCGGGCAGAGCGGTTCGGACCGTTCGGCGTGGACGAGAGGCTGCGTGGACTGGGGATTGGTGCGCTGCTGCTGGACCGCACTCTGCTGGCCATGCGGGGACGTGGCTACCACGTGGCGTGGTTTCTCTGGACGGATGAACGGGCCGCCCGGCTCTATCGCCAGTTTGGCTTCCAGGAGGTCCGGCGCTTCTCGCTGTTCACGACCCAACTTTGAAGGGGTGCTTGCTGCCCCGACATCGATGTGTGACCATCGCCCGGCATGAGCGTGTAAACGGCGACGGTGCGTGCCGACACTGCTTCCTGCGTGTGGGGTCCTTTCGGTTCGACAGTCGTGGCAGGAGAACATCATGGGAGTACTCGACACGTTCCGGCTGGATGGCAAGGTTGCGCTGGTGACTGGCGGCAGCCGCGGCATCGGGCGCGCGATTGCGCAGGCACTTGGTGAGGCTGGAGCACAGGTGGCCCTGACCGCCAGAACCGACCAGGCGGCCGCTGCTGCTGCCTCCGAACTTCAGGCCCTGGGCATCGATGCCCGGGGATTTCGCCTGGAAGTAACCGACCCGGCCGATGTCGACCGCGCGGTTGCCGAGGTCGGGGCAGCGTTCGGACCGGTCGATATCCTCATCAACAACGCAGGCATCTCGAGGGCGCACACTGCGCTCGAGGCCGACAATGCCGACTGGCACGCGATCCTCGCCACGAATGTCGACGGCGTCTGGCATTGCAGCCGGGCGGTGGCGGCAGGCATGGCCGAACGCGGCAGTGGGGTCATCGTCAACATCGGCTCGATGTCGGCCCAGATCGTCAACCAGCCGCGTTGGCAACCGGCCTACCTGGCCTCCAAGGCTGCGGTGCACCAATTGACGAAGGCGTTGGCGGCCGAGTGGGCTCCCCTTGGCATCCGCGTCAATGCCATCGCGCCGGGATACATCGAAACGGACCAGTCCCCAGTCTACGAGCCGGAGTACAAGCCGTGGTGCGTCGATCCGGCGCCGATGAAGCGGGCCGGCCGCACGGAAGAGCTGGGTCCAGTCGCTGTGTTCCTGGCGAGTGACGCGTCGAGCTTCATGACGGGTTCGATCGTTGTTGCCGATGGCGGATTCACCCTGTTCTGATGCCACGGTGGCGTGGTTGTCCAAGGAAGCGAGGCGCGCAGTGGTGAAAGTTGGGATCGTTGGCGCAGGGTTACGTGGCCGGATGTATACAGCGGCGCTGGCGGAATCGCCGGTTGCCGAGGTTGTCGCCTTCGCCGAGCCATCGGCAACCGTTGGGGCGGCAGCTCACCAGGAAACGGGTGTACCGGTGGTTGCCAGCCACACCGACTTGCTGAACCAATTCGACCTGGACGCAGTAATCGTTGCGACTCCAGACTTTGCCCATCGTGACGCGGCGATTGCCGCCGCCCGGGCCGGGAAGCATCTCCTGATCGAGAAGCCACTTGCCATGTCTGTCGCCGAAGCCCATGAGATTCGCGACGCTGTGCGAGATGGCGGCGGATCCTGCCTCGTTGGCTTCGAAAACCGGTGGAACCCACACATCGTTCAGGCCCACCGCGCCATTGCCGATGGTGCGATCGGCAAGCACATCACGACGTCGGCAACGCTATCCAATACCTACTTCGTGCCGGAGACCATGCTTTCCTGGGCGGCTCGTTCGTCTCCCGCCTGGTTTCTCCTGCCTCACACCGTCGACCTCATGACGCATCTGTCGGGCAGCAGGCCGGTTTCGGTCATGGCGGTCGCATCGAGCGGTGTGCTGCGTGCCCGTGGGATCGACACCATCGATGTGGTGCATGCCCTGCTCACGCTTGATGACGGAACGACTGCCTCGCTGACATCGGCGTGGACTCTACCCGAGGGGAACGACGCGATTGTCGATTTCCGGTTCCAGATCATCGGCACCGACGGGGCGATCACTGCCGATCCCATCCACCAGGGCCTCGACCTCGTCACCGATCGACGGCATGCACAGGGATTGCTGGCGGGCAGAATTGGCCCGAACCTGGTGGGCGCGCCGATCTGGATGGCGCAGGAGTGGGTTGCCTGTCTCGATCGCGGCGACACTCTGGGGCCGGGAGTTGATCAGGGCGTGCTGGTGACCGAAGTGATCTGCGCGATCGAGCGGTCGTACACCGAGCAGCGCGCGGTTACCCTGGCGGAGATCCGCGGCTGACACGGAAGTCCGGATCGGCAGTTCAACGGCAGGTCAGCCTTGATGACCGACCTGGATATGAGATGACCACACGGAACGACAACGGCCCCGGCGAGATCCAATCCTGCCGGGGCCGTTGTCTTCAGGAAGGCCGGAACTAGTCGGCCTTCTTGGTGCTCTTGATGCGGAAGAGCTTGGTGCCACAGACCGGGCACTTGCCCTGGATGGCGGGGCGACCATTCTTCATGGTCACTTCTTCCTCGTCAACCATCTCCCGCTTTTCGCGGCACTTCACACAATACGCCTCTGTCGCCATGGTGTACCTCCCTTGCGTGCGCTGCGTTTCCCGGTGGAAACATCTGGACCACCCCGCAATCCCGAATCGGAGCGGTGCGCCGAAGCGCGGCCGAAACCGCGCTTTCACCACGTACGTACGTGGAACCTGATGAACTGCACGCTTCTGGCGTGTTTTACGTCATTTGTCGCCAAATGTCGAACTCAGCGGGTTAGTTTTCATCCAGTGGGTCGATCAGGTCAGGCTCGTTATTGCGAGTATTGTTGACGCTTTTGCTGACTGGCCACGTTTCAATGGCATCGTCGGGGGCTGGTTGGAGCAGGTGTTCCAGTGGGCCAAGCTCATCGATCCCCGGGTCGAGCCACGCCTCCACCCCGTCGTCGTCCAGAATCACCGGCATCCGGTCATGGAGGGGCGCCATGGTGCCATTGGCGCTGGTGGTGAGGATGGTGAACGATTCGATGGGATTGCCATCGGCGTCCCTGGCTACATCGTACAGACCGGCGAAAAGCAGGAGTTGCCCCTGGCGAGGCTTGATGAAGTACGGTTGCTTGCCCGAACCCTCGCGTTTCCATTCGTAGAAACCATTGACCGGCACCACGACCCGGCGGGACTTGACGAGACCCTTGAACATGGCTTTCTCGCCGATGGTCTCGCTGCGGGCATTGATTGGGGCGATCTTCGGTTTCTCGCCCGGTTTGGTCCAACGTGGGATCAGGCCCCAGGTCATGCCGTGAACGGCAGCGATCTCGTCGCCTTCCGGCACGATGACTGGCAGGTCCTGGGTGGGAGCGGCGTTCCAGGTGGGGTGAAAATGCTCGAAGAAGGCAGTGTCGAGCGAGACATTGGTGAGACGCTCGCTGAGTTCCTGGTGTTCATAGAAGGCGTATCGACCGCACATGCCGGGCTCCTTTCGGGTATGCGACGGAGTTTGCCATGAAAACGACAATCCCGGTGCCGCTCCGTTGCGACACCGGGATGATCGGGAAAAGGGAGATTAGGCGGCCTCGCGATGGAAGGGAGCGTCGTCGGGGACGGCGCGTGGCGTGACGGAACGCGGAGCCGGTCGGTCGAAGGGGACGGGTTCGATGGAGATGATGCGGTCCTCTTCGACCTTGATGGGGGTTTGGCGACTATCGGACGAGAGCAGGGCCGGACCGAGTGCCAGCACGGCGAAGATGAAAGTGACAATGCCGATCAGGCCGTTGATGACGATCGATTCCATGGGAGCAGGTCCTTTCCGGTGGGCCCGCAACCACGGGCCGATTCAGTCATATCGGTGAGGGAGCGGGACCGGTACCCGCTCTCCTGTACGAACACATGTTCTCACGGCGGTGCCTCGATGTCAATAGTGTACGGTCATTTGTTTCGAACGCGTGTTCTGAAGGTCGTGAGGCCGGAGGGAACGATGCAGGTGTTGGATACCGGCCTCACCTTCATCATGCTGGGAGAACCTGACGAGAACTGAACGGAATGCTGAGGAATAGCTGAAATCAGGCGTACGTTCGCCTTTCGCGATCCGGGGCACATGTCCGACCGTAGGCGCCAGGTCGAGATTTCCGCCAATGCGCGTCAGGATCTTGCGGACATCCTTATCTGGAGTGAGGGGCGTTGGGGAGCGCGTCAACAGGAACGCTACGAGCAGACCTTGTTGGCGGCGGTGCGCAGAGTGGGAGAGTACCCGGAAAGCGGGCGATTGGTGAACATTGAAGACGTCGAGTATCGGAAACTCCAGGCTGGCCATCATGTTCTGTACTACCAATGCTTGCGGATACCGTCCGAGGCCTGCGGGCATTGCACGAACGCAGGCGAGTCACCAACTGGCTGCTGACGGAACCACCTGAATGAAGAAACGGGCGGCTGGTGGGGTGAATCCAGCCGCCCGTTCCTGTGTGTTGCTGCGTTGATGCCGCGCGCTATTACGCCAGGGCTGGTTCGCGGACGAAGGCGTTGGCGGCGATGAAGGCTTCCACCTCATCGCGGGCCACGTCGTCGTGGAGTTGCTCCGGCGGGGACTTCATGAACCAGGCGCTGGGGGCTTCCAGCGCGCCGGCAATGCCGTTGTTCAGGGCCAGCTTGCAGCAGCGGATGGCATCGATCACCACGCCGGCGCTGTTCGGTGAGTCCCAGACTTCCAGTTTCAGTTCAACATTGAGGGGCACGTCGCCGAAGGTCGTGCCTTCGAGGCGGATGTGCGCCCATTTGCGGTCTTCCAGCCATGGCACATGGTCGCTGGGACCGACGTGGACCTTGTCGGCTTCGACACCGTAATCCATCTGCGAGGTCACGGCGTTGGTCTTCGAGATTTTCTTGGACTCCAGTCGGTCGCGTTCGAGCATGTTGAGGAAATCGGTGTTGCCGCCGAAGTTGAGCTGATAGGTGCGGTCGATGCGCACACCGCGGTCCTCGAAGAGGCGGGTGAGCAGGCGATGGGTGATGGTGGCGCCGACCTGGCTCTTGATGTCGTCGCCAATGATCGGCAGGCCGGCTTCCTCGAACCGGGCGCGCCACTCGGGTTCGCGGGCGATGAAGACCGGAATGCAGTTGACGAAGGCACAGCCGGCCTCGAGCACCTGCTCGACGTACCACTTCGTGGCCTGTTCGGAGCCGACCGGCAGGTAGGAGACGACGACATCGGTTTGTGTGTCACGCAGAACCTGGGCGACATCGACTTCAGGTTGATCGGAAAGGGGCACGACATCGGCGGTGTAGCGACCGACCCCGTCGTAGGTGGGGCCGCGCATGACCGGGACGTCGAGGAAGGGAACGTCGGAGAACTTGATGGTGTTGTTGGGTTCGGCGAAAACGGCTTCGCTGAGGTCGAGACCGACCTTGGTGGCGTTGACGTCGAAGGCGGCGGAGAACTCAATGTCGCGAATGTGGTAACCGCCGAGATTGACGTGCATGAGGCCGGGAACGAACGTGTCCTCCGGGGCATTCTGGTAGTACTGCACGCCCTGCACGAGGGATGAGGCGCAGTTGCCGACACCGATGATGGCAACGCGAATCCGGTCTTTCCGCGGGAGAGGAAGCGAAGTCATGGTGACTACTCCATATTCGGATGGTAGCTCCGCCGCTCGTGACACTGGACGTAACAGCACGCACGAAGCCAAACCCTGGTCCTCGAATTCCGGCGCGAGGCCGGTGAGGGGGTTTGGATCGTCTCCTCGGAGAAGGAGGTGGGCGGCCGGAACGGTTCGTCTTGCGAACCATGGCCGATCCCTGCGCACGTTCCGTTGTCAACGAAGTGGACGGCTCGCTACAGGCGATGATCGTCCGTCGATGGCTGGTGCTAGTGCCGGGCCCCGCGGTGGCAAACCGGGCGGACCATGCCATTGACAGGGAAACAGTACAGATCGACGT
>CAZNQC010000168.1:0-8751 GCA_964574825.1 uncultured Sphaerobacteraceae bacterium | reverse complement strand
CCACCAACAGGAACGACATCCAGCGTGATCGCGGGGACCGAGCCGTAATACAGCGGCGGAATGTCCTGCACACCAGCCCCGATCAGCGCCAGCCGTTGTTCCACCAACACCGCGTGGTCCGGATCGGGCAATGCCTGGGCAAAGGTGACCACGGCCCGCGGTCCGTTGGCCAGAAAGAGGAGACCTGCATCGTTGGTCGCGTCCGGCAAATCGCCCGGCTTGTTCAGCACCAGGATGTGCTCGAAGAAGTACGGAATCCGGTCGCGAATGACATTCCGCTGCAGAACTCCCGCAACCTGCTCGCTCACCCATGGGGAAATCAACGTATCGTGGAGGATGGCCAACTGGTAGCGAGCCATGTCGAGCGGGGTGGTGAGATTAATGCTTCCCGTTACCTCCATGCTCCGTTCGAGATAGGTTTGGGCCATGGCCAGATCCTCAGCCGACCCATCGACTCCCAGCGTCGGCGGCCAGCTGGGAACATCCGCCAGGTCAACGAAGAGGTAGGTATCTTCCATGCCAATCGCGAGCGCCGTTTCTCGCAACGCCTCGGGGCTGGTCAGCTTCATCAACGTCCGGGCCCCGACATTGCTGGAATACGCCCCCATCGCAAAGATGTACTCCTGGATCGAAAAGGAGGACCAGATTTCGCCCTGGGTAAAGTAGTTGTCGATCGGCTCGAAGAAGACGTTGCCGTCCAGGACGATGTACTGGTCCAGCGCCAGCTCACCCAGCTCGACGCGGCGGTAGATATCGGCCATCACGATCAGCTTGTAGGTGCTGGCGGTAATGAACGGGAGTTCCGAGTTGCGTGAAGCCACGATCGTTCCGTCTGCCTCCACCGTGATGAAGCCATAGACCCCGATCTGGTCCTCCAGCAGCTCCGTCGCCAGTTGCTGTTCTGGTGTATCGGGAATCGTGGTCAACCTGCGCACGAGCAGATTCTCTGGCTCCGGAGTTGGGGTGGGTGCAGGAGTTGGTGTTGGCGTGGGCGGAGGCAACGTTGGAACAGGTGTCGGGGAGACCGCCTGGGTTGGTGTAGGCGGAACGAGCGTCGGGGTTGGCGTCGGCGTTTCGGAAGTGCCGCAGGACACGCTGAGCAATACGAGAAGCCCTGCGAGAACGAATGTCAGCGCTCGCTGGGTGCGGTTCCAACAAGAGACCATGCGCCATTCCTGATCGACGTGTTCGGTGTTCGTTCCCATTCCCCACTCGGACCCAGTGCCGGTAGCATAGACCATCACGACTGAATGGGTCCCGTCGGTGTCCTGCCGGCACCTTTCACGTGCACAGCAGGAGCGGCGCTGGTGGGCAAGACGGAAGACATGGCAAGGGAGGGCACGAGTGCAGATCACCAGACTCGAAGTGGTGCGCGTAGGCGTGAATCATCGTGGCGACTGGCTCTTCGTCCGGCTCTGGACCGACGAGGGCATATCCGGCATCGGCGAGGCGTCCCATGGGGGACGGGCCGGGCGGGATGCGGTTGTCTCTGCCGTGCTGACCGAGCAGTGCGCGCCAGTCCTGATCGGCCGCGACCCGCGTGAGGTCGTCTCCGCGACAGCGGCCCTCTGGCCCATCGGCACCGGTCGCGCCGGAACCACGGCCGTTTCCGCCTGCGAGCAAGCCCTGTGGGACCTTGCCGGACAGGCTGCCAACCTGCCAGTCCACCGGATGCTGGGTGGCGCAGTCCGCACCCGGATCCCGCTCTACGCCAACATCAACCGCGCCACCACCGACCGCACGCCGGACGGATTCGCGGCCAAGGCGAGGGCGGCAGTGTCCGCAGGATTTCCCGCCGTCAAACTCGCCCCGTTCGACGGCATGTCACAACCACGCATCCAGGAGCGAGACCAGCAAGCTCGGCTTCAACGCGGGCTGGACTGCGTCGCCGCCGTGCGGGAAGCGGTCGGTCCCGAAGTGGAAGTCTTCGTCGATTGCCACTCGATGTTCGACGTCCCATCAGCCCTCCGGGTCGCAGATGAACTCCGTACGCTGGGCGTCACCTGGTTCGAGGAACCACTGCCCGACCACGATCTCGAAGGGCTGGCTCGGGTCCGCGCCGCCACACCGGACCTGCAATTGATCGGCGGCGAGGAACGCTTTGGGCTGGAAGGCTTCTGGCCTTACCTCAAGGCCGGGCTGTGGGACGCGATCATGCCCGACGTGAAGCACTGCGGCGGCATTGGTGCCCTGTGGAGCATCGCCCAGGTCGGAGCCAGCCTCGGCGTCTCGGTCTCACCCCACAATCCGAGCGGACCGGTCTCGCTTGCGGCCAGCGCTCAGGTAGCCGCCATCATGCCGGTGTTGCGGTACCTGGAACATGCCTGGGGCGAAGTCGATTGGCGGCCAACCCTGGTGCGGCCCAATGAGCGAATCGAGGATGGCCACTACCTGCTGCCTGACGGCCCGGGCCTGGGCATCACGCTGGATGAGGCCGTCGTGATGGCCCACACCGAACCACTCGGCGGATTCTAGAGTGCAAGCAGAACGGTGATCTTGCGCCTCTTCTGGCCGAGTCGGTAGGGAACTCCTGGCCAGCCGCCCTCGCCGATCTCTGCCTGACGAAATCGGCTGGCGTATGGTTTTCCCTCGGGCAGCAGCCGGGGTCAACACCTTGGCGCACCGTTATTCGTCGACGACCTCAACCGACGCCATCATGCCCAGATCCTCATGGAACAGCACGTGGCAGTGATGCACGTAGGTGCCGGTGAAGTCGTCGAGGTTCATCTCGCAGGTAAACGAGTCCCCATTTCCACCCACCATCTCCAGCGTATCGCGCCAGACCGGCGTTTCGAGCGGGATGCCGTTCTTCTTCGTGACCTTGAACGGGTTGATGTGGATATGGAACGTGTGGGCATGCTCCGGGAACAACGGATCGCGCGAGTTGATCACCGTCCACTCTTCGGCGGTGCCCAACTTCATCTGCAACGGCGCCATGGCCGGATCGAACGGAACGCCGTCGATGCCAAGATTCAGGAACTCATCGGCAAACGAGGTCGCCTTCGGATCCACTTCCACCGTGTAGCGCACATCGCGCCGGGCGACGATCTCATGGATTTGCGGATTGTAGGCTGGCAGGGAAACCGGCAGGGTCATCTCTGGACCACTGCCGGACACATCCACCATCAGCAGCGGTTGCGACGGCACGTTGTACTGCTTGGGAGTTGCCTCCGAGTCGGCGTAGTCCAGTCCGGGAATGTTGGGATCGGTACTGGTCCCTGGCGTGAGATTCAGCTGGTATTGCCCAGCCTCTCCAACCTTGACCAGCACCTCGGCCCGGGCACCCGGGGCCAGCATGACATCACTCATGGCGTGGGGTTCAGCCAACGTGAGGCCATCCCAGGCGATCACATGGAGCGGCTCCATCTCCAGGTGCAATGAGAGGAAGGTGTTGGAGGCCGCATTCAGGATCCGCCAGCGTTGTACCTCGCCGGGGTACATGGAGATGCGCGGCTTCAGTTGGCCGTTGACGGTAAAGAAGGTCTGGGTCACCGGAAAGAAGGTTTCGGTCCCGGTCGGAAACGGGATCGGTTCGAGCAGCTCATAATCGTCGCCCATTTCGAGCGCCTGCAGCACCAGCACCTGCTCGCGCGCCGCCGCCACCTCGGGCACCTCGTCGATCGCACCCCGCACGATCAGGGCGCCCGCCATCCCGGCCCGCACCTGTTGGGCCACCCCACCATGCTTGTGTGGGTGATACCAGAACAGACCGCCGGCGTGGTCATCCGGAATCTCGACCTGGTAGTCGAAGTCATCACCCGGGGCGATGTTGAGGAACACATTGTCCGAATTGTCGCGGGGCGAAACGTGCATCCCATGGTAGTGCACGTTGGTCCCGGTCCAGTCGTGGGGCCGCGTCATGTCGTGGAGGTCCGCAAACTCGGCTGGCATCTGCGGAAGCCGGTTTTCGAGGTGAACCCGCAGGGTATCCCCGGGCGCAACTTCCAGCGTCGGCGCCGGAATCATCCCGTTGTAGGTGTAGGTCGAAATCGGTCGTTCGGCCCCGATATCGACGACCGCCGGGGTGGCCGTGAGCGTGGTGGCCAGCACCCCGTCGACGCTGGTGATCAGTTCCGGCGTCACCACATCGTTCACGAACAGGGGCCCCGCTACGGGTGTGGCGCCGGTCGGTGGAGTGGCCTGGTGATGGTCGTGCTGGGCTCCGGCGCCAGACCGGGAGCCAACGGCAGCGGTCAGCGCCAGCGCGCCGAGGGCCTGACGACGATTGAGGCGAGTGACTGCCGAACGATTTGGAGACATGCCCACTCCTTCTTTCCGATCAGGTACTCCCGGATGCGCGGAGAGCACCAGGTTGGTTATCGATCCTCTGCTCCAGGGCGGCCAACAACCGCTGCGGCAATCGCCAACAGCAATCCGGCTCCAAGCAGGCCGAGCAGCATGAAGTCGGTCCGTGCTTCCGATCCATTGCCGGTCGAAGGCAGGGCACTCACCGGCGCATCAGACGCACCCTGGC
This sequence comes from uncultured Sphaerobacteraceae bacterium, assembly GCA_964574825.1. GTDB lineage: Bacteria > Chloroflexota > Chloroflexia > Thermomicrobiales > UBA6265 > JACCYX01. The sequence goes on along the minus strand of CAZNQC010000168.1, from coordinate 4,277 downwards.
CGCTGGACGAATCCGGCTTTCCGGGCTGCTCCGGCGTCACCGGCACCGATGTAGCGGGCGGCACGGTCGCGGTGGGCTCCGGTTCGCCCGGCGCCGCAGTCACCGTTTGAGTGACCTCACTCAGGACAATAAAGGTCTGGGCCTCGTCCTGGAATTGGGATCCAGACACGATGCCCTCTCCCGCCTCAGCAATGATGAGCATCCGGGTTTCATAGACGGCCTGGTAGGACCCACTCTGCTGCACGCTCATCGTCACCTGCGTGTCCTGACTCTGGTCGTCCGGTTCGGTGAGGTTGGTGCTGGACCTGACCTGGAAGCTCAGGAACTCGAGCTGCAGGTTGGGATAGATGTTGTCGATTTCCAGATTGGTGCCGGCCGGAGCGGAACCGGAAATGGTCACCGTGAAGGTGACGATCTCACCGGGCGCTGGCGTGAGGTTGGACACGGTGCGAGTCACGGTGCCGGTCGGCTGCGGCTCGGGTTCGCCAGGAGCCCCGGCAACCGTCAGCGTTGTCGTGGCCGAGCCAACTGAACTCCCATTGATCTCGCCCAGGTCGGACAGGATGGATAAGACAGTTCCCTCCGCCGCGGAGGCCGCCACCCGCACATCCACCTCGAACGCGCCGCTAAAGTCTCCCCCATCCTGAATGGTGCCGGTGACGAGATTCGCGCCGGGTTCCGCCAGATGACCGGGAGTTCCCAGGTTGGTGGAGCTGGTCACGCGGAACGCCTCCACCGTCAGCTGCGCGGACGGGAAGGTACTCGTCACGGCGAGGTTGTCACCCTGGTCACCAGACCCGGCAATCTCGATCGTCAGCGTCACCAGTTCCCCGGCTGTCGGAACAGCAGTGGAAGACGAACTTGTGATGGTTCCGGTGAATGGGAAGTTTTTGACGGTCTGGTTGGTCTCGGCCGTAACATTGAAATGCTCGAGTTGATCCTGAAACTGCGAATACGACTCGATGTTGGTTCCAGGTCCAGGCATCACCTTCATGGTCCACTGGTAGGTGGCACTGTACGCACCGGTGGCCTCGACCGTAATCAGGACACTGGTTTCGACATACTGCATGTCCGGAATGGTGAGATTGGAGGTCGAGACCACATTGAAGTTCAGGTACTCAAGATCCGTATTGCCGTAAAAGTTGTAGAGCGCAAGATTCGTGTTGGCCGCTGCCGTACCGGATATCGTGGAAGTAAACGTCACCACTTCACCCTGGGAGGGCGTGAGATTCGATGCGGTTCTGGTCACCGTCCCTGTGGGCGTCTCCTCCTGTAGTGGTTCGTCCTGGCTGGCGGCGATCTGGAAGCGGCCGGCGGACGCCTGTTCTGGGTCGGTGACAATCGGAGTTGCCTGCTGGGCGGATGCACCGCTGGTGAAGACGATCCCTGCAATGAGGGCAAACAGGACTGACCAGGGCAGCACGCGGAATGCCTGGCGATCTCGACTCTTCAATCCAAACCTCAAATCGTTGACTATCGGTCCGTTCAGAAATATGCGATCCCACCAGCCACACTACCATACGGTGACCGGTCACAGACGCACTGATCCAGGCCAATTTCCCTCAGGAATGGCCTGGGAGCGCTACAGAACGGCCGGGTTGATGGGTGCGCAGCAGCGTTATAGCGTCATGGTGCAGCAGTTGCCGGAGCAGCCGCGCGCAACATGGTCATCACCTGGCTGCCGCCATGCGCCACCGGGGTGACGATCTTGCCGGAGGCGTCGACGCGCACCGCCGAGGGGGTCCCCCGCGAACCGAAACGGGTGCGAACGTTGCTCCCATCGTCAACCAGCACGGTCGAAGCAAAGCCCTCGGCGCGAATCGCATCCGGCTCACCGGCGGAAATGACCACGAGGCGCGGGGCATCGGCCGGGCGCGTCGCTTCCCAGGCAAGCACGTCCGGAATCAGGCGGCGACAATAGCCACACGTAGGGCTCCAGAACAGCAGAATCGCCTCCTGGTCCGCGGGCACTCCGGCAAATGTCGTGCCGTCGAGCGTCGCCAGCGACAATTCGGGAAGCTGGTCGCCGACACCAACCGTCCCCCTGGCAGCTGGGGCAGGCTGATCCGCACCCGGCAACGTCTCTTCAACCAACGCGATCACGGCATTGGCGCCCGCCGCCACCGGGGAATCGATCGTGCCGTCGGGCCGCACGACCACCGCGCTCGGCGTCGACTCCACTCCGAACGACTTGTTCACCTCGCGGCCATCCTGAATCAGCACCCGGCTCAGGCCATGCTGGTGGGCCTTCTCTTCATTAGCAACTGCCGAACCTCGCGAAATCACAATCAGGTCGAACTGGTTTCCGCCGCGTTCCTGCCAGGCCGGAACCTGGGCCAGAATGCGCTGGCAGGGTTCGCAGCCGGGATTGGTGAAGAAGAGCACCAACGTCCGCCCAGGGGCACGCAGCGCGGTCAGCGAGAGGGGTTCACCACTCAAATCGGGCAGGGTGAACTCGGGGGCCACGGAGCCAACCGGCAGACCTGGGGTCTTCGTGGCGGGATCAGCAGCGGCCGGAACGATCCCGGCCCTGGCCTCCACTGTCTCCAGCCGGTCGAGGATGCGGCCATTCTGGGCCATCAACTGCGTCACCAGCCATCCCAGCAGCCCGATGGCGCCCAGCATCACCACGCCCAGCACCAGCACCACCAGCTCGAAACCACTGCGGTCGGCGATCCATCCTCCGATGCTGACGCCCGGGTCTCCCCAGCCCGCGACGAGGATGAACAGGGCGAGCAGCGCCAGCAACGCATTCCGCACGATGGTGCGCGGCCCGGCCGGCTCCGAATGAAGCTGCCCAAAGCAATGGCAATCGGGGGTGCGTCCCTGGCTGAGGTTCCAGGCAATCCCGCCGATGAAGACGAGCATGAGCAGGAACGTACCCAGCGCTGCCCACCAGGCCGTGGCAACCGGCACGAGCCCAATCCCCAGCAGGAGTTCGGCCACGGGCAGGGCAACTCCCGCGACGGGCGCCAGATTGGCCGGCACCCCAAAGCCGCGCATCGCCTCTCGCGAACCGTTCAGATCGGCGAGCTTGCCGAACGCTGCCGCCAGCAGCACCCCACACAACACCAGCCGCGCCACGAGCAGCAGGATATCCATCGTACGCACACACCTCAGGGGAAATCCGACCGATCTCGCGCCGCGCTCACCGACCCTTGGCCGACGCTGTTGATAAACACGATACCAGTCCGGTGGTCCCCTGCGCAGCAGCAAATGGGCAGGTCCGCGACACCCCGGTGCACTAGCCCTTCGGGGCGCGGTGAGGCCTGTGATCCCCGCACCAGAGGCGTAGGATGGGAGATGTGCCCACTGCTGAGCACCATATGGCCAAGCGCTGCCCCTGTGCGGGACAGCAATGCAAGCATCCGGGATGGATGGACATGCGTGCCCACTTCCCATTCCCGCACTCGCCCGGCAGGATGGAAGCACTGGCATGCCTTTCGCAAGGTCGTCAGATCGAGCCTGCGAAATCCGTCCACCCAAACCTCGCCGCACGTTGGTCTGGACCTGCCGGGTAATGCTGACCGGCACCTGTCGGGCCCAACCCGCAATCGAAAGGAGATCGCAGTTCCGTTACGGCTGGCTGACGTTCAGACCTGAACAGGAGACTTCCTCATGCCGCGGATCCTACGCCTCGTGACCATCGCAATCTTCGCCCTGCTGGCGACATCGTCATTCCAGGCCGCTTCGGCCCAGATGATGCATTTCTCCCTCGACATCACGATCGAAACCGAGGACGGCTCGCCGATTCCGGCCGGCACCGTCTGCATCAACAGCGTCACCGGTGGCGACACCTGTCAGGACATCCCGGACGGCACCCCCTCGGGCCGCGACTTCCTCTTCCCCGGCCTCCCCAGCGGCGAGCACACCATCACCGTCAACGCCGGCGACTACCTCGAAGCGATCGCCTATGGTGATGCGGCCGATCCGGCCGGCGAAGTCACCGTCGTCCTCTACATGGAACAAACCCCGCCCACCGACCTGCCGAACACCGGTGCCGGGATCACGAGCCAGTCTGGCAGTGCCCTGGCGGGTCTGATGATGACCGGCGCAACGATCGTTGCCCTGGCCGCCTTCATCGTGCGCCGGCCACAGGTCGACCGCTAGCCCAGCAGTTCACTCAGGAGGAGCCGCTATGGACCCACGTCGTTTCGATCGTCTGACCCGTTCGCTCTCCGGTCGCGCCGATCGCCGCTCGATGTTCAAGCTCGGGGGTGCCGGGCTCGCAGCCACCCTGCTCGGCTCGTTCGGGCTGGGACATGCCTCCGCCGCGC
>CAZNQC010000167.1:5132-8764 GCA_964574825.1 uncultured Sphaerobacteraceae bacterium | reverse complement strand
CCTACGGCCGCTGGGGCACATATCGATCTTCGTACCCTCAACTCTGAACAGTTACTTGTCGGCAGCAGGTTTGATTCGTTAACTTGTTAGTGTACACTCACTACCATATCGATCCGAATGACGCTACCAGATGGCTCACCCATGACTGCTGCCGAATCACCGACTCCCCGCCGACGCACCGCAGACGAACGCCGAAAGGAGGTGCTGGAAGCCGCGATCATCGAATTCGCCACACTGGGCCTGCATGGTGCCTCAACCGAAACCATTGCCGCCCGGGCCGGTATCTCCCAACCCTATGTGCTGCGCCTGTTCGGCACGAAGAAAGCGCTTTTCCTGGCTGCGGTGGCAGAGGTGACCGACCTCATTATGGAACGATGGCGGGCGAGCCTGGTTGGGATGGAGAACGCCTCACCACTGGAGAAGATCCAGATTCTGGGGGCACAGTACGCCGGTCTGACCGGGAGCGAACATACCCTGCGGCTGGTTCTGCAGTCGTTCAGTTCGGCCGAAGATCCGGAGGTGAGGCAAGCGGCACACCATTGCCTGCGATCGATGGTGGCCTGGGTGCAGGAAGCCACGGACGCTCCGCTACCGGTGGTTCAGCAGTTCTTCGCCTACGGCATGATGCTGACCGTGGCGGCCTCGATCCGGGCGGCCGATGCAGCACCCGACGAACTCTGGGCGCGCCTGTTCACCGACATCCCGATCAAGTAGTCCCGTCGCCGAGGTGACCGTTGATCGCCAAATGCCTTAAGGTAGTGATCAATCAATAGCAAAGGAGACACCATGACATCTCCCCCCAATCCAACGCCCAGCCAGACGCCGCAGAATCTGCTGGCAGCCATCACCTGGATGCTGCTGCTGACCGTGATGTTCGGCGGCTATTCCCTGCTGCGCCTGATCAACTCCGGAGACCAACTCAGTCCCTTCGAAGAGCGGTTCTTCCGGGCCGGTCACGCGCATGCCGGAGTGCTTGCGGCCATCGGCCTCCTCTACAGCTCCTATCTCGGGCGGACGCTGTTGGGATACCGGCGGCAGGTCATGGCCTGGTGTGTCTACCTCTTGGGCACACTCCTCATGTCGGGCGGATTCTTTCTGCACATGCTCGTCGGCGAACCGGGCAGCGGCTCGGTGGGGACAACCGTCACCGTCGTGGGCGCGCTGGTGCTGGCCGGGGCGATCGCATTCCTCGCCTGGCACCTGTTCCAGGCGAGGCACGTACAGTGGACCAGGGAGTCGCCTCGTGGCTAATCGCATTCTCTCCGGTCGCCATCGGGCCACGTTTCCGCCCGGCACCGTCGTCTTCCTGATCGGCATGCACATCAACTCGCTGCGCAAGGTCCGCGCCTGGATTCCACCATTCCTCGCCATGCCGCGGATGCTGGCCGAGTTGGCCCAACAGCCGGAACTGGGCTTGCTGGAGGCACGCACCGAGATTGGGTGGCGGCGTGCCACCGTCGTCCAGTACTGGGCATCAATGGAGCAGTTGATGGCCTATGCCTCCAGCAGCGACCGGAAGCACCTGCCCGCCTGGAAGGCCTACAACCAGGCGTCCCGCGCCGTCGGCGATGCCGTTGGTATCTGGCACGAGGCATACATGGTCGATCCCGACCGGAGCCACATTGTGTACCGAAACATGCCGGAGTTCGGCATGGGCAAGGCGACAGTCATCGAGCCGGCAGTACCTGGTGGTCGTGCCTGACCATCTCTGCGTTGACCGATGCACCTTGGCCCTCGATAATGTCGACTGTTTGACTCGGCTTTTCCTTCAAGGAGCAAACCTGGTGCAGAACTCATCGATCAACCGGCGAACCCTGCTGGCGGCCACCGGCGCCATCACCGCCTCCGCGATCCTGGCGTTCGAGGGCGCGGCCCAGACGGCTTCCCCCGTGGCTTCACCAGTGGCCACAGGCTGGTCCTTCACCGACGACAAGGGCGTGACGGTGGAACTGGACGCCGCGCCGGTGCGGATTGTGGCCGATGTCAATGCCGCGGCCGCGCTGTGGGACTTCGGGATCCGGCCGGTGGGTGTGTTCGGCTGGAACGCTTCGGACTCGGGGGACTTCGGCCCGGCCGGTGGCAACATCGACCCGAGCCAGGTGGAAATCGGCGGGAATGACGCCGAACCATTCCAGCTGGAGCCAGTGCTGGCGATGCAGCCAGACCTGCTGGTGACGATTACCTGGGAACCAGAGAACCCGACCGAATACTGGAGTCTTGATTTCGACGAAGCCATTCTGCCGCTGGCCCAGAAAATCGCCCCGATCGTGGCGATCTCGGCAGTGGGTCTGGCTGATGTCAATACGGACAGGATGGCCGAACTGGCCGTGGCACTGGGCGCGGACCTCGACACCCCAGAACTGGCAGAAGCGAATGAGGAGTACCAGGCGGCGCTGGCCCGGTTACCGGAGGTGACCGCCGAGAAGTCCGACCTGAACGTGATGTTCACCTATATTTCGCGTGAAGGCGAGCAATGGTACATCGTGGATCCGGCGGGCTGGGCAGATGTCTCGCTCTACGAATCGCTGGGCGTCAACGTGGTGATTCCGGAAGAATCCGATGGCTACTGGCAAACGCTGAGCTTCGAGGAAGCCCTGAAGTACCCGGCCGACGTGATCTTCAATTCCTCGCGGGGTGGCGGCACGCTCACGCTGAATCTGGAGGAGCTCCAGGCCCACCCGACATTCAGCCAGCATCCAGCAGTGGCGGCAGGACAGGTCGGTGACTGGAACCAGGACTTCATCATGAGCTTCCAGGGGATGACCGATGCGCTGAATGCCATCATCTCGACGCTGGAACCGGCCGAGAAGGTCACGGACTGATCTGCGGCCACCGAGCAATGCGAAACGGGCGAGTGGAAGACCTGCTCCACTCGCCCGTTTCATGGTGATTGCGGTCCAGTTGGCCAATCAGGACGCAGGCGCCACCTCGAACGAGGTGACCATGCCCGCCATCAGGTGCGGCACGTCGCTGCCAGGATCGGGCAGGAAGCAGAATGCCGCGTAGAAGCCAGGTTCGAGGTCCAGTTCGACCCAGATCGACTCACCCTGGCTGATGGCGGCGGTTGCGACCAGTGGCGCCCCGGTGGGAGAGAATCCGTCCGCGGTGGGGGTGCCCATGAACAGCGCCATCAACCCATCGACCAACTCCGCGTCGGAGTAGGGACCGTCGGCGGGGAACATCACCAGGTGATGCAGGACAGGCTGGGTGTTGGTGATTTGCCAGACCTGGTTGCCGGCGGTGATGGTGTCTGGCGTGTACGAGAAGGAATTGGGGCCAAGTTCCCAGGTGGCAGCGACTGGGATGTCCGCCGCGGTGACCGGAGACGAGGCGGAGGTCGCCACCAGTGGCACCACCACACCAGACTCCAGCGCTTCACCACTGACACCGACCAGCCAATCCCCCGCTGCGACATCGATCACGATCGTGCCGGAGGACATCGGGTCGAGGTCGAGGCCGCCAACCGTCACCACATCGGCCGTCCAGCCTGGCAACGCATCGGCATTCAGGGCCTCGAGATAGTCCTCATCGCTCACGCCCGCGGGAAGCTGGGAAATGGCGGAGACCGTGAAACCCTCGGTCTGGTTATGCACCACGAGCCGCTGGATTCCCGAGACCGTCTCGCCGGGGAG
>CAZNQC010000167.1:0-5032 GCA_964574825.1 uncultured Sphaerobacteraceae bacterium | reverse complement strand
GGGATGGTCAGGAACTGTTCGGCTGACACCAGGTGCCGGGCGTGGTCGACCTCCGGGCCGGTGTGCCCCTGCAGCCAGGCCAGGTAGGCCAGATCGGGCAGCACGACCTGGCGCTCGCGGACCGCCCGCGGGTCGGCGAGGCGATTGGCGAGTTGCTGGGTGGTGGCTCGCCCTTCGTCAAGGTCACCACGCAGGGTGGCTGCAACCAGAAGCGCCGATGTCGTTTGCCAGACCAGGTGCTCGGTGGCGAATTCCTGGGCGGCCTGGTGGGCAGATCGGGCGTGATGGGTGACCGCCTCGGTATCGCCTTGGCGGGAGGCAATGGTGGCACGCCCCAGGCCGAGCAACGGCAACGACTGCCAGGCACTGGCCAGATGAATCACGCGATTGGCCTGGCGGGCAACAGCTTCGGCCCGGTCCACATCCCCGGCGGCCAGCAGGAGGCCCAACAGGCGCACAACCACATAGGTTTGCAGGTGGGGCGTACCACCGGTGGCGGCGATTTCCATTGCCTCATCCAGCAGCCTGACCGCTTCTCCCGGGTCACCGCCAAGTTCCCGCTGGCCCTGGGCCAGTCCAGCAAGGCTGAACACCACCCCTTCCTGGTCACCAACCCGGCGAAAGATGGGCACATTGCGCTGAAAGATGTCAACGGCCTCTTGCGCGCGACCGGTGGCCGACCAGCGCATCGCCACGGAGTGGTCAACCCGAGCCGTGCCAGCGGCCGATCCGAGCGATTCCCAGGTTTGGCGAGCCAGACGTTCGAGGCGCTCGCCCGTGGCCGCATCCCGCTGCTCACCGGCCAATCCGGCTCCCCACAAGGCTGCCCAGGCGATCGTATCGGGATCGTTGGGCGGTTGGGACTGGATGGCGCCTTCGATGGCGGGAAGGGTGGTCGGGGCAGTACCGTGCACGAACCAGAAGGCCCCGCGGGCAACCGTCATCCGAATGATCAGGTCGTGACGTTCCGCCTGGCGGCACCACGCCAGGGCTGCCTGCATATTCGGTTCGTCGTATTCCATGTGCGTCCAGCCCAGCGAACGGGGTGGACTGGATCGCGGATCGGTTTCTTCGGCCACGGTGACCAGATGGAGAGCGTGGGCCAGGCAAGCCTGGTCGAGTTCGCCGCTTTCGACCAGGCGCTCGCGAGCAAACTGCCGGATGGTTTCGAGCATGTCGGCCACGCGTTGGCCTCCCTGCCAGCGCCAGGTCGCCAGGCTGTGCGCAACGAGGACATCGACGAGATGAACTCCGGCCGCCCCGATCACGGCCTGGATGGCAGCTTCGTTGGCGCCGCCGACAAACACGGAGAGATGGCGGAAGGCCCGCCGGGTGGCAGGATCCAGCAGGCGATAGCTCCAGTCGATGGTGGCCTCAAGCGCGCGCTGACGTGGCGGCAAATCCTGCGGGCCGTCGCCGATCAAACCCAGCCGCACCGTAATCTGCTGCAGGATTGCGGCCGGTGATTGCTCCACGCACCGGGCAGCCGCGATCTCGATGGCGAGGGGAAGTCCATCCAGTGCTTCACAGAGCCGGGCGATGACCGGCAGTTCTTGCGCCGTGACCGATTGCACGTCTCCCCGCCAGGCGGACAGGCACTGGAGAAAAAGCCGCACGGCAGGAGCATTGGCCAACACGGCCCGATCGTTTTCGCGCGAATCAGGAACCGGCAGCGGCTGCAGGTGAACGACATGCTCGGCCCGGATGCGCAGGGTGGTGCGACTCGTGGCAATGACGACGAGGTTGGGCACTCGCTGCAGCAGGTCGGCCACCCAGATATGCATGCCGGGCAGGTGTTCGAGGTTGTCCAGCACCAGGAGGACCGGACCGGATCGCCGGAGGGCGGCCTGGACAACCTGTTCCAGCGGTACTCCGGGTTGAGCCTGGATACCAAACGCGGAGGCGATGAGTGAGAAGCACTGGTCAGCCTCGTTCGTGACAGTGAAGTCGATGAACGCGCCGTCAACGATCTCGGCCGTCGTCAGGGCACCAACGACCTCGGTGGCGAGGCGCGTCTTGCCGACACCGCCTGGCCCGGTGATGGTCACGAGGCGCGTGCCAGACCGAATCAGGTCGACGATCCGGATGATGTCCACGGTGCGTCCGATGGTGGAGGTCTGGGGGGTGGGCAGGTGCCGGATGGTGAGGCGGTCACCAGCGGGGCCAATCGCCAGACGTTCCGCCCTGGTGAACAGGGTCTGGCGCAATGCCTCCGACACCTGATCGAGTCCAAAGCCAGTTTCCTGGAGGAGGGCGACGTGACACCGCTCGAGGTGGTGAATGGCGGTTCGGACCTGGCCGCCAGCCGCGAGGTTCTGGGCAACGGTCCGGGCGATTTCCTCGTCAGCCGGATCGGTGGCGAGGGCGCTTTCGAGCAGGTCCACCGAGCGCAGGGGCTGGTCTGCCTGGAGATCGAGCGCAGCAAGTCGCAGGACGACGGTGCGGCGCTCGGCAGCGAGGGCCGTTCGCAGGTCCACGGCCCAGGCAGCATAGGGTTCCCCGGGCAAAAATTCGCCACGAAAGAGTTCGAGCGCGCGGCGGAGGTTGAGGTGAGGCGTGGTAGACGACTGCTGGGTGAGGTACCCGCGCACCTGATCGAGATCCACCCAGAATCCGGGGTGATCGACGATACCCACGACATCGTCGCGCAATTCCACATAGGAAGAGTCGCGTCCGGTGGCCAGGTCCGGTTCCAGCGTGCGCCGCAGGGCGTGCAGGGCCTTGTAGAGGGCATTGAGTGCGGCGGGCAGAGGCATGTCCGGCCAGAGGAGGTCGAGCAACTGGTCGCGCGGCAGGTGATGACCCGGGGTGGCCAGCAGGAGGAGGAACATCCATCGCGCCTGGCGCCGGGGCCAGGGGCCGGGCACAAGCTGGCGGTCGCCAAGCCGGATATCGGCTGGTCCAAGCAAGCGGGCCCGGATGGGCGAGAGGCGCATGTCCGACAACGACACGGTCACCTGGCGCTCCTACTCCATGGGTGGTTTCAATCTCGGCCTGGCAACCGCGCATTCCTCCGGGGAGGCAGGTCGACCGCCCATGACCGCGAGCCACTGCAGGGCGATACGCCTCCTTCCATTCTGCCCTACCCAGGCAATAGCCCCAACAGATTGCCGCAGACCGCGGGCTGGCAATCTCAGGTGCCAACCGCCCGGTACGCCTCGGTCAGGATCCGTGTTGCCGCGAGTCCATCCTGAACGGTTGCGCGAGGGGTGTCGCCGGTTCTCCAGCAGCGGACGACGTCGGCCAGTTCACGCTCGAAGCGGTTGCCATGTTCCACGTCGATCACCTTGGGCTCTGCTCCAGCGCGGGTCAACGAGAGGGTGTTCGTGGCGTAGTCGATCGTTGCCGACCCATCCGTGCCGTGCACGCTCAGGGTCCACTCGCCAACGGGGGTCCGCCAGCTGGCTTCGATCACGCCGAGGGCACCATCGGCAGTCCGCAGGATGATGATGCCGGTGTCCTCGACCTCCAAAGCCGGACCGAGTGGGGACTCGACGGTGGAGGTGACCGCCTGGATCTGGACCGGATCACCGATGAGATAGCGGAAGAGGTCGACGGAGTGGACGCTGGTATCCACCAGCACACCGCCGCCGGAGATGGCTGGGTTCGCGAACCAGGTTCGCTCGACGTTGGCGAGGTGCCCGGCGAACCGGTTGCGGAACTCCCGCACGACACCGAGTTCGCCCTGCCCGATCAGATCGCGCAGCTTCTCCACCTGGGGCTGGAACCGATGGCAGAAACCAACGGCGATCAGGGTGCCGGTGCGTTCGGCCGCGTCCACCACGCGTTCGGCATCCGCGACCGAGGTGGCGAGCGGTTTCTCGCAGAGCACGGCGACACCGGCTTCCAACGCGGCGATGGCGAGATCGGCGTGAAACGCGGGTGGGGTGCAAATGCTGACCAGATCGATCGTTTCGCTCTGGATCAGGGCGACTCCGTCGTCCCACGGTTGGCCGCCAAACTCCTCGACAGCCGAGGCCAGGATATCCGGCTTGGCATCGGCGATGGCAACCGGGTTCAAGTCGAGCGAACGCCAGGTGCGCAGATGCGTCTTGCCAATGCCCCCGGCACCGATGACGCCGATTCGCGGGGTAGCCATTTCGTTTCCCATGTCGCTCCCTCGATTTCCCTTAATGCGATCCGGTATCACCCGGCGGCCGTGGCGACCGGAACCGTGGTGCCGGTTTCGGCCGATATGACCCCTGCCTGGAGAATGGCGAGCACCTCCAGGGTCTGTTCCGGTTTCAGCGGGGCAACGCCAGTCTGGGCCATTTTCACGACTTCGGCGATGGTGTTGCTGTAGAACGCTCCACTATCGAGGACCTCGAAGCTGCCGTGGCCGTTCTTGCCATAGGCGACCAGTTCGAACGTGTAGGCGGCATCGCGGAGCGTCTGGACGACGCCGGTGGGACCGTCCCCGTAGCCGATCACGACCACGTCGCGATCGGGAAAGGCATGACGGGTGACGGTCTTCGCGCCGGTCCCAATGACCGCTCCGAGCAGTTCGACGGCGTGGACCCCGTAGTAGTACCAGTCGCCGGGACCGGTCGAGATGACGGAGGAAAGGTCGCCGATGGCGGTGAGGCGTTCCCGGGATTCGCTCAGTTCAGCGGCAAACCGCAGGGCGGAGCAACTCATGAGCGGTGCGGCGCGGCGGGCGGCGAGGTCGAAGAGGTCAACGGCGTCGCTGAATTCGGTGGTCATCGGCTTGTCGATGAAGGTTGGCAGGCCAGCTTCCAGGAACGGTGTCGCCAGGCGGGCATGACTGGCTCCGCCGCCGGTGTCGTCGACGATGAGGACGGCATCGACCTGGTTGACGAGTTGGGAGAGATTCGTTTCGACCGTGGGAATGTCGTGGGTGGCGGCGAGTTCCTGACCGCGTTCTTCCTGCCCCGCATCGTGCCAGAGGGTGACGATGCGGCCACCGGGGACGAGGGGTTCTTCGGTCGTCGTGCCGTTGAGAATGCGGGAGAACGCATCCGCGTGAGAGGTATTGACCCCTACCAGTCCAAATCGAATCACGTTATGTCCT
>CAZNQC010000166.1:0-8772 GCA_964574825.1 uncultured Sphaerobacteraceae bacterium | reverse complement strand
AAGATGACGACGAAGACGACCATCGCGAACGAGTTGCCGAGCAGCCTCCCGGCGTCCGCCGTCTCCCCTTCAATATTGGAGTCGAACCAGATCCGCAGCCCGTCCACCACCAGGAACGCCCCAGCGCCCGACGTTGCCAGCAACACGATCATCTGCCCGATGCGCGGCCCAATGATGCCGCCGCCGGCAATACCGGCAATCGCCAGAATCCACATCACGGGCGCGCTCAAGGTCGGCCCAAAAATCTCGAACAGGCCGCCAATCACCAGGGACAGCACGACTCCGAGAATCGCCCCGGCAACGTAGACACCAAACCGGGCCAGCGAGAACAGCACCACCGCAGCGATGCCACCGATGGCCAGTGAGATCAGCAACCTCGTGGTGTCGGACTGGCTATCGAGCACCCACCAGGCGCTGACGAACCCCAGTCCAAATCCCATCGCCGCCAATGCAAACTTGAACAGAATCAACCCATACACGCAGATGAACGCACCTGCGCCCACGACAACGAGTCCCCAGATTAACGTGGTCATGTCCACCGCCGATACCCTCCCCTGCTTCCTCTGTCTCGATCATCCCGCCCTGTCATCCGGAGATCTCACGGCGATCGAGGTCCATGTCAGAGCCGTCCGTACGTCACGTTTCCTGCCAGCTCCCGGACGATCCGGCTACTCACGCGTCCACGCCGCCTTGATCCTGCTTCTTCCCACTGTAGCGACGGCGATATGCCTCCCAGGCATCGCGATTGGTCTGGAACACGCGAGCGGCGCTGAACGTGTCGGCAAGGTCGCTCTGGCCAATCAAATCGGTCACCGCCGGACTGGCTTCGGAAATCCAGAGCTCCTGGTCAGTATGCGCCAACTCTCGATGCAGAGACGCAAGCATGTCCAGGCCAGAAACGTCCAACTGGCCACTGGCCGCCAGGTCCAGTACTACCACGCGGGGCGGCACCGGCTGTCGCTCGATCTCCTCGCGAATGCGATCCATCTCCCAGGAGGCATTTACGAAGAGGATCGGTGCGTCGGGCCGGTAGATCAGCAGGCCCGACTCGGTGCCGAGATGGGTGTCGTCATCTTCTGCCATGCGAACGAATTCGCCGGTGGATGCGCTCCGGCCGACGCGTGCACCGGTCGGACGGCTGAGCGCGCCGAGCAGCAGCAGGATGGAGATCATCACCGTCAGGAGCAACCCGGGCAGGATACCAAGCACCAGGACACCAGCGAGCGCCGTTATCGACAGCCAGAACGAATCGGATCGCAACCCGTGAATGCGCCGCAAGCCAGCAATGTTCACGAATCCCACCACCGCATTGATCACGATGGCGCCAAGCACGGCCTGGGGCAGGTTCCGGAACAGGGGCATGAGCAGAATGGCGGAGAGAAAGGCCAGGGCCGAAAGCACGATCGCCGCCACCGGGGTACGCGCACCAGCCCGGTCATTTGCCGCGGACTGGCTGGCTCCGCCTCCCGTGATGAACCCTTGAAACAGGCCCCCCGCAATGCTCGACACACCCAGTGCGGTCAACTCCTTGTTGGGTTCGAGCCGGTAATGGTGCTTGTCCGCGAATCCCCGCGCCACCGAAATACTCTCCGAATAGCCGATCACCACAATTGCGAACGTTCCCGGAATCAGGATGGCGAGATCGTGCATCGCCAGGATCGGGATCTTCGGAATCGGGATGGCCCGGTCGACGTTGCCGACCACCTCCACTCCACGTTCATCCAGATTGAACAGGCTGACCAAGGCGATGGACGCGACCACCAGCAGCAAGGCTGAGGGAATCCGGGGTTCGATCCGCTGAATCACGAACAGGGCCACCAGGGCAGCGCCTCCCAATGCGAGAGTCCAACCGTTGGTTTCTCCCAGAGACTGGAGCACGTGCCAGGCCTGCTGATAGAACGGTCCATCTTCGGATGAAATGCCCAGCACCTTGCACAACTGGCCGACCATGATCGTCAGTCCCAGGCCAACCAGGAACCCTGCCTGCACCGACGGGGCAATGAACTGTGACAGGAAGCCGAGCTTGAAGCGGCCAAGCAGCAGGAAGAGCAGGCCGCAGAGTACGGCGAGCCCCGCCGACAGCGTTGCGTACTCTCCCGGGTCGGACGTTACGGCCAGCGGAGCGACCAGGGCCGCCGAAATCGCAGCCGTCGCCGATGTCGGACTCACGATGAGTTGGCGTGAGGTGCCGAAGATGGCGTAGCCGAGCGGAGCGGCAAACGAGGCGAAGACTCCTGCCTGCGGGGGCAGACCTGCAATCTGGGCGTAGGCGATTGCCTGCGGCACCACCAGCGCCCAAACCGTCAGGCCGGCGATAATGTCGCCCCGCAGCCACGACCGCTGATAGCTGGGCAACCACTGCAGGAGCGGAATCCACTTCGCAAGCCGTCCGATCGACTCCACCTTTCCCCCCTCACCAACTGATTGCCGGGACCACTGCTTCCCCGCCTTCTGCCAGGCCATGCTGCAGTCACGATAGTGCGCGCGGCACGCCAATTCCCCCATCTCCTGGCCCCTACTCCATAATTGCGCCGTCCTCACTCCCGTCTGCCTATGGCCCTGATCGGCACCTCGTCGGTTACGATGGAAACTGATCGGTGAAACACGAATGGCGCATGACGATCATGGCCATTTCATCGTGTGGGTGTGCCCTGATCGGGGCTGGAGGTACGCATGACTGCTGCGTTAACCGCATTCAAGTTTTCCACGCCCGAGGGCGCCCAGGAAGCGCTCGGCGTGGTCGAAGCGCTCCAGGCGCAGGACCTGATCCGGATCGATGACTACGCCACCGTCACCTGGCCGATTGGCGACAGGAAACCGCAGACCCACCAGGAATTCAACCCGGTCGGAACTGGCGCCCTGGGCGGTGCGTTCTGGGGGCTGCTCTTTGGCCTGATCTTCTTCATCCCCCTGCTGGGTGCTGCGATCGGTGCGGCCGCCGGTGCCCTCGGCGGCGCGCTCACCGATGTCGGCATCGACAACGACTTCATCAACAGCGTCAAGTCCAAAGTGACACCCGGCACCTCGGCCCTCTTCCTCCTCAGCGAGGATGCAGTCGTCGACCGGGTGGCCCAGGGATTCAAGCAACTCCCATCTCACGAGCTGATCGCCAGCAACCTCTCCGCCGATCAGGAAGCCAAACTGCGCGAGACGTTCGCCTGATCACGACATGACACGACCATCGCAACCGGCACGCAGACCGGTTGCGACAGGTGTATGTCGCGATCCGCTCGCTCGTCCGGCTCAGCGACGGTGCATCCGAGTTAGTCAGCCAGAGGAGTTCGCGTGGACGATGCTGTTGGACCACAAATCGAGCTGACCACTGACCCATCGGGTCGGCTCGAGCCGGCGATGTTGAAACGACTGCGAACAGCGGCGTTGTTCACCACCATTGCCGGGGCAGCCTATGCCGTGCTGTTCATCACCTCCTTCTGGCTGATGCTGGACGTGCCCCGAAACACCGCATCGACCGAGGAAGTGGCAGCATATTACCAATCGACGGACGGCAAGGTGGTCAACCTCGTTGCGCTCTACCTCCTCCCGTTCGCCGGTATCTCGTTCCTGTGGTTCGTGGTCAGCGTTCGCATGTGGATCTCGATTCGTGCAATCCGGCCGATCAACGCCCTGTTTTCCAACGTCCAGTTTTCGAGTGGACTGATCTTCCTCGCCCTCCTGTTCGCCTCGGCCGCCGCAATGTCGGTCGGTCCCGTCACCTTCAGCGGGAACGATGAGTTACCCACACCGATCGTCATCCGCGACTTCCCCTTGTTCGGATCATCCCTCTTCTTTGTCTTCGCCACCCGCATGGGTGCCATGTTTGTGTTCACCACCACGCGCATCTGCTCGGGAGCCGGAATCATTCCGCGCTGGTTCTCCCTGATTGGTTTGGCGGTGGGTATCACCATGCTGCTGACATCCTCCTTCAACAGATGGATGATCGTGGTCTTCCCGCTTTGGGTGCTCGTGCTCTGCGTGCTGGTTCAGCTTCACGTGCGAGGGATCGTGCAGGACCGGCAAGCCGCCATCGACAGCCCAGCAACGAACGACACGGCTGGATCGGTCGCGTGAGCACGCTGGCCAGCATCTGGGGCATGATCCTCAGTCGCTTCAGCGGGTTCAAACTCGGTCGCCCCCGGCCCACCAGGGGCGATGTCATCTCCTCCATCACCAATGGCGTCGCCAGCATTCCGGACGGTATGACCTCGGGCGTCATCGCGGGCATCAATCCGGTCTACGGCCTCTACACCCTGATGGTCTCGACCCCGGTCGCCGCCCTGACCGTCTCCACCCGTCTCATGGTGGTCAACACCACCAGCGCCATGATCCTGGTTGCCGCCGATGGGCTGGGTGACCTGGAAGGCGATGAACGGGTGCAGGCGATGATCGCCATCACCCTCATCGCGGGTGTCTTCCAGTTGGTGCTGGGCGTGCTGGGGTTGGGCATACTCACCAAGTTCGTCAGCAACGCCGTCATGACCGGCCTGCTCACCGGTGTCTCCGTGCTCATCATCCTGGGTCAACTCTGGGATTTCTTCGGGTACAGCGGAGATGGCAACGGCAAGCTGGAGAAAACCGCCAACCTCCTCGCGCATTTCGGGCAAATCGATCTCGCCACCACCGTCGTCGGCATCATCGCTATCGGGCTCATGGTCGGTCTGGGCTTCACCCGGGTCGCCCAGTTCAATCTGCTGATCGCGCTGGCACTCGCAACGGCGATCGCCTGGTTCTGGCACAAGGACTCCATTGCCCTGGTCAGCAGCCTCGGCGACATTCCCGGCGGTCTCCCCGAGTTCCATGTCCCGGACCTCCGGGAAATTGCGAGAATGGGCATCACCGGCGTGGCCGTCGGCATCGTCGGGTTGCTGCAGGCGGCCGGCGTGGCCCAACGCTACCCCAATTCCACCGGCCAGGAACCCGACGACTCCCAGGACTTCATGGCGCAGGGCATCGCCAACGTTGCCGGCAGTTTCTTCCAGGCCATGCCCGGCGGTGGCTCGTTGAGTGGCACGGCTCTGGGTGTCAGTTCCGGCGCCCAAACCCGCTGGGCGTCGTTTATGATGGCCATCGTGGTCATCGTCTTCGTGCTTCTGCTGGGCGGCCTGCTAAGCCTCATTCCGATGGCGGCCCTGGCTGCCTTGCTGATCTATAGTTCAGCCCTGTCCATCAAGTTCCCACTCATTCAATCGGTCCAGCGCACCAACTGGCGCTCACGGTTGGCCATGCTGCTCACGTTCTGCCTCGCCCTCGTCATTCCACTGCAGCAAGCCATCGTCCTCGGTGTCGTGGTGGCCAGCATTCTCTTCATCTATCGGGCCAGCACCGACATCCGGGTCACTCGCCTGCAACGCGAAGACGGCCGGTTGGTGGAAGGTCCAGTTCCGTCTGTCCTCCATGATGACCAGACCGTGTTGCTGGATGTCGACGGCAGCCTGTTCTACGCCGGTGCCCGCACACTTCAGCACATTCTCCCCAAGGTCGGCGACGCCAGGAAAGCAGCAGTCATCCTGCGCCTGAAGGGCCAGGGGGACGTCGGCAGCACCCTGCTTGGCATTCTGAATACGTATGCAACCCAACTCCGGAGCCAGCAGGGCGTCCTCCTGCTGGTTGGCATTGAACCCGCCGTGCGCGAACGAATGGAGCGCCTGCACCAGGTTGATGGCATTGGGATTGAGAACGTGTTTGCGTCGACGTTGATCCGGCACGAGTCCATTCGTAGAGCGGAAGGTTTCATCGGTACCTGGCGTTCAGGTACTGCAGCCAGTCAGTAATCACCGGGTAGCAAGGGGATCACCATGCTTGGAGTTATAGGGGACTATCTCGGGCCAGCAATTGGCATTGCACTGAGTCCGATGGCCATCGTTGGGTACATCCTGATGCTGGTCAGTGCCGGTGGAATGGCCAAAGCCTGGGCCTTCATCGGCGGTTGGGCGGGCGGTATCGCCATCGGGCTCATCGTCATCAGTTTCCTCGTCAAGGGCGGCTCGGACAGCGATGCATCCGACACCAACTCGGCGATGGCCTGGGTCAGAATCCTGCTTGGTCTGCTCCTGGTGGGTCTCGCCTGGCGACAATGGCAAGGGCGTCCGAAGAACGGCCAACCGGCCACGCTGCCGAAGTGGATGCAGGCAATGGACACGGTTACTCCGGTCAAGGCCCTCGGCCTCGGCGCCCTGCTGGCAGCTGCCAATCCCAAAAACATTCCGATGCTCATTTCGTCGGCTGGTGACATTGGCCAGGCAGGGCTCAACGGCGGCGAACTTGCCACCGTCTTCATCCTTTTCGTCATCATCGCCTCGCTCGGCATGCTGGCCCCCATGATCGTGTTCCTGGCCGCTGGCAAGAAGGGTGAAGCAATCCTGAACGACGTTCGCGAATGGCTGGTCGGCAACAACGCCACCATCATGGCGGTCCTGTTCCTCATCCTCGGTTTCAACATCATCGGCAAGGGGCTGGGCGGAATCTAGCCCCACCGCCATCTGCCCAACGCTTGATCGGGAGACACCTGCACCATGGCTAGCGCATCTGCCACTCCACATGCACCACTCACGCAGCGGCTGGCCACGGTGTTTCCGATCCTTCGTTGGGGGCGAACCTATAACCGGGGTCTGCTCCGGCCAGACCTCATCGCCGGTGTCACGGTAGCGGCGTTTGCCATTCCCGAAGACCTGGCCTATGCATCACTGGCCGGTCTCGAACCGCAGCACGCGCTTTATGCCAATCTGGTTGCCCTGATCGTCTATGCCGTCATGGGCACATCCCGGCAACTCTCCTACAGCGTCACCTCCGCTCTGTCGATCATGGTGGCCGGTTCGCTGGGGGTGATGACATTCTCCGATCCGGACCAGTACGCCGCCGCCGCCGCGATGGTGGCGGTGATGTCGGGGCTGATGGCCATCCTGGCCGGTATCTTCCGGGTCGGGTTCATCGTCAACTTCGTCTCGGAGTCCATCCTGACCGGTTTCTCGGCCGGTGCGGCGCTCTACATTGCCTCAAGCCAGATATCGAAACTCTTCGGTATCGAAGGTGTGCAAGGCAGCTTCTTCGAGCGAATCTGGAATGTCCTTTCTCACCTGGGTGACACCAATGGCCCCACCTTGCTGATGGGGGGCATCACGATCGTTGTCCTCCTGGTCCTCGAACGCACATTCCCGCGCCTGCCGGCGTCGTTGCTGATCACCATCGTCGCGATCACTCTGATGTGGGGCACCAATCTCGAGTCTCGCGGGATCGACGTCGCCGGCACCATTCCGGGCGGGCTGCCGATACCAGCCTTCCCCGCGGTCTCGGCCGACCAACTCAATGACCTGCTGATGCTCGCCTTCGGCGTGTTCCTGCTGTCGTATGTGGAAGGCGTCGGAGCCGCACGCACCTTCGCCAGCCGGCACAAGTACGAGATCGATGCCAATCAGGAACTCTATGCCAACGGCGGCGCCAACCTGGCCTCGGGCCTGATGCAGGGCTACAGCGTTGGCGGGAGCATGTCCCGCTCGGCCGTCAACGATGAATCTGGCGCGAAGACGCCGCTGGCCGGGTTCTTTGCGGCCATCGTGATCGCCCTGGTGCTGCTCTTCCTGACCGAGCCGTTCAGCTACCTGCCCGAAACTGTCCTGGCCGCCATCGTCATCGTGGCCGTGAAGGGCCTGATCGACATCCCCGCGCTCAAACGCCTCTACCACCTGAGCATGGTCGACTTCCTGGCCGCCATGTTCACCATGCTGGGCGTGCTGACGTTCGGCATGCTGGAAGGCATCATCATCGGGGTGCTCTTCTCGTTCCTCGCCGTGCTGAAACGTGTGTCACTGCCACATACTTCGCTCCTCGCTCGCCGGCCCGACACCAACGAATACGTCTCGATCGACCATCTCGACGGCGCATCGCCCGATCCGGACATCATGGTGTTCCGGGCTGATGCCGGGTGGTTCTACGCCAACGTGCCCATCATCAAGCAGGATTTCGACCGCGATCTGGACGAACGAGCCAGGCCGCCTGCGCTGGTGGTCATCGATCTGGCGACCGCCCCCCACATCGACCTGGGTTCTGTCAGCACACTCGACGAAATCAGGGAATCGCTGGCGGGCAAACACATTCCGCTGCGCCTGGCAAACGTGCACCAAACCACCCGGGACATGATCGAGGCGGCCGCCCCCGACTTCGGCACCGTTACCCCGTCACTCACCATCGCCGATGTGATCGAGAGCTGGAACCGGGAAGCCAACCAGGTCGGACCGGTGACCTCAACTCCAGAAGGAACCTCCTGATGGATGCGTCCGCCAACAACAATGGTCCCGGCTCGGCACCAATCATGCCGCCTGAACCGGGACCGCATCTGACATTTCCCGCGAAGATCTTCACGATCGGGGTCCTGGGGGTTCTGCTGCTCATCATCTGGCTGGCGCGCGACGCCCTGGCCCCCTACATCCTGGGTGTCCTGGTCATCTACATGCTGTTGCCAGTGGTGCATTGGTTGGAACGGATCCTGCCGAAACACGGATTCCTGGGCCGCTTCTCTCGCCCCATCGCCGCCATTGGGTCATCGATCCTGGCGATCGGTTTGTTCATCCTGCTGATTGGCAGCCTGCTCAATCCGATCATCGATGAAACCCAGGAACTGCTCCTCAACTTCTCGACCTACTGGGACCAGATTCAGGAGAACAATCCCGACATCCATGAGGCCTACGAAAAATACGTTCCCGACTCGATGCAGAACTGGATTGCGGGGCATATCCAGCAGATCGCCCTGGACCTCATTGCCGGTGTGGAATCAATCGTCAG
>CAZNQC010000165.1:7398-8820 GCA_964574825.1 uncultured Sphaerobacteraceae bacterium | reverse complement strand
AGGAGCAAGCGGCTGTTGTCCTCCTGGCCCTATCGCCGGTCAGCTCTAGCTGTAGGCCGGCAGGTAGTCGCCGTGAGCCTCGATCAGGTCGTCGACGAGGTTCCAGATCTGGTCGAGCGAGAGTTCCGCCGCCGTGTGGGGATCGAGCGCGGCCGCCTGGTAGATGTAGTCCTTCTTGCCGGTGATGGCGGCTTCCACCGTCAGCGCCTGGACGTTGATGTTGGTCTGCATCAGCGCGGCGAGTTGCACGGGCAGCTCACCAAACACGGTCGGCTGGAAGCCATTCTTGTCGACCAGGCAGGCCACTTCCACGCAGCAGCCTTCCGGCAGGTTGGAGATCAACCCGTGGTTCGGGAAGTTGCCGTAGATGACCTGCGGTTCGCCGGTCACCCTGCCGAGGATGATCCGTGACGCATACTCGTGCGACCGCTTGTGCTCAATCGGTGCCTCGCCCTCGTATTCGGCGCGCATCGATTCCCATTTCGCGATCTGGTTCTCACAGCGGCGAGGATATTCGTCGAGCGGGATGTTGAACTCCTCGATCAGCTCCGGCCGGTCGCGCTTGATGAACCACGGCACGTATTCCGAGAAGTGCTCGCTCGACTCGGTCACGAAGTAGCCGAATCGCTTGAAGATCTCGTAGCGCACCCGGTTCGTATCGGGTTGGCGATCTTCGGCGAGCACATTCCGAATCTCCGGGTAGAGATCCACGCCATCCCGCTCGAAGCGGGTGTAGAAGGCCATGTGGTTGATACCGGCGCATTCGTAGTTGATCTCATCGATCGGGACGTTGATGTCCTTCGCCAGCTCCCCGGCCGTGCCCTGCACCGAGTGGCAAAGACCCACGGTGGAGATGTCGCTGACGCGGCCGATTGCCCAGCAATTCATCGCCATCGGGTTGACGTAATTGAGGAAGAGCGCATTCGGGCAGACCTCTTCCATGTCTTTCACGACATCAATCAGCACCGGAATGGTGCGCAACCCGCGCATGATGCCGCCGATGCCAAGTGTGTCGGCAATCGTCTGCCGCAGGCCGTATTTCTTGGGAATCTCGAAGTCGATCACCGTGCTCGGGCGATAGCCGCCGACCTGGATCATCGAGATCACGAAGTCGGCCCCGGTCAGGGCTTCCTTGCGGTCCATTGTGGCTTCGATGGTAGTGGGCGCACCGATTGAAGTGACCAGCTTCTCGGCGACGATTTTCGAGGTCTTCAATCGCTCGGCATCGATGTCGAACAGGGCGATCGTGCAGTCAGCCAGCTCCGGATAGGAGATGACGTCGCCGATGATGTTCTTGGCGAAAACGGTGCTTCCGGCTCCAACGAGCGTGATACGTGGGCGTGGCATGAGGTCCTGGTTCTCCTGGTGGCATGGTGACGATCCGGCCGTTGCTCAATGACGGCGATCCTACCGCCCCTGTGG
>CAZNQC010000165.1:0-7298 GCA_964574825.1 uncultured Sphaerobacteraceae bacterium | reverse complement strand
GCTTCTGCCATCCTCGCCAGCAGGCGTTCACCCAATCGATCGCAGAGTTCGCGATAGGCGGCCTTGCCAACCAGGTTGTTCAATTCGTAGGGATCGACCTCCAGGTCATAAAGACAGGATTCCACGTACTCGCTGGACCAGGGAGCGTCGTTGCCTCCGAGGCCCGGAGCCGTCACCCCGTACTTCCAGCGATGTGTGCGAATCGCGCGGCCCACCTCGGCCTCGCTGACCTGGATGTAGACCTCCCCAGGCCATGGTTCATGCGGCTCGCGCCGGACCAGCGGCATGATCGATCGGCCCTGCATCTCGTCCGGCACCGGAATCCCGGCGGCATCCAGCAGCGTCGGGGGCAGATCCACCAGGCTCACCAGTTCCCGCAGTTGGCCGCCTCCCTCGAACCCCGGGCCGGTGAAGACGGTTGGCACGCGAATCGAGGATTCGTGGCAGGAGCGCTTGTACTCACTGTTGCGGGTCTTGAAGTGGCAACCATGGTCGGACGTGAACAGCACGATCGTGTCGTCCAGCAGGTCGAGACTCTTCAACGCGTCGAGCAGACGTCCGTAGGCTTCGTCGAGCCGCTTGACCATCCCCCAGTACCCCGCCAGGTGCTGCTGCGAAGACCCACCGAGGGCCAGCAGGTCGGGCGGGGTCCAGCGCCCTTCGTAACGTGGTCGGTAGCCAACCGGAGCCGGGTAGTCATCGACCCGGTTCTGGTGATGGGGTTCCAGATACGAACAGAACAGGAAGAAAGGCTCCTCGCGATGGTCGGCGACGTAGCGGATTGCCGCGTCGGTCTGTGCGTCCACCCGGTAGCCTGGGAATGTCACTTCTTCTTCATCGTTGTCGAAAACCGTGAACCGGTATGGCTCCGAGGTGAATTCGAGGGTGTTGGCAGCAAGCCAGGTCTGGTAGCCGCCGCGTTCACCCGGTGGCACCGGGTCGCCATCCGCCAGGTGCCACTTGCCAATGTAGCCGGTGTGATACCCCGCATCGTTGAACCAGTTGGCGAGGGTGCGTTGTCCCTCCGGGAGGGGAATGCTGTTTCGGAAGCAACCGGTGGTGGTTGGATACAGGCCGGTCTGCAGGCACGAGCGGGCTGGGCCGCAGACGGGTTGGCACGTGAACGAGTTGTTGACATGCGTGCCCTCGCGCGCAACCCGGTCGAGGTTAGGCGTCAGGTCGAGCGGGTTGCCATGCAATCCCATCGAGTCCCAGCGCTGCTGGTCGGTAAAGAAGACGATCACGTTTGGCGAGCGGCTCATGCGCGGACTTCTCTCCTCGAAACATCATGATGACGGACGCTGTTGGACTATCGATACCCTGCAGCTGCCAGGCCGTCGAGTAGGGCCTGTTCGCGGGCATTGGCCCGGGAGAATGCATCGTTCGGATCGACCCACTCCCGCAACGCGCGTTCCAGTTCTCTCCGCACCTCGGGCTCGGCGTCGATCCGGTCGTCGAGTTCTTCCGGGTCGATGTCCAGGTTGAACAACTGGTCTGGCGCTTTCTCGTGATGCAACAGTTTCCATGGTCCCTTGCGGACCAGCAACGTGCCGCCCCGGGTGCCATGACCGTGGTACTCGGTCACGATGGTCCGGTCCGGATCGTGCGGCGCCACGTTCTGGAGCGGCGATCCCCACCAGGCGGCCGGACGCACGCTTTCCGTCGCCTGGAAGAGCGAGGCCTGGAGGTCGTAGAGCGTCACCGGTGTCGTCACCCTGCTACCCGCAGCGAAGCCGGGACCGGACGCGATGAGGGGCACACGGGCCGCATCCTCGTACATCGCGCATTTCCACCACATGCCGAACTTGCCCAGCATCTCACCATGATCGGAGGTGTAGATGACCACCGTGTCGTCTCGCAGGTGGTGGCGGTCCAGCACGTCGAGCAGCCGCCCCAGTTGCCGGTCCACATAGGTCACCCCGGCGTAGTACCCGCGTCGCAGGCCCCGGATTTGGGTCTCGGAGAATGTGCCGGTCTGGAAGTGACGACGCAGGTCCTGTGCGTACGGGTGATTGGCCGATGCCGCCTCCGCGCCCACCTCGGGGAGATCCTCATGGTCGGCATAGAGTTCCCACAGGTCGGCTGGCGCGTAATGCGGGAAATGGGGCGCGACGATATTCACCGTCAACGTCCATGGTGCGCTGACAGTTGGAGCCGTCTGCCCGAGCCATTCCACGGCCCGGTCGACGATCCGGGTGTCCCTGGCGAACGCGTCGTCCCGGAGACCGAACCGGTCGGCTCGCCCGGGACCATCATCGCGAATCGAAAGGGGCTCGCGCCGGAAATTGATGTCTCCGGGAATCTTTCGATCCCCACCCAGCAGGCTCTCGCTGAAGCCAAGCCGATCGGCCGGGGCGAAGACATCGGTCTTGCCGACCGTCACCGTGTGCACGCCCTGCTCCGCAAGCACACCGCCGTAGGTTGGCAGATCGACATGTTCCAGCACGCAGTTGTTGATCACTCCTGTCTGGTGCGGCGGCAATCCCGACAGGAACGACGAGCGGGACGGAGCGCAGAGCGGAGACGGGCAGTATGCGCGCTCGAATACGGTGCCACTGGCAGCCAACCGGTCCATATTCGGTGTCTGCACAAAAGGATGTCCGTAGGGACCAGCGAAGCGTGCATTGTGTTCATCGGACATCAGGATCAGGACGTTGGTCATGTCTTCACTGCTCCAGCGATCCCTTCCACGAAATAGCGTTGGAGGAAGAGGAATACGATGACGATCGGGGCCAGGCTGATGGTGGCTGCTGCCGCCATGCCGGACCAGTCGGTGAAGAACTGGCCCTGGAAGGCGTAGATGCCGACAGCCAGCGTCCGCAGGTCGGGTCGCGCCAGGGTGAGCACCAGTGGCTGCAGGAAAGCGTTCCAGCTGTTCATGAACTGCAGGATGATCGTGGTCGCAATCACCGGCTTGGCGAGTGGCAACATGATCTGCCAGAACACGCGGAAGAACCCTGCTCCATCCAGCACGGCCGCCTCTTCCAGTTCCTTGGGCAGGTGGGCGAAGTACCCGGCGAAAAGCAACACCATCACCACATTGGCGCCGCCGGATTGCGCGAGGGTAACTCCGAGCAGTGAGTTGGCCAGGCCCAGTTTGGTAACGAGTTCGAAGATCGGGATGATCGTGTACCCCTCTGGCAGGAAGATGGTCAAGGCGAACAGGATGATGACAAGCCGCTTGCCGGGAAACGAGTACCGGCCGAGCACATACCCGATCATCGAAACGGAGATCACGACCAGCGCGATTGAGCCGATCGTGACGATGGTGGTGTTCAGGAAATACCGGCCAATCCGCGCGTCTGTCCAGGCCCGGCTGAAGTTGTCGAACTGGGGATCTGCCGGGATGAGGCTGAGTCCGGAGAAGATCTCCTGGTTCGTCTTGAATCCTGCGCTCAACATCCACAGGAACGGATAGATCCAGCCAAAGCCGAGCGGCAACAGAATGGCCGTGGTGACGAACGCTCGCAGGCGCGGCCGTCTCTTGCGGGATCGCCGGGCGGGGATGGGGGTGGTGGCCGGTGCGACAACACTGCTCATGGTGGAGACCTCCTATCCCTCACGCATCTGGGCGCGAGTGGCAGCGGCCTTGCGCAGCCCCCACGCCTGGATCAGGGAAATGCCAACCACGGTCACGCCGAAGAAGAGCGCCGCTGCCGAGGCGAATCCCAGCCGCGGAATACCCGTGTTCCCAAAGGCATTGCGGTAGATGTAGACCTCCATCACCTCGCTGGAGAAATAAGGACCGCCACCGGTCATGGTCTGGACCAGGCCGAAGACATTGAGCGACCCCACGATCGTGATGAGCACGATCACCATCGCAAACGGCGCGATCATCGGCAGGGTGATGTCCTTGTGCAGCGAAAATCGGTTCGCGCCGTCGATTCTGGCGGCCTCGTACAGATCCTGCGGCACCACCTGCAGGGCGGCCAGCCAATAGATCATCGTGATGCCGAACCATTTCCAGATCCACACGGCGGCCACGGTCCACAACGCCGTGCTGGGGTCGCCCAGGAAGTCAACAGGCCGATCCACGAGACCAACTTGCAGCAGGACCTTGTTGATCGGGCCATTGAATGGACTGAACACGAAGGTCATCACGATCCCAATGATCGCGGCGCTGGTCACCACCGGCAGGAAGAAGACCGTGCGGAAGAACGTCCCCAACTTGTAGGTCGAATCATTCAGCACCAGCGCCAGAATGAATGCCAGCACCACCTGGATCGGAACGGCGACAATCATGAACAGGAATGACCGCTTGTAGGCATTCCAGAAAAACGCATCGTTGATCACGAGCCGGAAGTTGTCGAACCCTGCCCAGGTGCGTGTGCCAGTGAACCCCGACCAGTCAAGAAATGCGAAATACCACGACATGACGGCGGGATAGAACGTGAACATGGCTGCCAGCACCAGGTTTGGCAGCATGAACAGGTAACACCAGCGGGATGTCCAGATCTGGCGCCCAAGCGACTTTCGGCCACCGCGCGGCTGAACGCTGTCCGCTGGCAACTGGCTCGTTGCGATGCTCATGGTCGTTTTCTGCT
Source organism: uncultured Sphaerobacteraceae bacterium (assembly GCA_964574825.1). Lineage (GTDB taxonomy): Bacteria > Chloroflexota > Chloroflexia > Thermomicrobiales > UBA6265 > JACCYX01. The sequence goes on along the minus strand of CAZNQC010000165.1, from coordinate 2,754 downwards.
CCGGGAAGAAGGGCGGAGGCGTGGTCCGCCCCGCCCTTCTTCGAGAGACACAATCAGTAGTTGTCGGCGCTGTAGTCGACCAGCGGATCCCAGTCCGTGAACACGAAGTCGTCGCGGGAGACGTTGGCGCCCTTCTCCTGGGCGGCGCCTATCGCTCGGTCGAGTTCGGCACTGGCCCTGTCCTGCAGGTCCTGCATGGCGGCTGGCACATCCTGCACCTGGCCGGTCAGGATGCCCTGCACGAGGGTGCCGAGGTCTGGTTGCAGTGGCTGGCGCTCGGCGGCAATCGCGGCAACCTCCGGATTCCGCACTGACACCATTGGTCCAAGGCGTAGCTGCTCGTCATAAAGCGCGAGCGCGGTGGAAGCAAAGGGATCGAGTTCCACGCTGGCTTGGGCGATTTCTACCGCTTCTGGCACCATCGCCCGGAGGTTGCCGCCGGTGGAAGCCATGATCGCGACCTGTCCCTCGACACTGCCGATGTACGCAAACATGTCGCCGGCCACGTTCTTGTAGGGGCTGTTGGCGTACACCCAGAGCTGGTTGGCGCCAGTCTCCTCGAAGGTCATCGGGATGTTCACGTCGCCATTCGGAATCGGCTGGCTGGAGAGGGTCCATCGGAAGTCAGGCGCGTCACGCTGCCACTGGGGAATGATCCACGGACCGCCCAGCGTCATCCCGGCAATGCCATTTGGGAACTGGGCTCGGGCTTCCGCCTCATTGATGGACATCGAACCCGGGAACACGCTGCCATCCTGCTGCAGCGCCAGCAGCAACTCCACCGCGGCGATGTATTCGTCGCTGGTGTACACGAACTCGCCGGTGCGCCAGTCGATGTCTGGGAACCCCACCCCACTGCCGGCCGAGGCACCGGCCATGCGGGCGAAGTTCCGGACAACTTCCCCAAAGTTGGGGGTCGATTGTCCACCCCAGATCACGCCGTAGTACTGACCTTGACCCTGCTCCGTCACCTTGCGAGCCGCCTCGCGGAACTCGTCCCAGGTCAGGCGCTGGGTGGAGAGGTCGTAACCAGCCTCCTCCATCACGTCGGCATTGGCAAAGATCATTGTCGCGTAGCGCTTGCTGGAAGTCTGTGGGAAGGTGTATGTCAGGCCATCGAAAACGTGCACACCATCCATGAATGAACCAACCGGGAATCTCGCCTTCCATTCCTCGAAGTTGGGGATGATGTCGTCCAGTGGAGCCACCCAGCCTTCGGCCACCGCCTGGGCGGATTCCACATCCTGGGGCATGGCGAAAATGTCGTGCGCATCGCCACTCTGCACGCCAATTGGCACGATCTGATTGATCTCCGTCCAGGGCAACGGGTCGTACTGGATGGTGATGTTGGGGTGCGCTTCCTCATAGGCCGCGTGGAAGTCGTTGTAGAACAGCGCCTTCAGGTCGCCGCTGTCGATCCAGCGGAACGTGATGTCGTCGGTCGGCAGGTCGACCCCGTTGTCCGGAATCACGATGGTGCCCGGTGCAGGGCTCGCTTCCTGGGCGAGCACCGGCCGCAGATAGTGCGCACCGGCAATGGCTGACGTGGCGACGGCTCCGGCGCGAATGACCTGGCGGCGGGAGAACGATCGAGACATGGTGAACTCCTGACGTACTGTGACGATGCGTGACACGTGAGTCCCCGGCGAGTGATTGAGGTGCGCTGGTCGGGCCAAGGCAGAATGTCTGTGGGTCCTCCTTTCTTCAGTGGCCATGCTGCTGGCGTGGCGGCGCGTGGCTCGATTCCCGCGCAAAGAACGACCAGGGTTCGAACGTGAGCAACTCGGGTGGATCGTTTGGGTGGGCAAGCCGGTCGATCATCCGCCGCGCCACGGGGGTGAAGTCGAGGTGGCTGGGGCCAGCGGATGACAGTGTGGGAACGGTCAGCAGGCATTCGTCGATGTTGCCGCAGCCAACCACCGCCACATCGTCCGGAACGTCTACCTGCCGTCGGTGCGCAGCCCAGATCGTGGCGATGGCGCCAATGTCGGACGCCGAGATGATGCTGTCGGGCGGGTCATCGCAGGAGAGGAGATCGAGCGCCGCCAGGTGGGCCAGCGACCGGTCTCGGGCGCCGGTCCGAACCAGGGAAGCGTCGATCGAGAAACCGTGGTCGGCCAGACGATCCCGCACCGCGACAAAGCGCGATTCGGGCACCGATTGGTCGTCCAGGTGCCCGATGAATGCGATTCGGCGCCGACCGGTGGCGATCAGGTGATCGATTGCGGTTGCCACTGCCTGTCCATCTCCCTGGGGTTGGACGACATCGAACCCCAGTGGCTCGAAACTGCCCACGGCCACAATCGGAACTCCGTGGGCGGCCCCTTCTGCCAGCACTTCGGCGGAGAACGGGCGGGTCGGGTTGATCACGATGGCACCATCGGCGACCTGCCCGGACGCCATTTCCAGGGCGCTCGCCAGTTGCGCATGATCGGGACAGACCATCACGGACAGGCGAATCCCAGCCTCTGCCAGCACGGTGCTGATGTCCGTCGCCACCTTCTGGCTGTATGGGCTGGAAAGCCGGTCGATCAGGACCAGGATGTGATCCGTGCGTTGGCGCCGCAGGCTCCGGGCCGGAAGGTTGACTCGGTATCCGGTTGTATCAACTGCCGCCAGCACCCGTTGTCGCGTTTCGTCGCTGATACGCGTGGCCGCACCGCGACCTCGCCGCCCGCCGAGCACGTAGGACACGGTGGTGACGGAGACGTTCGCTGCTCGCGCGACGTCCGCCATGGTTGGTCGGCTGGTTCT
>CAZNQC010000164.1:0-8866 GCA_964574825.1 uncultured Sphaerobacteraceae bacterium | reverse complement strand
TGCCAAACCAGTGGCAGAGGACACGACGCCTATTGGCGGACGCGCTTGGAGAAATCACCTGGATCGTGGATTGAGATGTCCAGCGCAATCCAGAGCAGCAGCGCGATGGGGTAGAAGAGGACCGGCATCGCCACGGCCATGACCACCCCAATAATCTGCATCTCCAACACGGTGAGGCTGAGGGCCGCAATCATCCAGACCACGATCAGCACGGTCACCAGTTCGGTGAACCCGATGTTGATGATATAGCTGCCGAGGAAGAAACCCTCCTCGTGCTCGAAGAGGGTATTGCAGTGCGGGCAGCGATCCTTCAGGGAGAAGTAGCTCTTGAACACCCCGCGTCCGCCGCAGTAGGGGCAACGGCGAGTCAGGGCGCGTCCCGTGGTTACGGCAAACCGCTTGCCGCCCCCCTCGGGAATCGTGACCGGCACTTCCGCACCGGGGTGAAGCACAATCATGTTGAGGTTCCTGTCATGCACAAGGGCCAGTCCATTTTGGCCCGTCATTTCCTTGGTAAATGGTACAGTGATTTCCGATTCGAGACCGACAAAATCGGGCAATAGTGGCGCATTGTTCACGAGGGTTGCAGGCAATCTCCACGACGATGCCGGGGGTACGGGCTGGTGCTGGCAAAGGTTCTGAGTTGCGCGGTAGTGGGTCTCGATGGCGTCCTGATCGAAGTCGAGGTCGATGTCAGCAACGGGGGCCAGCCGGGCATGGTGCTGGTTGGTCTGCCCGATGCTGCCGTGCAGGAAAGCCGCGAACGGGTTCGGGCCGCGATCCGCAATAGTGGTGGCAAGATTCCGTTCGGACGCATCACGGTCAACCTTGCACCGGCGGACCTGAAAAAGGCGGGCCCAACCTACGACCTCCCAATCGCAATCGGCATCCTGATGGCAGGTCGCCAGTTCTGGTCCGACATCGAGGACGCCTTGATCGTCGGCGAGATGTCACTCGACGGTATCGTCCGGCACACGCCGGGCATCATCAGCATGATGACCATGGCCGCCGAGAAGGGACTCAAGCGGGCCTTCGTTCCGGAGCCCGATGCCCGGGAAGCGGCGCTCGTGGCAGGCATCGATGTGTACCCGGTGCGCACGCTGGCTGACCTGGTCAACCATCTCACCGGCATGGTGCTGATCGATCCGATCACCTCCGACGACCTCGATACATTGGCCACCCCTGAGGTGACCGGCACCGACTTCGCCGACGTTCGCGGGCAGGAACATGTCAAACGCGGGCTTGAAGTGGCGGCAGCCGGCGCCCACAACCTGATCATGAGCGGCCCTCCCGGTTCCGGGAAGACGCTCCTTGCTCGCGCCCTGCCGTCGATCCTGCCGCCGATGAACATCGATGAGGCCCTGGAAGTCACCCGCATCTACAGCGTGCGGGGACTCCTGCCACCCGAAACGCCGTTGATCCGCGAGCGGCCGTTTCGGGCTCCGCATCACACCACGAGTCACGCCGGACTGGTAGGTGGCGGAACCTGGCCGCGTCCGGGCGAGATCAGCCTGGCGCATCGGGGTGTGTTGTTTCTCGACGAACTCCCGGAGTTCACCTCGCAGACCATCGAGGTGCTCCGGCAGCCGCTGGAGGATCGCAAGATCTCGATCGGACGGGCGTCGGGCACGGTCAACTTTCCGGCCAACGTCACGCTGGTCGCGGCCATGAATCCTTGTCCCTGTGGGTTCCATGGGGACCCGGCTCGTGAGTGCCGGTGTGCGCCATCGGCAGTGACGCGCTACCAGAAGCGCATCAGCGGCCCGCTGCTCGATCGGATCGACATCCATCTTGAGGTGCCCCGGATCGATTACGAGCAGCTTTCCGATCGCCGGGCAGGGGAGCCATCGGCTGCCGTGCGAGAACGCGTTCAGCAGGCCCGGGAGGTCCAGACCACCCGCTTCGGCTACGGTGATGTCCGCACCAATGCCGACATGGGGCCGCGCGAAGTTCAGCAATACGCCCGGCTCGACGATCAGGGCGAGGCATTGATGCGAACCGCAGTTCGGCAACTGGCGCTCTCGGCCCGGGGCTATCACCGGGTGCTCAAGCTGGCGCGCACCATTGCCGACCTCGCTGGTGTCGAGCAGATCGAGACGACCCACGTCGCCGAGGCCCTGCAATATCGGCCCCGCGTGGCCGATGCGTGACAGCCTGCCGGATCGTGACCTCAGGCGGGGCGAACGATGATGTACGCTCATGGCAAACATTGCCGGTTCGATCCGAGAGCATGCGACCGCCCATGAGCAGTGACCAGCACCCTCCCATCGAAGACCAGCAGGCGCCGCGCCTGACCATCATCCTGGTGCCGTTTCGGCTCAACCAGTTGCGACTGGATGCCGCGCACCGGGCTGGCACGCGGTTTGGCACCACCCTGATCACCGGTCACCCCGCACCTGGCGAGGCGCTGGATGCCGCGGCGGCGCGCCTGGTGGTGGAATGGTTCGGTGTGCCTGCGCAGTACGTCGAGCAGCTCTACTCGCTGAGCGTGGACCGGACTGGCCGCCAGGAAGTGGCGATCGGATACATCGTGCTGTTCCGGCAGGATGTCGATCTGCGACATGCGGACGATCGGGTGGTCTGGAGTCCGGTCGATCATCTTCACATTCACGACGAAACCCACCGGATGGTCTTTGACTATGCCCTGGTGCGGCTGAAGGCGAAACTCGGGTACACCAACATCGCCTTTCACCTGCTGCCCGTGCAGTTCACCCTGTCCGAACTCCAGCAGACGTACGAAACCGTGCTCGGTCATCTCGTGGACAAGCGCAACTTCCGACGGCGGATGGTCGCTTCCGGGACACTGACCAAGACGCATCAGATGCGCCGCGACGGCAGTCATCGGCCGGCGGCGCTCTATCAATTCGCGGCGCAGGACGACCATGCCGCCTACCTCACACCGTCGTGGGCAGCGGCTACCCAGTCTCATCGAATGGCACAGATCAACGACGATTCGTCAGGAGCATGACAGTGTCGAAGCGGTACGGAATCGTGGCGGCGTTCAGCAAGGTGGAAGCACGTACATTGGGCGATGAGATTTCGGCGTGGCTTGATGCCAACGGGCACGATGTGGTGCCCGAGAGCGAGCTCAACATTCACGGCGCCGCGGGTGTGGATGCGGTGATCGTGCTCGGCGGCGATGGGCTGATGATGCGCTCGGCCAACGTCTATCCGGATGTTCCCCTCCTGGGTATCAACTTCGGGAAGGTAGGGTTTCTGGCGCTGGTGGAACAGCAGGACTGGCGCACGGCAGTGGAACTGCTGATTGCCGAGCAGTACACGCTGGAGACCAGTTCCACGTTGCAGGCCACCCTCGTCCGGGATGGTGAGCGTCGTGACCAGGGATGGGCGATCAACGATGTGGTGATCCGGGGCGGCAACCGGATGCTGGATATCGAGGTCTACATCGACCGGCACTTCGTGAACACCTACCCCGGCGATGGGATGATCGTGTCGACTGCCCGGGGCAGCACCGCCTATTGCATGGCAGCAGGGGGGCCCATCCTCACCGCCGGGGTGCAGGGGTATGCCATCGTGCCGATTTCGTGTCATTCGCCGATCCGCACACCAGTGGTCGTATCAGAGAATGTCGAGATCGAGCTGGTGAACACCAACGACCATGAGGGATCGTTGATTCTGGACGGCCGGACAGTGATGGACCTGCACAAGGGTGATGTGGTGCAGATCCGGCGTGGGGCGCACACCTTCCAGTTGGTGACGTTTGGTACGACCAACTTCTACGATGCGATTCGAGAAAAGTTCAACTTCCAGATTCGCCCGGATGCCGTGCCCACCCGCCTGCAGGTGCCCGGTTAGTCGTTGCTGACGGGGATGCGGTAGCGCTCGGGGACCGTTGTGTCGTCATGGGGTTCTTCGGCCGGGGCATCGGGGTCCCGGAGCAGGGAGAGGTCAGGTTCGGCGGGGCGATGACCATTCGCCTCGCGCACGACCGTGGCTCCCGTCACGACCTCAAAGCCATGGGTGCTGGATTCGCCTGGCGTAAGGGCATCATGGCCAAGGGTGGTCGCGGCCGTGGCAGCGGGCAGGGCCCGGGTTTCCTCACGAATGCGACGTTCTTCTTCCTCACGCAGTCGCTGCTCGATGGCGGCCGGATCGATCCAGCGATCATCGTCGATGGCAATTGGCTCGTCACCGTGCGAGTGCTCGTGGTTGGTGCCGCAATAGGGGCAGACATCCCATTTGAGGTCGATCAGGCGACCGCAATTGGAGCAGTCTTCACGCAGTTGGGTATTGCAGTGAGGGCAGAGCCGCCATTCGTCGTCGACGAAGTGATTGCAACTGGGACAGAGCGGGAGCTCCTGCAGATCCTGGAGCAGGTACTCCTCTTCCAGCGAGCGCTGGTAGGCCTCGTCGAGGGTTTCCTTGGGGCGGAGGAGGCGGTAGAGCAGCCAGCCTGGCACCCAGAAGAGAACGACGAGCAAGGTGGAGAAGACCTGGGTGACAACATTGCGGCTGCGGGATTCGATGTCCCGGAAGGTCCAGACCGCGAGGACGAACCAGGTAGCGACCAGATAGGCGCCCCCGAGCGCGACCAGAATCTGGAGCCCTCGTGCGATGAACGTTTCGAAATCCAATCAGTGTCTCCTCTGGGCCAGCGGGGAGCGACGGTGTGATGGCAGGGCTGGCCGTGTTGCCGATCCGGGAAGAAGTCTAGGCGATGCCGAGGCGTTCATAGCGCTCGACGTTGACGACGAAGATGGTGGCGCCGCCAACGAGAACCTCGACCGGACTCGGGATGTAGAACTCGCCAGGCTCGACGATGGGCATGAGCGGGTTGACGAAGCGGGTACGGGAATGACAGTTGTTGCGAACGATCTCGCGAACGGCTTCGACCTTGCTATCGGCAACGCCGATGAGCAGGGTGACGTTTCGCTCGCGGAGGAATCCGCCGGCACTGTTGATCTGGGTGGCCCGGAACCCCTCCTTGACGAGGGCGGCCAGCAGAGGCTCGGCGTCGTTGCCCTGGACCACTGCGATTACGAGCTTCATTCCCGTACTTCCCGTCGTGCCGGTGCCGGTGAGGGCAGCCGCCACAACCTGCTACGCAATTGATTCGCCGACCTGAACGCCTTGCCAAATCTGTTCGGCAACGACGTCTGGTGCCTGTTCCGCATCGATGACCAGCCATTCGGCAGGGGCAGCGTTGGCCAACTGCCGATAGGTGGCCCGGACTCGCTGGTGAAAGTCGATGGCTGCCAGGTCGATGCGGTTGACCGTTTCGGGGTCCGCATGGCGCCGGGCGAGGCCAACTTCCACAGGCAAGTCCAGCAGTATTCGCTGGTCGGGCTCCAGCCCTCCAGTGGCATAGTGCTGGATCGGGCGGAGCTGATTCATATCGATTCCGTGCCCACCGCCCTGGTAGGCATAGGTGGAATCGACGAATCGATCGCAAAGCACCCACGCGCCACGGGTCAGGGCCGGGACGATAACCTCGCGCACATGCTGGGCACGCGCAGCGGCCAGCATGAGGACTTCGGTCTCCGGGAGAATAGCATAGTCGTCATCGCCGAGACCGAGCAGAAGGGCACGAAGCCCATCGCCGATGCGCGTGCCACCGGGTTCCCGGGTTTCCACCACGTCGAGACCGGTGTCACGCAGGCGGCCAGCGAGGGTGCGGACCTGAAGAGACTTGCCGCCGCCTTCAGGTCCTTCGAAGACGATGAATCGGCCACGCACGTTACTGGATGCCACGGCGATAGATTTCGACGTGGCGGAACGGGTCGCGGCCGCGGCTGCGGGAGTCGAGGCTGTAGCGTTCGGCCAGTTCGTGCTGCATGCGGCGGATTGGCGGCGACTGGGGACTGAGCGCGGTGGCCGGGGCTCCCTGCATGATGGCCGAAATGGCGTTCTCGGCTTCGGTGAGCGCCCGGACGATCGATTCGTTGCGCGATTCGCTCCGGTTGCTCTTCGTTTGGCCGGTGCCGGACTCGGTGGAGTTTGGTTGCTGGGCGTGCGGGAAGAGTGAGACCAGCACGTGCTCCATTTGGGTGGCCGTGTTGGACCGCAGGACATAGACCGGGATGCCGCGCAGTTCGGCGTCGCGAACGGGCTGTGGTTTCTGCCGGTAGGCATTCTTCAGCGTGATGATGAGATCGGCATCGGTGGCGTCGCGGACCATGATGACCGGGATGTCGAGCTTGAGAATGGCCTGTTCCAGGCGATTGCGGCTGACTCCATAGGGGAAGACGCGCAGTGGCTTGGACCGGGTGCCGCGACCGCGGGCGAATGCCGCCAGCGTGGGGGCGACTGGTTCGGAGCGCTCGGGCGATGCTTCCGGCTCGGCAGCCAGTGCCGGGTCGGGCGTGGCAAGCCGGCGGGGCGCGACGTCCGCTGGTTCATTCCACTCTGGCGGATTCATGGGTTGCGAGGACGTTTGCGCGGCAAGGCCCGGTCGCTGGCCAGCGCCACTATTGTCACTCGCCAGGGTGCGTGGGTTGCGGCGCTGGTCGCTGCTGGAGGTGCGTTCGACCGTGCCATCTTCCCGGCGGCGCCGGCTTTCGGAGCCGATGGGCGCGCCGCGAAGGATGGCATCGACCGTGGCGGCGACATCGAGATGAACGATGACTTCGTCGCGGTCGACGATTTCGACCATGACGTTAAAGGTGGGTGGCGCCTTGCGTTCCAGAATCGATTTCTGGGTGCCGCGGCGGCGGGCCTCCTCGTCCGAGAGGGTGACGGATTGAATGCCGCCCATGAGGTCGGAGAGCGTGGGGTTGAGCATCAGGTTTTCGAGCGTGTTGCCGTGGGCTGTGCCGATCAATTGGACACCTCGCTCGGCGATGGTGCGGGCGGCCATGGCTTCGAGTTCGGTGCCGATTTCGTCGATGACGATGACCTGCGGCATGTGGTTTTCGACCGCTTCGATCATGACGGCGTGCTGGGCCGTGGGTGTGGGGACCTGCATGCGGCGGGCACGCCCGATGGCCGGGTGCGGAATGTCTCCGTCGCCGGCGATTTCGTTGCTGGTGTCGACAACGACGACCCGTTTGCGGAGTTCATCGGCGAGGACACGAGCAGTCTCGCGAAGCAGGGTGGTTTTGCCGACGCCGGGGCGACCGAGCAGCAGGACACTCTGGCCACTCTCGATGAGGTCGCTGATGATGGCGATGGTGCCGTAGACGGCGCGGCCGATGCGGCAGGTGAGGCCGACGATTTCGCCGCTGCGATTGCGAATGGCCGAGATGCGATGGAGGGTGCGCTCGATTCCGGCGCGGTTGTCGTCGCCAAAGGTGCCGATGCGGCTGGAGACGAAGGCGAGATCGTCGCGGGTGACATCGATATCGGAGAGTTCGATTTCGTCGAACTGGAAGCGGGCTTCGGGTGGCCGACCGAGATCGAGGACGATTTCGATCAGCGCGCCATGATCGTTCCGTTCCTGGAGATCGATGATGCGTTCGGAGACGTGCGGGGGCAGGACGGTCAGGAGGTCCTTGAGGTCATCGGTGACGGCGTGTTCTGCGGCTTGCACCGATTCGAGGTCAGGGAGTGATTGTGGGCGTGTGTTCAACCGAATCCCCCAGATGGAACCATGCCAGGCCGGTTATGCCTACCGATGGTGCCGATAGTGTGCGGTGCGAACGGGACGATACAGGGTGATGTGGTGATTTGTGGACCTGGGTCGACATGGAGTCGACCCCTACGGTGATCGCAATCGTCATGATGATTCGGAGGCAGGATCGCCGGATGCTCCTTTCAGGAAGGTGGGGACACGTTTGGCGGCAGGTTCCTTGACTTCCTGCGGGAATGTGACCACTGGTGCAACTGGTAGCCGGGCGACGGCGGTGGTGTATTTGACATAGAGGTCCTGTTCGGCCTGGATGTGAAAGCCACGATTGAGCAGGGGACGGATGAACTCCTGCTGGTGAGCGCGGACGAGGATGAGGACCTGGCGCGGTGGTGTGGTGGCGAGCTCGGAGAGCGCACCGGAGATGAGTTCGGGAAAGAGATCACGCGAGGCTGGTTCGACCATGAACTCCAGGATGTGGGCATCGGGCCGGGATTCGGCACGTATGTAGGCTGCAATCTGGTTGCCTCCGTCCACGATCCATCCGGATTGGATGGAGGTGGAGACCAGGTGATGGGTGATGTCCCAATGGTGACTGGTGAGGGCTTCGGCATTTTGAACCGGTTGCGGCACGGTGGACATGGCCAGTTGGTGAATGGCCCAGACATCGGAATGCTGCTGGCGGCGGATGCGCGTGTTGCTGTGACGAAGCGCATGCATGGGGGCGGCCAGGATGGTTTCGCGGTCGTAGGGCGTGAAGCCACAGCCGGTGAGGACCGCAGCCAGGTCTGATCCGTGCGAGGTGCGGGCAAAGAGGCGGCGCGTGCCTTCGAGTCCGGCAGCAACGATGCCGGCGCGGATGAGTTCGTCCCAGACGGGTTCGAGTTGGTAGACCCCGAGATTGGCGCCGACCCCTTCGAGTTGCCAGCGTCCATCGGGCCGGACAACCTTGAAGACCGCATAGCCAACCGGCGACGACCCGTTGCGGGCGACGAAGACGCGGTCGCTGCTGCGGGCGAACGGCAGTAACTGGCGGAGTGCGGCCTGAGCTGGTTGCCCCGACGAGAGCGATCGGTTGGGAAGGTTCAGGTAAATGCGTTGGCGGATTCCACGGAGCCCAATGAGGTCTCGCCAGCGGACACGTCCCACCTCGAGCTTGATCTCGGGTTCCTGGGTGTCGGGCTGATACCCGGGCCGCAACGGCACATTGGCCTGGCTGATCTGGCGAGAGGAGGTTCTCCTCAAATGCCACGTCCTCACTTGCGGGGTGTAGGCGCCAGACACCCGCTGTCGGGTGCCTCTGGGGTCCATTTTACGAGGTTGTGGGTGGGACCTCAAGAT